>CAUBKG010000001.1 GCA_958436475.1 uncultured Clostridia bacterium
GTATCTCCCGTCGCTCTGGAGGGAGTATAAAACGGTACGGGCCAGGTCTCGCTCTCATCGGCCGCTTTAAAGATAAACACAAAAAAGCCGCATGGAACCCAGAGGGGCCGATGCGGCTCTTTTTTTATCTGCTTAAGCTGTGCGGTCGTTAGACGACGATATAATTGGCGTTTGCATAGCCTACTACGCCGTTGTAATTGACCACATACCAATCCTGCCAGCGGCCGAGCACGGTGATCTTATCGCCGTTGTAAGCCCGCGCCAGCACATAGGAACTGGTGGAGGGCTTGCTGCGGATGTTCAGATAGCCTGAGGTAACCCGAACGGTGCCGGTGCGCGGCGGCTGCGGATTGCTGATGAAGGGAATACCGAAATACTGTGTGAGAGAAAGAACCACGTTGCGTGCAATATTATCGATATTATTTATGATCCAGGCGGCATCCTCCGGATTGTCATGATAGGCAAATTCGATGAGGACAGCAGGCGCGCGGGTTTTCGTCACTTCGCCGAGGTACGTTGTGGGAACTGTTTTTACGAGGTCCGGAAGGGGATAAATGCTTCTCAGGTTGTTGGCAATGATCTCCGCGGCGCGTTTTCCATTGACGCTTCCCGGAAAATAATAAACTTCAGCTCCCCGCACCTGGCCGGAACGGCCTTCCGGCGCGGCGTTGGAATGCAGAGCCACATGGAGGTCGTAATTTCCTTCGTTGGACTGGCGGATCGACGAAGCCGCCGTCATATCCGGCGTGTTCCGCGTAAACTGGATGCCGTTTGCCCGAAGATAAGGCTCCATCGCGTCGGCAATCAGATTCATATAATATTCTTCGCTGCCGCCGGTTATAAACATATTTCCCTCCTGTGTGGAAGGGCTTAAATAAATGATAGGCATTTTCAATAGCTCCTTTTTTCCTGATTTTCAGGGCAACTGCCTTTTTGTTTGGTTGTCCACTTTATTTTACGCGTGTGCCGGACGTTTGGTTCGTCCCCGAAAAAGCGGAGGGCTAGCGGCCCTCCCGGCACCTGACGAAATTGATATCGAAAAAACGAATGAGCGCGGCAAGCAATACCAGCATACTGGCGGTGAGATTCAATCGGGCGGAACAGCACCCAGTTTCTCCCTCGCAGGAATCTACCTGTTCTTTTGAGAGGTGGAAAAAGAAGAACAGGGCCGCAAGAATCAAAATATCGGAAATAAATTTGATGGGAAAGGTATCCGGCAGGCAGCGGCAGCAGGGATGTTCGACAGCGGTGCAGATGAGCTGCTGCTTTTGAATCTGCGTGGAATAAAAAGAAAGAAGGATCGCGCCGATAATCACGAGGATATATTGCTGAGATTTCTCTATTACCTGCACCTGAGCGGCGATTTCCTCCGGCAGGTCAGGGCAATTGCAGCTTTTCAAAAAAATCACGTCTTCCCATATAGAATCATTTTATTGTATGCCCACAGCGCATTTTCTGATAATTCAAAAGGTATTTTTGAATATGCGCCGTCTTGCCCGATTTCTTCATTTCTGCAAAAAACGCAATAAATAAATGCAGGAGGGAAGGTTACAATAACTATGAAATCACGCAAAGGAGGGAAAAGCATGACGAAGAATACCGCGAACCCGTGCATCGAATGCACCATCTATAACTGCGCGAACCACTGTTCATCTGCCGATTATTGTGCGCTGGAGCGCATCCTCATCGGTACGCATGAAAAGAACCCGACCATGGATCAGTGCACCGACTGCAAGTCCTTTGAAATGAAGCAGGACTAAAGCATTGCCGAGTCCTTTTTGATCAGAAACCGTCCGGATGTTGCTTCCGGGCGGTTTCTTTGCAGAAGGTTTCTTTTTTTCGCGAAGCAGGGATATCCGCCGGCCATGCATATGCATACGATGGGTGAGAGGTGAAATATATGAATACGTGTGAACTCCCTTTCAGCATCACGGCGCTGGCTAACGCGATCGCCTGCCATTTATCCGGAGGCGAGCTGGCGGTTGCCGCAGCGGTTTTTACGCAGCTTGGGGATACCCTGGCCACCATTGCCGCACAGCGGGCGCTCCTTTGTGAAAATAATAAAAAATAGCTGCGAATGAAGCGCCATTTTCCGGCGGAGCTGTTTAGGGCTATTTTTTGGCGCATGCGGTCTCTTCGAGGCCGCGCGCAGAGATTTTAGGTCCGTTGCCCGCTGGGCGGGCAACATGGATAATTTTTATAGATTGCCTGCGGCAATCTATAAAAAATCCTCCCAGCCGAACAGATGACCGCCCTTTTGCAAAATGGCGGGGTTAAATTCGTAGACAGGAAATGCTTATCACAGCACCTTTCCGAAAAAGCGCTAAAATATTTCATGATTTTACTAATCATATTGCAAAACGGCCGGAACACAATAATATTGCAAACGCAAGAGAAAAAAGATGAAATTAATATTTCAAGATTTAAAAGGAGAAAATAATCATGGCTAACAATAGCAGCAATCGTATCGTTGTTCCGGAAGCCCGCGAAGCTTTAAACCGTTTTAAGATGGAAGCTGCCAACGAAGTTGGCGTAAACCTCAAGGAAGGCTATAACGGCGACATCACCGCTCGTCAGGCTGGTTCTGTCGGCGGCCAGATGGTTAAGAAAATGATCGAAGCTTACGAGAACGGCCTCAAATAAGCTGTTTTTCTAAGCATGGAGGCGCCTCCCAACGGAGGCGCCTCTTTTGTTTTTCTGCATTATTTTATGATCTGAATATCATAAATTCTGTTTTTTTCTATTTTAATCTACAAAGGAAGGCATAAATATGATATCGTTTAATAAAACACTCTGAAAATAAGGGGTCGTTACCGCTTACATACTGTTTCGAGCCCTTCTTTTTATGAGATTTGAGGAGGAAAAGTATGGAGGATTTTGAAACGAGAGATGCTGATCCTGCGGCAGAGGAGCAGGATCGTTATGCACAGCCGGATTACGCGGCACCGCAAACGAGAGCTATTCCAGAGGTGGAAAGATAGGAAAACGTTGTGGCAGGTATTGTAGGCGCCCTTTTGTTTGCCCTGCTGGGAGGCGTGCTCTATTTCCTGATTTATCAGCTGGGGTATATCGCCGGGCTCTGCGGCCTGGTCACCGTGGTGCTTGCCATATTTGGATATCAGCTCTTTTCCGGCAAAAAGGATTCCCTGAAGGGCGTTGTCATTGCAATCGTCGTTTCCATTGTGGTGATATTCCTTGCCGAATATTTGGGGGTTGCCTATGAAGTTTTTAAAGAATGGAAGGAACTGGGGCTGTCTTTTCTGGATGTGGTTCAGATGATGCCGGATATCTTACAGATTCCGGAAGTGCTTCCCGAATTCCTCAAGGATTTGGCGATTGGTTATTTTCTCGGCGCTATCGCTTCTTTCACCAGCATCCGAAATGCGGTTGCCGCCAACAAACGAAAAAAAGAGCTCGAAGAATAAAGCTTATATTACGAAAGAGCCTCCGTCTAAAGCCGGGGCTCTTTTCTATTCGCGGCGATGTTTTTATAAAGCATAAAACCGATAGAGCCACAATGCCGCGGCAGCGAGCTGTACCGCCAGAATAACCGGAATACCGATCATAAATTTTTTATGCTGCGTTTTATGCCGGATCAGATGCATGGTGAGAAGCATCAGGGGGGAACCTCCGAGAGCGCTGCACAGCAGCAGCGTGCTTTCCCGGACCCGCCAGCGGTGATGAACGGCGGCGTATTTGTCCCACAGGGTAATCAGCACGGAAAATAGATTGATAAAAATCAGATAGGTGAATATGTATATAGTGAGGTCTTGCATTCGGTTCACTCCATTCGTTTATCACACTTATTTTACCCGAGGGAGGTTCAAAATGAAAGAAAAAATACGTATTTTCTGCCTAGTGTTCCTGCCGCTTTTTTGCCTGCTCACCGCATGCGATGCGTTTCCTTTTCCTTCGGAGGGACAAGACCCCACTGGAAAAGGTCCGAATCCCGGCGCCTCGGCTGGAACAGCAGCCCCCGATTTGCCGGAGGAATGGAAGGCGGTGTGGATTTCCTATTATGAGCTCGGCTGTAAGGATATGAGCCAAAAAGAATTTGAAAATAAAGTGGACAGCATGTATAATAATGTCGTTCAGTATGGGTTCAATACGGTGATTGTTCACGTGAGGGCGTTTGCAGACGCCATATATCCCTCGAAGCTGTTCCCGTTTGCCGCAAACTGCCTGAAAAGCGACGGCGGCGCCCCGGACTACGACCCGCTGGATATTCTCGTTTCCTCCGCCCATGCACACGGGCTCCGATTCGAAGCTTGGGTAAACCCCTTCCGCATTTCTCTGAAAGCGCAGAACCTCGCGGAACTGGGGGATTCCCCAGCCTTTCTGTTGGGGGGAGACAGCGTCCTGTTCTGCTCCCGGGGGACTTATTTCAACCCCGCAAGCAAGGAAGCGCGCGGCCTGATTTTGGATGGCATTCGTGAAATCCTCGCATATCCGGTGGATGGGATCCATTTTGACGATTATTTTTATCCCACGTCGGAACCCAGCTTCGATGCGGGCTCTTTTGCCGCTTATCAGGAGGCTGGGGGAAAGCTGCCGCTGGAAGACTGGCGCCGCGCCAATGTGGATGCGCTCGTTTCCAGTACATACCGCGTGGTAAAAGCCAAAGGGGAAGCCTTGCGGTTCGGCATTTCGCCCGCTGCGAACATCAGCCGCAATCGGGACGGTTATTTTGCCGATGTGCAGAAATGGTGCCAAACGGAAGGCTATCTCGATTATATCTGCCCGCAGGTGTATTTCGGCTTCCAGCATCCCACCATGGCCTTCGAGGCCTGTTGCAATCAGTGGGAAGAGCTCTGCACTGCTGATGTGGATGTTTATTTCGGCCTCGCCGGTTACAAGCTCGGCACCACGGAAGAAGCCCTCCCGGTGGACAGCCCCGCGCGGACGGAATGGGCGTCTCCCGGGGATCTGATCAAGCGGCAGGTGGAATATTGCCGCAGCCTTCCGAAGTATGAAGGCTATGCGGTGTTTTCTTATCAGTCCATCATCAATCAAAACAATATTGTAGAATTTGAAAATCTTACGGAATAACGCCGGGGAAAGCAGCGACTCCCGGCGAAAGGGAGGCTTCTGTTTTTTGACGGGATTACTATTAAAACACCTCGTGAAAAGCGGGGAACAGGCGGAATCGGCGGAGGTCCGGGAGCGATGCGGGAAATGGAGCGGCCTCGTGGGAATATTCTGCAATGTTCTGCTTTCGGTGCTCAAGTTTGTGATCGGTACTATCACGCACAGCATCGCTATCACGGCGGACGCATTCAATAACCTTTCGGACGTCGCATCCTCGGTGGTTACGCTGGCGGGCTTCAAAATGGCCTATAAGCCGGCCGATAAGGAGCACCCCTTCGGCCACGGCCGGTTTGAATACATTTCCGGCTTTACCGTTTCCATCATCATATTGCTGCTGGGTCTCGAACTGATCAAATCCTCTGTGGAAAAAATCATACATCCGGAGGAAATCGTCTTTTCGGTTCCGGCTCTGTGCATTCTCGTCTTTTCCATCCTGCTGAAGCTCGGTATGTGCTTTTTCAACCGGGCTCTTGCAGCAAAAATACGCTCTGAGGCGCTGAAAGCCACTTCGATGGACAGCCTGACCGATTCCATCGCCACTTTCGCCATCCTGCTTTCCGTGCTCATGAGCCACTTTTTCGGCTGGAAGATCGATGGATACATCGGCATCCTAGTCGCCCTCTTCATCATTTTTACCGGCGTCAACACAGCGAGGGATACCATCGGACCGCTGCTTGGACAGGAGCCTGACCCCGACCTGATCGAAAAAATCAAAACTATCACCATGAGCTACGAGGAAATTCTCGGCATGCACGACCTGGTGGTGCACAATTACGGCCCGGGGCGCGTTTTTGCCAGCCTCCACGCCGAGGTAAGTGCCCGGGGGGATATTCTGAAAAGCCATGACGTGATCGACCTGTGCGAGCGTGAGCTCCAGGAAAAGCTCGGCATCCTGGTGGTGATCCACATGGATCCCATCGAGGTAGACAACGAGCAGGTGAACTGCCTGAAAAGCATGGTGGTTTCTATTATAGGGAAAATCAATCCCGCGCTTTCCCTGCACGACTTCCGCATCGTTTCGGGCGAAAGCCACACGAACCTGATTTTTGATGTGGTGGTGCCGTTTTCCCTTATGAAGGAGGCAGAGGCGATCAAACAGAATATCCAGGAAAAAGTGTGGGAATATAATGAAAACTATTATTGTGTAATCAATATCGATAATGCGTATACATAAGGCGTTTTCAAACGGTTTATCCCGTTTTTCGGCAGTTTTGCTGAAAATCCGCGAATATTTCTGATATGCGGTTGAAATCTCGCCCTCATGTGCTATAATGCATTATGACATCATTTTAGGAGGTGGCACATCGTGAACCCGGATCCTGCTGGACACAGTAGTCCCTATCGAATATCCTGGGCGGGAGCGCTGTGCCTTTCTGCGCGCCCGCTGGAATGAAGGTGCGTAAAAATGATCGCTTATTACAAAACTGTCGGCGGCAAGGTTCAGCAGCTCGCCGGCAAAGAGGAAAATTGCTGGATCAATGTGGTTTCTCCCACGGAATCGGAAATCAAGGAATTGATCGATGTTTTCGGCATCGAACCGGAGTTTCTCCGCGCGTCTCTTGACGAAGAGGAATCCTCCCATATTGAAAACGAGGAAGACCACACCCTCATTATTATGGACTTTCCCGTGGTGGAGAAAAGGGAAGAGGGCGTGTTTTATTCCACCTCCCCGATCGGCATCATCCTTCTGGAAAAATACCTCTTTACCATCAGCCTCAAGGAAAACCCGATCATTCAGGAATTCTGCAGCGGTATGGTGAAAAATGTGCAGACCGCCCACAGGACGCAGTTTGTGCTTCATCTGCTTTTCCGCATGGCCAACCGCTTCCTGCAATACCTAAAGCAGATCGATAAGGTTTCAGACTTTCTCGAAAAACAGCTCCGCAAATCCATGCGGAATAAGGAGCTCGTTCAACTGCTCGACCTGGAAAAATCGCTCGTCTATTTCCAAACCTCGCTCAAATCAGATGAAACCACGCTGGAAAAGCTTTTGCGCGGTCGTTATATCAAGCTGTATGACGACGACCAGGACCTGCTCGAAGATGTGCTGATCGAAATCAAGCAGGCTATTGAAATGTCTAATATTTACCTCAGCATCCTTTCCGGCACGATGGATGCGTTTGCTTCTGTTATTTCCAACAACTTGAATATTGTGATGAAGGTGCTCACGTCCATCACGATCGTCATGGCCATTCCCACCATGATCTTCAGCTTTTATGGAATGAATATCGGTGAAAACGTGGGGCTGCCGTTTGCGGGCAATTATTTGTTCCCGCTGGGTATCTCCTTGGTCGCTACCGTGGCGGCGGGCATCATTCTTTATAAGAAAGAAATGTTCCGCTGATTTGCCTCTAAAAAACATAAAAGAAAAAAGCGTTTCTCCCAAATGCAAGAGGGAGAAACGCTTTTTTGTTCTTTGGGGAAGAACCTGCTCACTGCAGTGCCGCTGTGCCGCTCGCTCCGGCTGTTTTTTTCTGCTGCCGAGGAAGCTCCTCGCGGCAGACAAAATGGATGCAGCCGTTGCCCTTGTTGTTTGTAACGCTTCCCGGTGTATCCAGATTACAGTAGCCTTCGGTTTGATAAATGCAATTTTCCGAACAGGGAATCAGGCACATTTGCCTACACCTCCGATTATATTCTAGTATCCGGACGGAATGGCATTTTATTCAGAAAAGTAGCGATAATAAAACCCCAAAAAGCTGAAACAATAGAGTAGAGATTTGATTAGTATTGGGGCGGCTGATGGAATGAAGAAACGGTATGTTTTGTTGTTTGGAGCAACGCTGCTGCTGCTTGCAGCGCTGCTGTGGGTTCAACATAATTTTGAAGCGGGAATCACCAAAGTAACTTACAGCCCTTTGAGCTGGCAGGAAATGGACTTTACCGTGAGTGGAAGCGGAAAAATCAGAAACGCCGTGCAGTATGATATCGATCCCAAAACGCCGGTCTGCGCTACCAATGTGCTGGTAGAGGTGGGAGACTATGTGGAAAAGGGCGATAAATTGATCGAAATAAACCGCGAAGAAACGGTTTCAACGATCTTAAACAGCGCAAAGGCACTGGAAGCGTTTTCTTCGGACACAAATCCGTTAACGGAAAAGCTGGCCGAATACGCGAGCCGATATGGCGATAATTTGGAGGACGCCATTCCCGAATGCTATTATGCCCCGGAAAGCGGCTACGTTTCGGCGGTAAACATCAGCAGCGGGGAAATCAGCGATACGCTCAATCCTCTCATTACGATCTCCGATACCGGCATGCTGCGTGCGGCGGTGAACGTGAGGGAAGAGGATATTGCCTCCATTCAGGTTGGTCAGAAGGTCACCATAACCGGCAGCGGCTTTGCAGGCTGCACGATCCCGGGAACCGTATCAAAAATTTCTCCCTCTGCCAAGCAGGTGCTGGATACCACCACGCGGAAGACAGTGGTGGAAGTTCTCGTAGACGTGGACAATGAAGACAATATTTTAAAACCGGGTTTCAGCGTGAATGCAGAAATTGCCACGGCCGATCCGAAGCAGGTGCTGTGCGTTCCCTATGAAGCGGTCGATCAGGAAGGCGAAGCGGAGTTCGTTTATATTGTGGAAGGAAACCGAGCGCGTAAGAAATATATATTGACCGGCAATGAGCTGGAAAGCGGCTTTGAAGTGATAAGCGGGCTTTTCTCCTCCGACGTCGTCGTCACCAACCCGGGAGCGGTTCCGTATTCCGGCGCGCTCATCCGATTATGATAAGGAGAACTTTGTCATGGACGCATTTGCACTCGCCTTTAAAAACATCCGGAGGAGAAAAGTCCGCTCCTTTTTGACAATACTGGGCATTGCCATCGGAATCTTATCGGTGCTCGTGGTTAACTGCATCAGTGAGAACGGAAAATCCGCCATCAATGCAGAACTGGATAACCTGGGCCTCAACGGCTTGCTCATCAATTCGGATAAACTGGATGAGCTGCCGCTCAATGAAAAGGACCTGCAGGCCGTTTCCGCACAGCCTGAAATTCAGAACGCAACGCCGATCATCATGGAGACCTCCGGGGTATCCACAAAAACGCAAACGCTCGAATCCGTTTTATGGGGAGTGGACGAGGGCGCTAACCAAGTGATCTCCATGGAGCTGCTCCACGGCCGCTTTTTGAACGCGGGGGACGTGCGCGCGTCAGCTAAAGTCTGCATGATCGACAGTTCCCTGGCCGAACAAATGTACCAGCGAACCAATATCGTAGGCAAGAGCATTTCCGTTAAAATAGACAACGCTAACTATCCGGTCGAAGTGGTTGGTGTCGTACGAGCAGACAGCGGAATTCTCCAGAATGTGATCAGCGATTATATGCCTTCCTTTTTATACATGCCCTATACTACGGTTCAGGAAGCGACATACCGCGACGAAATCGATAAGATTGCAGTCAAGGTAAAGGGCGGAAGCGATGCGTCAGAAGTGGGGAATACGCTTGTGGAACGGATGAATCACACCATCAAGGTGGAAAATCTCGCTCAGCAGCGGGACAGGCTCGGAAATATGGTGGATATCGTATCGCTCGTGCTTTCGATCGTCGGGACGATTTCACTCGTCGTGGCCGGCCTTGGAATTATGACCATGATGCTGACGAGTGTGAACGAACGCACGCGGGAAATTGGTATCAAAAAGTCAATCGGCGCGGCAAAATCAAACATTATGCTTGAATTTTTTGCGGAATCCGTTTTGATATCTGTGCTGGGATGCCTGCTTGGCGTCTCTGCGGGGCTGTTATTGATTCTCGCTGCCGGCTGGCTGCTGCACATGAATTTACTCCTCATTAGCGTAAGCACCACGATACAAATTGTGGTGATTTCCATCGTGCTCGGCGTAGTATTCTGCGTATACCCGGCCTATAAAGCCTCCGCGCTTCGGCCTATTGAAGCGTTGAGATGCGATTGATGTGACGATATACAGACGATATACAAAGGAGCACCAGCCGGTTCAGGGCCATACAAGAAGATAGATAAATATAGTTCGCTGCCATGCATTACAGAAAAATTGAAGGAACAATAATTTTCTTTCTTATCTATTTGCAGTTTCAATTGACGAAAGCAAGTGAAACATGTAAAATAAGAAAGAAAATTTAAGGAGTTAACTTATTGGAAAATATAATATTATGACAGTCTTTGAAGGCTCCTCCCGATTATACAAAATATCCATTTTGTATAATTGGAGCAGTTTTTTCAAAGGGGCCCCCTGCCGTATATTATAAGTTAACTCCGGGATCGGAGTTTTTACATATTGAACGAGACAATTAAAAGAATTAAGCATCTCATCAAAAAGCTGCTTGGTGAAAACGGCTTTGCAAAAATCGAACGGCAAATCCGGGCGGTCTATTTGTTTTTCGTAAGGCTTCCGCAATGGCTGGTGAGTTTGTTTACCCGCTGCAATATTCCGTTAACTCCGAATGAAAATCAGCTCATTCAGCTGAAGGATTCCCATGCCGGCGAGCGCTGTTTTATTATCGGCAGCGGCCCCAGCCTTACCTTTAGTGATTTGATGCGCTTAAACGGCGAGCAAACCTTTGTATCCAATTCTTTTTATCGCTGCCTTTCTCAGGTTGATTTCCGGCCGAAATATTACTGCATCACCGATATCAACGCAATTTACGATGAGGATGATTCCGTCGTTCGGGAAAAACTCGATATTTTTGAGCGTGTCCCTTGTGAAATCAAGTTTTTTTCCAAGGATTTGCTTCGCATCGGCGGTATCAAAACGCTTTCTCGAGTCGTTTGGTTCCGGCAAAAAAGCTACCTCTTAGATGGAAAATCAAGGAAAATGATGTATGATATGCGCCGCTGCATCACAAGCTCTTATACGGTAACGCATGCCATGATTCTAATTGCCGCCTACATGGGCTTCCGCGAGATCTATCTGCTGGGGATTGATAACAATTATAAAAAAGACGGCAGTTACTTCATTCAGAATTACAATAATCCGGATAAGGTTTATCCCGAATTTCAGAAGGATAAAGCCACCGAGCTTTATGAATATACGGAAGAATTCACAAAACAAATCGGCGTAAAGGTTTATAACGCAACACGCGGTGGCTGCCTGGAGGCCTTTAAACGCGTGGATTTCGATGAGATAGCGGGTATTTAAAAAAGCGTATGGGAAATTCCCATACACTTTTTCTTATTTTAAATCCTTCCACATCCGGCGGATATCTTCTTCCGAATATCCGTTTTGTAAAAGCGGAGCGGAATAATCCCGTTCAAAATCAGGCATCCAGAAAAGAATATAGGAAAGGTCGCCCTCTACGGTGTATTCGCCGGTGTCCGCCGTCAGAAAAAGCGTTTGTCCGGCAGTAACGGGGGTTCCGTCCACCGATCCATCCCCTTCCAGGCAGAAGAGAATGTGGAAGCTGTCTCCCCTGGTGTTTTCTACTGCCTTTGTATGAGTGGAAACGCGCATGGCGGCAAAAAACTTGCAGGCGGGCCATAAAGAACGGATCACATCCGCCCCCTCCAGCACAAGCGGCATTTCGCTTTTTCCCACTAGGCTGAAATCGCACGCCGTCATCGCCTGCTCCTTGTGAAGCGTGCGCAGCCCCGCTCGGTTTGCGGTGCGTCCCCAATCGTACACGCGGAAGGTGATGTCCGAATTCGTCTGGATTTCGGCCAGCAGGATTCCCCGGCCCAGCGCGTGGATCATGCCGCCGGGAATGAAAAAAGCATCCCCGGTGTGGGCTGGAATCTGTTCCATCATTTCATCGATGGAAATGTCCGTGCGGTTCAGCACGTCTTCCTTCGTATATCCTTCTTTGAATCCGGCGTAAATAACGGCTCCCGGCTTTGCTTCCAGGATGATAGACATCTCATGCTTTGCCTGGATATCTCCCGTGCTGAGACGAGGATGAACCTGGATGGAAAGGTTATCGGAGGCGTCGATCAATTTGAACAGCAGCGGCAGGCTTCCGACCTTGACCTTGGGGCCGTACAGCCCTTCGCCATAGAGAAGCGAAGCCATATCGAGCGTCATGCCCGAATAGGGGCCGTTGACGATCAGGGATTGCCCGTTGGGATGCGAAGAAACCTCCCAGCTTTCCCCGGTCTGCTCAAACGGAATATCACGCCCGTATTTTTCCCGCAGCATTTTGCCGCCCCAAAGGGTCTCTTTATAAAAAGGCTGTAACGTCAGAACCATTTAAGCGCTCCACTTCCCTTCTTCAATTGTTTTCGGTTCCGTCAAGGAGCCAGTCGATCGCCTCGCGCACGGCGCCTTCCCCGCCCCGGCGGGCGGTTACATAATGGGCTTCCGCTTTTGCGGCTTCCATCGCGTCTGCCACCGAAATGGCAATGCCTGCATAGCGCATGGGCGGGATATCGTTGACATCGTCGCCGATATAAGCGATTTCTTCCGGGGATATCCCATACTTCTCCGCGAGGCTGCGGAGCACGGCAAGCTTATCCCGCACACCGAGGAATACCTCGTCGATATGAAGCTTTTCCGCCCGGCGCAAAACGATGGGCGTATTCTCCCCTGTAATGATGGCGGTGCGGATGCCGCGTTCCCGCAGGAAGCTGATTCCCATGCCGTCTTTCGCATTAAACTTTTTCAGCAGGTCTCCTTCGGGCGAGTAAAACATACCGCAGTCGGTCAACACGCCGTCGCAGTCAGTGGCAAACAGTTTGATTCCGGCTTTCTTCCTGGCATCCGGCAGGCTCCTGCGGCAGCGCTTCAACAGATGCTCCACAATGACCCAATCGGCGGGCTCATCAATTTCCGTATAGGTTTCTTCGGGCATTTCGATATAGCCAATACGCCCGGAAATGCGGCACTGCGTTTCCAGCAGGTGCGCTCGGCTCGTGATATAGAATGCGCCGTTCTCCACGAGATATCCATCGAATTCCTGGCGGCGCGGGCGGGCCTGCGGATCGTAATTGACCGGTACTGCTTCACCTGCTTCCGCCCTCCAAACGAACCGTTTCTGGCGCACCACGGAAAGCACGCTGTCGTACCCTTTGGAAAAATACTGCTCCAGGCCGCGGTTCAGGTCGTCCGCGGAAAGAAGAGGGCTTGTGGCCTGCACCAGAACGATATGGGAAAAATCAAACCCGGCGGCGAACTCCAGCATGGCTGATTCGGTAGAGGCAGTATCCGCCGCGCTTTCGGCGCTTCGCCCGATGCAGACGACCTTCCCGATGTTCGTGTCAGCCTTATTTTCACGGATATAATTGCCGACGGCATCACGGATCGCATCGCTGTCTGTGCAAACGTAGACTGCATCTGTGCGTTCGGCGGAAACCGCAGCGTCCAGTGTCCAATACAAAAGCGGACGGCCGTAAATCGGTTTGATATTTTTCAGCGGAATAGACTTGCTTCCTCCCCGCACCGGGATAAAAACAACTGTTTTTTTATTACATTCCATCTTAAAAACCTCTGTTTCGCCGCTCTGACGACGGCCTGACGGTAATATTTGCGGAGCTGTTCCGTTTCAGAAAATTCCGGCAGGAGGCCCCGTTTCTCCTGCCGGAATGCATGTTTTAGAGCGTGGGATGTTATTCCCCGCGGTATTTCAGCTTATCTCTCTGAACCTTTTCAATATCGAGTAGGTCAACGGTTTTATAGGAGAGTGCTTTTTCCACGTTTCTTAAATCGTCCACCATTTTTTTGAACATATCCGGCTCGAGGGAGGCGGCGTGGTCGGTCCCCTTCCAGGTGCGGTCGAGCGTGAAGTGGCGTTCGATCCACTGTGCGCCAAGCGTCATGGCGGCAACGTCTACCGCCGTGCCGAGGTGATGGCCGGAGAAGCCGATGGCCTTAACCTTATCGCCGTATTTTTCACAAAGCGTCCGGATATCCAAGAGGCAGATATCCTCGTACGGTACGGGATAGCCCGAGGTGCAGCTGTAAAGCACGAGGTCCTTGTTCCTGCCGCGGTCGATAAAGAAATCAACGATATCATCGATCTCCTGCTTGGTGGTCATGCCGACCGAAAGGTGGATCTCCCCTTCGTAATTTTCGCACAGCCAGCCGAGCATTCGTGTATGTGTGTTGCTGGCGGAAGGGATTTTAATCAGCTTGGGATGCAGGGCTGCGATCTGCTGGGCCGAGGTGAAATCCCAGACCGAGGTGCTATATATCACACCGAGCTGGTCGCAGAAGTCCATAAGCTCTTTGTGCTGCTCCGGAGTGAACTCCAGAAACTCCCGGTGCTCGCCATAGGTTTTCCCATAGGAATTGACCGGATTCGGATGAGGGGCGTTATACTGCTCCGGAGGAAGCAGTTCTTTATTGTTCCGCTTTTGAAATTTAACAACGTCCGCCTTGCAGTAAACCGCCGCGACCATAATCATTTCCTTGGCAATGGACATATCGCCCTTGTGGTTGCAGCCAATTTCTGCAATGGTTTTTATACGCATTCTGTTCAACACCTTACCTTTGAAAATATACTATTATAATAGCATTTTCCATCACATACTGTCAATACTGAAGGCCGCTTAAAGCACGGGGATTTCCACGCATCTTTTTCGCCGTAAGGGGAAATTGCCTATACATTTCCGCACTTTTTTGATAAAATAGAAGCGAGGTGTTTCTCATGAAATATGTGGATTACCGCAGCGCGCCGCAGCCCCTGCGGGATTACCTGACCTATATGGAAACGATCAAGGGAAAATCTCCCAAAACGGTGCAGGAATACTACACCGACCTTCGCACCTTTTTCCGCTTTCTGAAGATGGACCGAGGGCTCATCGATCCGGGCACTCCCTTCGAACAGATTTCGATTCACGATATCGATCTTTCCTTTATCGCGAGCATCACGCTTTCCGATGCCTATAATTTTTTAAACTACTGCAAAACCGAGCGCAGCAACAACAGCGCCACACGAGCGCGCAAGGTGTGCTGCCTGCGCGGCTTTTTCAAATACCTCACGGTGAAAACAGGCCAGCTCGAGGAAAATCCGCTCGCAGAGCTGGATTCTCCAAAGCTCAAATCTTCCCTGCCGAAGTACCTTACCCTGGAGCAGAGTATGGAGCTGCTGGAGGGGATCGACGGCCCCTACCGTGAACGGGATTACTGCATCATAACGCTCTTCCTCAACTGCGGAATGCGGCTTTCAGAGCTTGTGGGCATCAATTTAAGCGATCTTTCCCTGCAGGAGGGCACTCTCCGCGTGACCGGCAAGGGGAACAAGGAACGCATGCTTTTCCTGAATGACGCCTGCCGGGCCGCTCTCAAGGAATATTTAAAGGTGCGCCCTGTGGACGGCGTGCCGCAAAAGGAAAAAAACGCGCTTTTTCTCAGCCGCCTCAATCACCGCATCAGCCCGAAAACCGTGCAGCATATTGTGTATTCCAATCTGGAAAAATGCGGGCTCGGCAGCCAGGGGTATTCCGTACATAAGCTCCGGCATACGGCGGCTACGCTCATGTACCAGCACGGAGGAACGGATATTCGAGTGCTTAAGGAGATTTTGGGCCACTCCAATCTCGGGACCACAGAAATTTACACACACCTTGCAAACGAACAAATGAAGAAAGCGGCACAGTCCAATCCCCTCTCCCGCGTTTCCTCGCCGAAAAAAAAGCCACCGAAGGATGAATAGCCCTTCGATGGCTTCTTTTTATACTCTTCTTATACGCGGTCTTGGAAAATGGATTCTTCCTCGTTTTTTTCTTCTCCTGCTTCCAGCGGGTCGATCAGATTTTTCTGAATCACAGGCGTGAGCTGATAGCAGATGATGAAGCCGGTGAAGGAAAAAAGCATCAGTACGCCGAGGCCCACGCAGATGCCGATCAGGTTCCAGTACCATAAAATATATACGGCAAACCAGAGCCCGGCGACCATCAAGAGCGTGAGGAGATTTTTCCAGAAGGATGTAATGGTGAGGATAACGGCATTTTTATAAAGATGCTTCAAATCGATATCGAATGTGACCATCATATAGTGCACGTAGAAGTTGATAATGAGGAAAAAGCAGAGCAGCACGATGGTAATCGGCAGACCGACGCTGCCGGCAAAGCTGGACTGTTCGCTGCTCATGCTATATACATAAATTGAAGTGCACAAAAGCCCCCCCACCACGAGGTTTATGAGCGTTACGGGAATGGATATCTTCCAATTCTGCTTGATGGATTCGATATAATCGCTCCAGACGAAGGCCGCATCGTCCCGCGCGATGTTGCGGACGACCCTCGTCATGCCGGTGACCGCAAGGCCGATGGTTACGACCGGCAGGCAGGAAAGGATAAAAATCAGGTTTACGCCGATCAGCTTTTTAAAATTCTGTGCGAACAGCTGCCAGAATTTCGGATGCTCCGGTACGGAGTCTTTCGAAATGCCCGCGCCGGGCTTTCCGTAATTTGTAAACATGGAAAAGAATTTTGCCAACAGAACACCTGCTTCCCTTTTGTTCAACGTCTCTGGCCGAAGGCGCTATACCTTGCGAGCCTTCGGATGGTATTTATTATAAACGTCCTGATACTTCTTTTTCAAGAGCTGGGAATAAACCTGCGTGGAAGAGATATCGGCATGGCCCAGCATTTCCTGCACATCCTTGAGCTGCGCGCCGTTTTCCAGAAGGTGCGTAGCGAAGGAGTGGCGGAGCGTGTGGGGCGAAATGTCTTTCTGAATATTGGCCTGCTTCGTATAGGTTTTGATGATTTTCCAGAAGCCTTGCCGGGTAAGGCGCTGGCCGTTCATGTTGGTGAAGAGCGCGTTCTGCTCCTGACCGGCCAGGATGATGCTGCGGCAGCGGCTGAGGTAATCGGCTACCGCTTTTACCGCGTTGGGGTAAAGCGGCACGATCCGCTCCGCTTTATCGGAATGCAGATATACGATCCCCACCTGGATATTAACGTCGGTCACGTTTAAGTCGATCAGTTCCGATACCCGGATGCCGGTGGCGTAAAGGAGTTCAAGCATGGCCTTGTCCCGGCAGCCCTTCAGTTCGGTAACATCCGGCTGCATCAGGAGGAGATTAACCTCCTTGCCGGTCAGTGTTTCAGGGAGCTTCTTCTCTGCCTTTTTCGCATGGATGCCCTGCATGATGTTGCGGTCAGTCACGCCGAGGATCATCAAAAACTGGTAATAGCTTCGGATGGAAGCGATCATTCGCGTAATAGACGCCTGCGAGCGGCCGATTTCCTCCAGATTGGAAAGGAATTTTGCCGCCGCTTCACTGGTTGCCGTGAGCGGTGTGAGGGATTTGGAAACCAGAAAATCGAGGTACTGGTGGATATCCCTCCGGTAAGACTGCAGGGTGTTGGCAGAAACCTTTTTTTGCGAGGCGAGATATTGCTCGTATTCCGCGCAGTAGTCCTTCACTTTTTCTGCCGCCTCCCCTTTATGAAATAAAAAAGTTCGAAAATATCGTTGCACACAGAGCGTCCAGAAACGCTGCCGCAACCACCATGAACAAATAAACGAGATACCGCACGAAGTGCAGCTTTAAATCATCGCGAAAGCCTGCGGCGGAGCCGCCCGCCGCGTTGGCACGGCCGAGCAGAACGTCGGAAAAGAGCCGCCCGGAAAGCCGCATGGATTCCCTGCACATAAACAGCAGGGCGATGAGAAACAAAAAGGTGTGCGGAACGATCAGCAGAAGATTATAAATGAGCCCCTGCAGGCCGTTTTCCGCGTAGATGTATCCGGATACCGCGCCGTAGCCGAGGCCGTAAAACAGCGGAGTCGCCAAAATAAACGGCGCGCCGATCAGGCTGAAGCCGGAAATCAGCACGAAAAATACAAAAGGCAGCGTGGAAGCAAAGGATGAAATGAAGATGGGAAAAAAGGCCTTCCCTTCCCGCGCCGAGGAATAAGATTCCGATAAAAGCCGGATCTGGTCTTTGGCGCCGCTGGAGGAAACCTGCCCCGCGCCGATAAAGATGCCGATGAGCAGCAGGCAAAACAGCAGCAAAGCCCTCCAGTTTTCCTGAAAAAAGGTCCGCGTTTTGGTCATCGTGATCTCACGTATCCGGTTCATTGCTCGTCCCCCGTTTTTGAATAGTAATAAGGCTTGTTCACCTTTTACTAAAAGCTATGAGGGACCGCCGGAAATTATGCGTCTTTTCTTCCGCCGCCAAGCTCCAGAGCCCGTTTCGTGCAGCTCTTCATGCCTTCGGTCAGTGCATCGTAAAAATGCATGGATTCGAGCGTATCGAGAGCAGCTTCCGTCGTGCCCTTGGGGGACTTTACCATAGTGATGAGTTCATCCGGCGTTTTGCCGGATTTCATGAGCATGTCGGCAGCGCCGCGCAGCGTCTGCGCAAAAAGCTCCAGCGCCGCATCGTACGCGATATGCTCCGAAACGGCGTAATCCACCACGGCTTTCGCCATCAGGAACACATAAGCAGGGCTCGAGCCATGCACGGCGATAACGGCGTCCATCTGTGCTTCTTCGATCTGGGCAACCATGCCGCTGGAAGCAAAAATCTGCTTCACCGTTTCAAATTCCGATTCCGCTACCGGGCTTGCGGTGCATACGGCCACCGCCCCCTGCCCCAGAAGCAAAGGCGTATTCGGCATGGTGCGAATGACTTTGCAGTCAAACCCGACCGTTTCCTTGATCTGAGCAATGGAAATGCCGGGCGCCACGCTCACGAGCACCGTTTCCGGGGAAAGCGCGCCCTTGATTTCTTCCAAAACGGCGGGATAAACCTGAGGCTTTACCGTTAAGAAAACGATATTACAGCCGGAAGCCACCTCACAGGCGGTTTTCACCGTGTGGGCACCACATGTTGCGATTGCTTCCGCTTTTTCCGCCACGAGGTCATAGATATAGATTTTATCTGTGTTTATGTAAACTCCGGAGGAGATTCCTCCCACAATAGCCGAGGCGATATTGCCGGCTCCGATGAAACCGATTTTCACGTCTTTCAAGAAAACAGCCCTCTCTTTTTAGCGTTGTGATAATAATATAATATATGAGCGGCCTGATTTCAAGGCTTTTTTCGCAGAAAGGGAAAAATTTTTCTAATTACGTCCATTGTTTTATGGAAACTTGTCGTTATATTATGTAAACTTTATTATTTCAACCTCTAAGCCGGTTATGTACAGGCCGTTATGGAAACCGTTTTTTCTTTATACTCTTTTCCTTTTAAACATAGAAAAAAGCCCTTTTCTCTCCTTCTGAAAAAAGAAAGAAAAGGGCTCGGTTTCCTTGAACGCCCGGGGCTATTCCCCGCCGCCGGCCAGCGCGGCCTTTATCATAATGGCGCATTCCAGGCGCTTTTTCATCAGTTCGCATGCAAGCTTGTGCTGGCCAAGCACATCTCCCGCATACTGCTGGTTATTTGCATTACAGCCGCCGCTGCAGTAAAAGCGTGCCCAGCATTCCCGGCAGGCGGGCTTGCCGTAAATATTGGCCTTGGAGAAGCGCGTTTTCACGTCTTCCCGGAAGATGCCGTCCAGCACGCTGCCCATTTTCCAATCGCTGTCCATACCGATAAACTGGTGGCAGGGGTAAATATCCCCTTCCGGCGTAATGGCCACATATTCGTTGCCGCAGCCGCAGCCGCGCAGGCGTTTGATCGCACAGGGGCCCTGATCCAGGTCGATCATGAAGTGGAAAAAGTTGATGCTGTCCCCCGCCTTTTTCTGTGTGAGGATATAATCCGCCAGCTTCTCATATTCCCTGTATACCGCCGGCAGATCGGCTTCCTGAATGGAATAATCGAGCTTCGGGTCGGAAACGACCGGCTCGATGGAGATCTGGTCGAAGCCGAGAGAGCGGATGTACTCCACGTCCTTTGTAAAATCCAGGTTATGAGTGGTGAAGGTGCCGCGCACGTAATAATCCTTGTTTCGGTCTCGCGCGGCAATCAGCTTCTGATATTTCGGAATGATGGTATCGTGGCTGCCGGAACCGTCTTCAAACACGCGGAGACGGTCGTTTACTTCCCTTCTGCCGTCCAGCGACAAAACGACGTTGGACATTTCCCGGTTGATATATTCCATATTTTCTTCATTCAGCAGCACGCCGTTGGTCGTAATGGTGAAACGAAAATTTTTGTGATGGACAGGCTCGAGCGAACGGGCGTAATCCACCACGCCGCGCACCACGTCAAAATTCATGAGCGGCTCGCCGCCGAAAAAGTCCACTTCCAGATTGTGCCTCTTGCCGGAATGCTCAATGAGAAAATCTATCGCCTTTTTTCCCACTTCCAGAGGCATCAGCTTTCTGCCGTGGCCGAAATCCCCCTTCGAAGCAAAGCAGTATTCGCAGCGAAGGTTGCAGTCGTGCGCCACGTTGAGGCAGAGGGCCTTCACTGGAGATTCGACCCGCTGTTCTGCGTAAACGGCATAATCGTCGTCTCCTGCATGGAGATGCCCTTTCCGGGTCAGCTCATAAAGCTCTGCATAGGCTTCCCGGATATCGGCTTCGCTGTATTTTCCGCCTAAGGCTTCCAGCGCTTGGGCCGGGCATTCGGGCGCCATACCGGCTCCGGTGTAATCCACCACATCGTAACACAGCTCGTCCAGCACGTGGACCGCGCCGCTGTTGATATCCAAAACAATATAATATCCGTTTTGGGAAAACTTGTGTATCATGAAAAACCTCCGTTCGTAAAAATTCAGGGGACAACGTAACGCTGCCCCCTGAATGCGGTATTTTACAAAATCCTATTTTACTTCTCGCACTTCTGATTGGCAACGGTACAGGAAGTTTTGCAGGCCGACTGGCAGGAAGCCTGGCACTCGCCGCAGCCGCCCTTGGAAGCACTTTCTTTCAGGCACGGCTTGTTTATGGTTTTAATGTGTTTCATAGAGATGAAACCCCCTTCTCCTTAAAATACAAAAGAATTATAGCATTATTTTTACAGTATTTCAATCAAAATTTTTGCTTTTTCCGGATGTTTACCCCCATTACGCCGCCGATGGCCGCGCACAGGAGGATAATGGCCAGTCGGATGCCGGAAACCGCCGTAAATCCCGTGCCGGTCACCGCCGCGCCCACGAGGGAAATCACCAGATACATGGCGAGCCCGGCGGCCGCGCCATAGAGCATCCCCTTTTGCGCGAAAAGCTTGGCGCAGAGAAGACCTGCCGTGAGAGCGCCAAACCCAGACGCCGCCATGGAAAAAATCAGGGAAAGATCGGTGGACATGCTCCCGCTGGACAGTATGAAGGCAAACAGCAGCATGAAGAAAAAGCACACGGCAAGCCCTGTAACGATGGAGATCAGTATCGGCTTCAAAAAGCCGAGGCCTGCTTTCTGTGCCTGTTTATTTTTTGCCATAACATCCCCTCCTCGAATCTATTAATATCTATTCGCGGAGGAATCGTTTTATGCCATGTCCCTATCCATCGGAAGCCGTTTTCCGAAAGAGCCGTACGCCTCTCTTTCCAGCCGCCAGATGTATTTGTCTTTTTTGAAGACGATGCAGGTCAGCACGCCTCCAACTGCTATGATAAAAAACAAAGCCGCGGCGCCCGCCCCCTTCCCTGTGCCGAATACCGCGGCCAGCAGCCCTTCTGACGGCTGAGCAGCCATAAACGGTTCGAATACCTGATCCACGAGTATCCCTCCGGCAAAGTATCCAAGCGGTATCGTAAAGAATTGCAGCGTGTTTCTCGCGGAATATACACGCCCCTGCATGGGAAGCGGGACAAACCTGCGAAGCAGCACATCCAGGTTTGCATTCATCACGGGAATGCTGATCCATCCGAGCACTGCGCCGATACACCAGACCGGAACAGACCGCCCAAAGGCGAGGAAAAAATTTTCTGTGCTCATGGAAAACAGGAGCGTGCTGCAAATGACGCGGACACGGCTTTTCGGCTCTGGAAGCGCCGATGCAACGACACTGCCCACAAGAAGAGCGACACCCGATACTGCGTTTACAATACCCAGTGCCTGCTCGCCGCCTCCGCTCCTGGAAAGCAGCATTGCCGGCAGCGCCGCTTCGTATATGGAGGCAATGAAATTGATGGCGGCAAGAAAGAAAATCAAATCGAGGATCCCCCGGTTCCTTCTCAAATACCGCAGCCCGCTTCTCGCCGACTGCAAAACCGTTTCTTTGGCGCATTCGGCCGCTTGCTGAAGCTTTGGAATCTGTATAAAGAACAAAAGCGTTAGAAAAGCCGCTCCAAACGTGACCAAATCAAACGCTATCACCGCCTGGATTCCGAACAGAGCCATTGCAGTTGTAGCAAGCACCGGCGCCAGGATGCTCACGAGGGAGTTGGAAAAAGAACGCATGCCGCTTGCCCTCTGATAGTATTTTTCGGGGGTGAGAAGGCTGATGGTTACATCGGCGGCAGGCTGCTGAACGGTGTTCATTAACCCGTTCAAGGCGTTGAGGCAGTAAAGATGCCAAACCTGCAGCTTTCCCGTTTGCAGGAGAACCAGCACGGCAACCGTGCAAAACGCCGCAAAGCTGTCTGCGGCGAGCATGGTGATCTTCTTGTTCCATTTATCGCTCAGCGCGCCGGCAAAAACGCTCATGACGACATACGGCGCATACGAACACACCGAAAGCAGCGCTGAAGTCAATGCAGAGCCGTGCGCTTCATACGACCATACGATCAGCGCGAAGCTGGTCATTGCGCTGCCGAGCGCTGAAAACGACTGCGTCAGCAATAACAGAAAAAAGCTGCGCAGCTCCTGAAGGAATTGTTTGATTGCATTCATCTGACTTTGCTCCTTTTTTATTTTTGGCAAAAAGTGCAAAGTCTTTTCGGGCGAAACGTTGTTTCACTCCATGCGGATCGCCCGGATCAGACCCTGCATGGAGAAGCTGCAATGCATAATTTCATAGTTTTCACCTCACTCAAAGAAAGGGACCCCCTTGGGGAGGGCCTTCGAAGGGCCGCCTAAAAAACGCCGCCCCACATTAAAGCCTTGGGCCGGGAAAAGTTTCCTTGCCCGGATTCGGCTGAAATGAGAGGCGGTTCCTTGGCCTTATATAAACCGTTAAAGTTCACCGGATTATTTCCGCTCGCATGACAAAAGCAGAATCAATCCACCTCGTGAATCGTTTCATTGGTCTGGATCGCCCAGCGTTTGATCTTTACTTTATTGCGGTCGCTTCCGGTTTCCAGAACGAGAGAATCTTCCTTGATCGAAACGACACGGCCGCATAAGCCGCTGATCGTTACGATTTCATCGCCCACCTGCACATTGCGGCGCATTTTATCTTCTTCCTTCTGGCGCTTCTTCTGCGGACGAATCAGAACGAAATACATCAGCGCGATCGTAACAACGATCATGATGAGCATCGGCCAGATGCTCTGCGTCGCATTAGGCTGCTGCCCGGCGGGTCCGGAATTGAGAAGCATTAAATCCATTTATTTTGTACCTCCATACTTGTATTATTATAATAGTAGCAAACTTTATGAGGTTAATCAACCTTTTTTGTGTCGCTTTTTCGCAGGGAAGCCAATTTATTTTGATATTCTTCATAATCATATAACGTGTTGAGCACCTGCACGAGAGAATTGGAAGACAGATGGGCGGGCAGGCCGAGGCTTTTCAGAAACGCCTCCCGCAGCTCCCGGCTGCCTTCTCCCCCAGAAAGGCCGTCTGTATACAAATCGGTTTTAGTAATAGGGCGGGTGCGTTCCGGGAGGTTCTCGCCTTCCTCCAGCGGTACGCCGGAACGCCGCAGTGCTTCCAGCAGGACCTCAGCCGGAACGCCTTCCACCCCAAGCTTCCCCTCTGCGGAGGGCTTTGCTTTCCGCTTTTCCTTGCCGAACATATCCGGAATATACGCTTCATAAACTTTCCCCTCCGGTACGCTTCCGCGCAGATAGGAACGGATGCGGAACCCGGCGGCGTCGCTGTCTGTCAAAATGACGATCCCGCGCTCCCGGGCGATTTTGCGGATCATTTGAAGCGTTGCACGGCTTTTGAAAATGCGGAAGCCGTCCGTTTCGATAATGAGGGTATCGAGCAGGCCGGAGAGCTTGATTTTATCGTACTTCCCTTCCACGATCACAGCGGGTCTGATGCGGATCATCGCTTTCCCCCCGATACGGCCAGAAGAAGCCCGGCCACTGTTTTTTCCAGCGCCGTATGGTTATCCACGGCGGAGGCCTTCAGCATGCCGTCGGCCTCGTCCAGCACATTCAGGCAGGTTTCAATCTGCGCGGCGGTAAGGGCTTTTGCATCTCTCGCGGCATTGCGCAGGCGGAACTCCCTGCCCCGGTATTGGTAATACTGCGCGGCGCTTTCGGCGGGCTGCCCCTCATCGAGGCACACCTTGGCGCGATAAATATCCGCGAACGCATTGCACAGCACGCCGAAGATGACGACCGGCTCGGCCTTTTGAAGGAACAACTCATCGAGCAGAGAGAAGGCGCGGGCGGAATCCTTCCGGAGAATTGCCTTTGCGATATCGAAAACGCTCGCATCCAGCGTGTGGGAAGCGACGGCGTCCACATCGTCCACGGTAATTTCTTCCCCCCGGCTATAAGCGCACAGCTTTTCGATTTCAGACTGTAAAAGCTGGAGATCGTCTCCCGCAAGCTCCACGAGGCGGCCCGCCACGGCGGGAGGAAGCGTTTTCCCCCTCGCCTTTGCCGCGCCGACGAGGAGGCGGACGAGCGAGGCGGCGTCCTTTCTTGCAAACTCCGCCGCTCCGCCGCATTTTTTCACAAGCTCAAAAACGCTTTTTTGCTTCGCCGTTTTTTTGGAGCCGATCTGCACGGAATCGTACCAGAAGACCAAAGTCGTATACGCGGGCGGGTCTTGGAGATATGCTTTGAGTTTTTTCGTATCGTCTGCCCGGAGGGCCTCCGGGTCGAGGTCGCAGACGAGCACGCACTTGCGCTCCGCCATCAGCGGAAAGGCCTCGCAGGTTTCCAGGATCAGATCCAACTGGTCTTCCCTGCCGTTAAAACGAAAAAGGTTGAAATCGGTGGATTCCGCCGGAACCGATTTTTTTGCAATTTCCTCCGCATAGTGCTGGCAAAGAAACGTTTCTTCCCCACTGAAGAAATAAGCAGGCAGGAATTCCCCCTGCTTGATTTGTTGTTTCAGTTCATTTTCTTTCAAAAGAGGCATGGCCTTGCTCCTTCGTTATTGTACCCAGGAGGCGTTTTGCAGCCGGAGCCGGGTCCCGTTTGTTTTCAGATATACTGTTTCCCCCGCCGGAAGAGTGGCCACTCCGCGCGCCGCAAGGCGCGAAGCAGTCATCTGCACATGGGAGGGCTCTGCGGAAACCACGCAGGTCGCGCACTGTGCAAGTGAGATATTTTCCGGTTCCACACCTGTGCAGAACACAGCATCCGCCTTCTGCTTTTCTTTGGGAAGCAGGGCGAGGTCCACGCCGGGCGGCGTAAAAAGCAGCACCGTATCGCCTACGGCCAGACGGACGATCAGGCGCGTTTCATCGAGCGGAAAGGTTTCAAGCGTGCAGTCCTTCCAGAATTGGAGAGAAAGCGAGGCGGTCCATAATTCATTCTCCTGTGCACCGCGTTTTGCGGCACGCAGATATTTGCCTTCCTCCGGTGCCGCAACGATACGGACCGGGCAGCCTTGGAGCAGTTCTTCGGCTCCGGATGCATACAGATCGTTCATCTGCGGGAACACGGCGGCGTCAAGCTCCGAAACGACATTTCTTTGGAGCTGCCGTTGCACGGCCAAGGCTGGAAGGCCATCGCCTCCGCAGCCGATAACGATCGCCCTATCCGCTCTCGTAAGCACCGCGCTGTAGCCGTTTTCCTGCTGTAAGACGGCGATCTGCACATCTTTTGCGGAAGCAAGGTGAAAGGAGAGCGTCCCTACCGCCAAAAGTATGGCACAGAGCACGGCAGTGAATTTCAGCAGCCGGCCGCGGTGGTTCAAAAACAGAGCCAGGGCAAAAAGCAGGAGGGAAAGCCCCACCCACAGCCGGACATACAGCTGCCCGGCGGGAATGAAGGCATAAGGGATTCCGGCAAGGCAGCTGCAAACGGCAAGAATATACCGGCTTCCAAAGAAAATCAGCCATGAGAGCGGAGCAGCTAAAAGCTTCAGCCCTATTACACATAAGACTGCGGCCGCGGCGGTCAGGATAAAAATGAAAGTTACCACCGGAAGGATCAGCAGGTTCGTGAGTGGGGCAACCAGGGAAACCGCGCCGAACCGGAAAATCATAACCGGAAGGGTGAACAGGGATGCACACAGCGAGGTTGCAACGATCATCATCCCGCCGCGGTAAAGCTTTGCCCCGTGCTTTTTCGGGCCCGGTGCGCGGCGCAAAAACCACCGGTACAGCGGTGCTGCACCCAGAATGATGCCGAGCGTGGCGAGAAAGGAAAGCTGGAGGCTGATATCGGTTGCAGCGAAAGGATTGGCCGCCGTAATGCACAAAACAGCAAATCCGAGGGAATTCAGCGAATCTCGGTCTTTTCCGAGCATCTGGCCCAGCAGATACAAAATATACATAATCCCCGCGCGCAGAATGGAAGGAGAAAAACCCGCAACCGCGGCAAAGAAAAGGATGAGAAAAGAGGCCAGAAGATAAGACAGCTTCTTTCTGATGCGCAGGCGGGCAAACAGCCACAGCGCCGCGCCCAGCAGGATGGAAACATGCATCCCCGAAGCCGCAAACACATGAGAAACGCCCGATTTGCGGACAAAATCTGCCGAATCGGCGGACAGGCCGGAATCATCCCCAATGAGGAGCCCGAGCGCTACCGCCGCTTCCTCTTCCGGGAGCAAACCGTTTATCGCATTCCGCACGAACTGGCGGGTTTTCACGGCGTAGTAATAAAGCGGCTTTGCGCCCATGAGAGGCTCCGCCGAAGCCTCACCCGTTACATAGGCGGAGAGATAAATCCCCTGGCTGCGGTAATACCGCTCCGATTCGCCCGACGAAAGCTCGCTCGGGCGGTAAAGGTAAACCTGGGCGCGGACCCGGTCAAAGCAGGCGGCATTCAGATTTTCCCTGGAGGAAAGGCGGATTTTCACTTCCTGCCTGCCGCCGCAGGAAACGAAATCTGTTTTCACCAAGTAATAATACCGGCCGTTTGCCGCTTGTGGTTCCTCCACAACCGTTCCGGTAATTTCCGCATTTCTGCCTCCCATTTCCACCGCAGGCGCCACGAGCAGATAAGAAAACAGGCAAAAGCTGCAACACGCGATACACGCCGCGGCAAAGCAGGCCGGATAGATGCGCGCCTTCCGAAGTGGAATAATGAGGATAGAGGCTAAAAATAAAAGCAAAAAAGCGGCCAGCAGGCACAAAACGATCTGGAGCCTCAGCGCCGAGACCGACGCCAAAACCAGTAAATAGGTGAACCCGATTACTGCAAAAGGCCGTTTCATGCCGCACAACCGCTTTCCTTGAGGATTCTTGGGTTCGATCAGCCCATTTGGCCGGTCAGCTTTTTGCCGCCCAGCAGGTGAAAATGCAGGTGGCGCACGGACTGGCAGCCGTCCCGCCCGGAATTGGTCACGATGCGGAAGCCGTCTGTAAGCTTCAGCTCTTTTGAGAGCTTTGCCGCCACTTCGAAGATGTGCGCCGCAACGGCGCTGTTTTCCCCGGAAATATCCGCCGCAGAGGCGATATGTTCCTTCGGCACGATCAAAACGTGGACCGGCGCCTGCGGAGCGATATCCCGAAAAGCGTATACCAATTCGTCTTCATACACCTTGGCGGAGGGGATTTCCCCCGCGATGATCTTGCAGAAAAGGCAATCCATATGTTTTTTCTCCTCTCATTTGAGCATACCGGCGACGATTGCTTCCGCCGCCGAAAGCGCTTCGCTTCGCTTGGAGACATCCTTTCCGCCGGCCATAGCGCTGTCCGCCCGGCCGCCGCCGCTGCCCCCTGCTATTTTAGCCACCTCGCGGACGATATTGCCCGCGTGCGCGCCCGCCGCCACGGCTTCTTTCCCGCAGGAGCAGGCAAAGGTCAGCTTACCGCCTGCGGATACTGCCGCCAGAGTAACGATATCGTTAGCCTTCTCTCTGGCCGCGTCGCAGATCCTGCGGGCGGCTTCGGGCTTTGCATCGTCGAGCGCTATGGCAACCAGTTTCACTTTACCGATTTGCTTTGCGTTTTGAAGTAGAGAATTTATTTCCGCAGAGGCGATTTTGCTGTTAAGGGAATCTACTTCCCTCTCGAGCTTTTTCACTTCGGCGGTGAGCGACGCCGCACGCGAGGGGAGCTCCTCTTTGTTCTGCACCTTTAAGGCGGAGGCTGTTTCTGAAAGGAGCGCCTGCTCCTGCTGGATGAATTCCAGCACACCCGCGCCCGTAATCGCTTCCACACGGCGTACGCCCGCGGCCACAGAGGATTCCGAAAGGATTTGGAAAAGGCCGAGCTTGGCCGTGTTATCCACGTGAGTGCCTCCGCACAGCTCCATGGAAACGCCCGGCACGCCGACTACGCGGACGACGTCTCCGTACTTTTCCCCAAACAGGGCCATCGCCCCCCGTTTGCGCGCCTCTTCAATGGGCATCTCCTCGGTTTCCACCGGCAGTGCAGCAAGGATATTTTTATTGACCTCCGCTTCGATTGCGCGGAGTTCGTCCTCCGCCAGCGCGGAGAAATGCGTAAAATCGAAACGCATGCGTTCGGCGGTGACGAGCTGCCCCGCCTGCTCCACATGGGTGCCGAGCGTTTTACGCAGGGCCGCCTGCAGAAGATGCGCCGCCGTATGGTTGCGGCGGGCGGCATTTCGCCGGGAAACGTCGATTTTAGCAGTAACATTTTCTCCCGCACGGAAAGCGCCGGAGACTACCGTTCCCGTGTGCAGGAATACGCCGGTGGGCGTTTTGGTGGTATCGGTTACTTCAAACACGGCCCCGCCGCAGGAAATGATGCCTTTATCCCCCGCCTGTCCGCCGCTTTCCGCATAGAAGGGAGATTCCTCAAGCACCAGAACGGCCTGCGCGCCGGCAGACGCTCCCGAAGCCTCTTCCCCGCCGGTCAGAATTTGGAGGATCCGGGTTTCAGTCTCGTTTTCCGTATAGCCCGTAAACCGGGTGGCCGGGCAATCCTTCAGCGCGTTGCCGCCGCCCGCCCAGGCTTCTTTCGCCGCGCTCTCGCGGGAATTGCGCGCGCGCTCTTTTTGCTCCCGCATCAGACGTTCAAAGGTATCTTCATCAATCGAAATACCCTTTTCGTCCAGAATCTCGCGGGTCAGGTCGATGGGAAATCCATACGTATCATAAAGCTTGAAGGCATTTTCGCCGGAAAGCTGGGTCATGCCATCTTCCATCATGTCGGAAAGGAGGCTGAGGCCCTTATCGATCGTTTTCTCAAAGTTTTCTTCTTCGGTGGTGAGCAGCTTTTTAATAAAATCTTTCTTCGAAACCAGCTCTGGATAGGCACTTTTGTTTTCCTCGATAACCGTATCGCACACTTCCGAAAGGAACGGACGGTGGATGCCGAGCAGGCGGCCGTGCCGTGCGGCGCGGCGGAGCAGGCGGCGGAGCACATAGCCCCTTCCCTCGTTGGAGGGCATTACCCCATCTGCAATCATGAAGGTGGTGCTGCGGATATGGTCGGTGATGACGCGCAGGGAAACGTCTGTTTTTTCGTCTTTCCCATAGGTAACGCCTGCAATGCGGGAGATATGCTTCATGATGTTCTGAACCGTATCCACTTCAAACAGGTTGTTTACCCCCTGCATGATGCAGGCGAGGCGCTCGAGGCCCATGCCGGTATCAATGTTCGGATGGTCGAGGGGGGTATAGTTGTTTTTTCCGTCGTTTTCAAACTGGGTGAACACGAGATTCCAGAATTCCACGAACCGGTCGCAGTCGCACCCCACGGCGCAGTCCGGCTTGCCGCAGCCGTGCTCCGGGCCGCGGTCGAAATAAAGCTCCGAGCAGGGGCCGCAGGGCCCCATGCCGTGCTCCCAGAAATTATCTTCCTTTCCGAGGCGGACGATATGGTCGGCCTTTACGCCTACCTCTTTCGTCCAGATTGCAAAGGCTTCGTCGTCGTCCTGATAAATGGAAACCCAGATGTTGTCTACCGGCAGCTCCAGCACCTTCGTGCAGAATTCCCACGCCCACGCGGTTGCCTCGTGCTTGAAATAATCGCCGAACGAGAAGTTGCCGAGCATTTCAAAATAGGTGCCGTGGCGCGCTGTTTTGCCCACGCGCTCGATATCGGGCGTGCGGATGCATTTCTGGCAGGTGGTCACCCGCTTGCGGGGCGGCGTGATCTCCCCGGTGAAATATTTTTTCATCGGCGCCATGCCGGAATTGATGAGCAGGAGGCTGTTATCGTTCTGCGGGATGAGCGGGAAGCTCGGCAGGCGAAGGTGCCCCTTGGATTCAAAAAAGCTCAGGTATTTTTCGCGAAGTTCGTTGAGGCCTGTCCATTTCATACACAGATTTCTCCTTCAAAAAAGATAAAAATGCCTCCGCCTCCAAAACTATGGGACGAAAGCATTCCGCGGTACCACCCAAATTGCACATGACGTGCCACTTTAAGCCCTTTAACGCAGGGATACGCCGCCGCTCCTCACGGCAGAGCTGCAGGATGGCCCTCCTTACCCGTTTCGGCGGCCGCCTCGCAGCAGACCGGCAGCCCTCTCTGGCGCCGCTGGAAAAGGATTTGCCCTGCAATTGCTTTTTGCAGTTTAAAAACCAAAAGTTATATTTATTATAATCCATCTATGGGATAATTGTCAACCGGTCCTTACACGCCGAGAAGGCCTTTTTCCAGCATGGACTGAGCCGCCAGCAGCACGCCCATTTTTGCGCTGTAAAAATTGATGCCTCCCTGCATCCAGGCGGCATAGGGCGGGCGCAGGGGTGCATCCGCCGACAGCTCCACCGACGCGCCGAGCGTAAACGCCCCCGCCGCCATGATGACCTGGCTGTCGTACCCCGGCATGTCCCACGGCTCGGGGGTTACAAAGGAATCGACCGGCGCGCCCTTCTGCATGCCTTGGCAGAAGGCGATCAGCGATTCCTCGTTTCCGAGCGTTACGGTCTGGATGATATCCGCGCGCGCCTCCCGGCAATTGGGGCTGACGGGAAAGCCGAACTGCTCAAAGAGAGCGGCGGCAAATGCAGCGGTTTTGAGCGCTTCGCCCGTGACCACAGGCGCACTGAAGATGCCCATATAAAGCTCACGGCTGTGCCCGAGCGTGCATCCAACTTCCCGGCCGGTGGCGGGGGTGGTGAGCCGGCAGGCGCACTGTTCCACATATTTATGTTTGCCCGCAATATACCCGCCGGTGGGCGCGATGCCGCCACCGGGATTTTTGATGAGGGATCCGATGATGACATCCGCTCCCGCCTCTGTGGGTTCCGCTTTTTCCACGAACTCGCCATAACAGTTATCCACGACAAACAGGGTTTTGGGGGATATCCTTTTTACGATTTTTGCAATCTTCCCGAGCTCCGAAACGAACAGGGACGGACGGGTGTTATACCCGCGGGAACGCTGCGCATATACCATGCGCACCGGATTTTCAGACAGGTATTCTTCTATAGCGGCATAATCCACGTGCCCTTCTGCATCCAGCTCTATCTGGTCGTATTGAATGCCGAATTCCCGCAGGGAACCGCTGGCGGGCTTTATGCCGATCACGCCGTGCAGCGTATCATACGGCGTACCGGTCACGCACAGCATGGTGTCTCCCGGGCGGAGCAGTCCGAAGAGGGCCACGGTAATGGCATGGGTGCCCGAAACGAAATTGTGGCGCACGAGTGCATCCTCCGCACCGGCAGCTTCGGCAAACACGCGGTCCAGCGTATCCCTGCCGCGGTCGTCATATCCATAGCCGGTGGTGCCGGCAAAATGCGATTCGCTCACGCCGTTATGGATAAACGCCGCGAGCATTTTCTGCTGGTTATATTCCGTATTTTCTTCGATGCGTGCAAAGGCTTCCACGCAGGATTCCATCGCCGCGGCAGAGGCGGATTCGATCTTAGGGTCCAGATGAAACATGAGTTTCCTCCCGAATATGTAAAAATCTAAAATGTTTTATGTAAGAACGGCCCAGGCTCCCACTTCCCGGAAGCCGAGCGGCAGATAAAAGGGCAGCAGTTTTCGTTCGCAGAAAAGAAAGATGGTTTCTCCCGATTCGCATATCCGTTTCATCAGCCGGGATGCACCTCCCCGGCCCCGGCAGGCTGGCACCGTTGCGGCACCGGATAAAATCGCCCCTTCCGCGGTACAGACGGTCAGCAGCGCGCAGGAGGTTTGTTCTTTGGAAAGGAAGGCGCGCGCCGCGCCGTGGCGGATGCGGTGAGACATGTCCACATACCAGTCCTCAAAGGGCGGCAGATGGGGGAACTCCTCCCTGCACGCGGACAGTACACGGTAAACTTCAGACAGCGGCGGATTTTCTCCCGAAAAGCCCAGCCCGCCTCCCGGATGGCACAGAACGGCCCCCTCATCGAGAGCTTTTTTATGAAAAGCCCCGGCAAGCTCACTTCGCACAAAGAGATACCGGCCCATCATCCGGCAAAAAACGCCGAGTTCATGAAAATCGGCGTTTTCTTCCGCTTCCAGCGTGACGGTATCTCCTATGCGGGAAAGTACGGCGGTCACTTTTTCGCCGCGGGTCTGCACCCAAACGGGCAGAAAATCCTGCCGGAGGCCATAGGCCGAAACCTCTCCCCATATCTTGAGGCCGAAGGGAGACCGCTTTGCCAGCCGCTGAAGATAAGGCAGATCCGCTTCCTTTGCCTGCTTAATCATGGGAAAGCACTTCATTAGCCGCCGCTATGGTGAGGCTTTCCATCGCAAACAGGTCCTCTTTTGCAATTACGCATACAGCGGAATGCAGATAGCGGCAGGGCATGGAAATGGCGGCTGTGCGCACACCCTCGCGCGATTTGTGGATTTCTCCCGCATCGTTTCCACCCGATGTGGCGGCCTTGGGCTGGCAGGGGATGCTTTTGCGGCCTGCCACACGGAAAAGGTCTTCATATAGGCCCCGGTCGTATACCGTCCGCCCGTCCATAAAGGAAATGGCGGGGCCGCACCGAAGGCGGCACACCTGCTTTTGTTCGGGGACGCCCGGCAGGTCGGCCGCGGTGGTCGCTTCCAGAACGAAAGCGATATCCGGCGCCGCTCCAAAGGCGGCAGCCGCCGCTCCGCGGCAGCCGACCTCCTCCTGCACGGTAAAGGCGGCGGTGAAATCATATTCTATTTTGCCGGAGCGGATGATATCCAGCAGCACGGCGCAGCCGGCTTTATCGTCCAATGCGCGGGCCTTGATGCAGCCGTCGCCGAATTCCAAAAATCCGCTTTCAAACACGGCTGTGTCCCCGAGGGAAACCAGCTTTTCCGCATTCTTCTTGTTTTTTGCCCCGATATCGATGACGAGGGAATCGGTTCTTGGATATTCCTTTCGTTCCTCCGGGCTCTTCAAGTGAATGGGTTTGCAGCCGATGACCCCTGTGAGTGGGCCGAGCTGCACCCGCCGCCCTACGATGGCTTCCGGCAGGATGCCTCCCACACAGGTAAAGGTGAGGTACCCTTCTTCTGTGGTCCCGGTCACGATAAAACCGACCTCATCCATATGTGCGGCGAGCATCAGCCTGCAGGCGGGAGCCTTTTTTCCCTTCACGGAAACAAGCAGATTGCCCATGCGGTCTATTGTATAAGGCATGCCCTCCGGCAGGCGGGAAAGGATATATTCCCGCATTTCTTCCTCACTGCCGGAAGGTGATGGGATCGAGCACATTTCTTTTAACATTTTAAGCACAGCATTCCCCTCCATTCCGGATATAGGAAGCAATCAGCTCCGCGGTTTTTTCCACATCCCCCAGATGGATGATTTCAGCCGGGGTATGCATGTTGCGCAGCGGGATGGAAAGCATAGCGGTTCTGACGCCTTCGCGCGAGTTGGAGATCACGTCCGCATTGGTGCCGCATTCGCCGCCCATCACTTCGAGCTGATGGGGAATGCCGTCCTTTTGGGCGAGCCTTTGAAGCGCCTTGGTCATATCCCGGTCGAGAATCGGGGAAATCCCGATCATGGGGCCCTCTCCCAGCACGCCGCATTTGGTTTTGGGTGTGTCCGGCGAATCGCCGAAGCTCACATCCACGCAGATGCATGCTTCCGGCTTCAGGCCGAAGGCGGCGGTAACCGCTCCCCGGCAGCCAAGCTCTTCCCCGCTGCTGAGAAGAATCGCCACGGTAAAGGGAAGCTTTTCTCCCGCAAGACTTTCCGCGGCCAGCAGAAGAGAAGCCACCCCCGCGCGGTTATCGAGCGCCGGCGCGGTGAACCGGCTGTTTTTCATTTTTCTGCCCGGCAGGGCAAAGGAAATAAAATCGCCCTCTGAAATAAGTGCCTTGGCCTGCTTCTCAGAAAGGCCGGTATCCACTATAAAATCGCCGATATCCGGTACCTTTTTATCATCGGATGCGAGATGGGGCGGCTGAATCGCCACTACGCCCCGCAGGGGCTCTTTTCCCCATATCATGACCTCCTGGCCCGATATGACCGAAAGGTCTGCCCCGCCGGACTTTGCCACGCGCAGGAAGCCCTTTTCATCGATATGGGTCACCACGAACCCGACCTGGTCGATGTGGGCGTCTAAGAGCAGGGTATGGTCCGAAGCGCCGGGAAGGAGAGCAATGATGTTCCCGGAAACGTCCCGTTTGACCGTCCCCCGCATGGAAAGAAACGAATATGCGAAATCCTCAGCGAAAAAACGCGTTTTGCACGAATCTTGAAATGAGAGCGATTCCAGCAGCTTTGCCGTATTCATATGATCTGCTCCTTTTTATGAAAGGGAATTTACGATTTCCTTATAATGCCTGCCGCGCGCTTCGAAGTTCGGGTAGCGGTCGAAGCTGGCGCACGCGGGGCTGAGGGACACAACGTCGCCGCCTCCCGCGCTTTCCCTCGCCTTTTGAACGGCCTCCTCCATCGTTTCCGCGTGGAGGATCGTTAAGGCTTCCGGCGTATAATCCGGGCTTTTTCGGATGGTCTCTTCTATTTTCTGCGCGGTGTCTCCGGTGAGAACCAGTACCTTGACCCGTTCGAGGAGCACCGGGACCAGCGGTTCAAAGGGGATGTGCTTATCATACCCGCCCGCGATGATAATCATCTTCTGACGGAAGGAACGCAGGCCTGCAATGGTCCTCGTGGGGCTGGTGGCGATGGAATCGTTATAATATTTGACCCCATCCAGCTCGCGGACGAATTCGATGCGGTGCTCTACCCCGCCGAACTCCCTCGCAACTTTTATAATTGTTTCGGAGGAAACATATCCCCACACTGCGCTGATGGCGGCGAGATAATTTTCCACGTTGTGCGTGCCGGGAATTCGGATCGTTTCCTGCGGCATGATTTCGCTGGTGCGTCCGTTTTCGTTATAGCAGATGATTCCCTGCGCATTCAGATAAGCACCGTTTTCGGGCGCCTGCTTCCGGCTGAAGAAAACGGCCTGGCCGCGCACCTCTTCCAAAAAAGCGGCGGTGATATCGTTATCCAGATTGAGCACGGTGCGGGAAAAAGCGTTCTGGTGCAGGAAAATATTTTTCTTTGCATCGATATATTCCTGCATATCCTTATGCATATCGAGGTGGTTGGGAGCGACATTGGTAACTACGGCGACCTTCGGGCTTTTCCGCATGGAAATGAGCTGAAAGCTGGAAAGCTCCACCACGGCAAAATCCTCCGGCCTGATTTTTTCGATCTCCGGCAGGAGCGCGCGGCCGATGTTGCCGCCGAGATGCACGGTTTTCCCTTCCGCGCGGAGCATTTCTGCGATTACGGAGGTGGTGGTGGTTTTGCCGTCCGACCCTGTTACGGCAATAACGGGCGCCGGGCAAAGGTCAAAAAACAGCTCCATTTCGGAGGTGACGGCAACGCCCATCCGGCGTGCCTCCTCCAGCTCCGGCAGGTGGTATTTCATGCCGGGCGTGCGCAGAATAAAATCAAAATCCGTGAGGTTTTCAAGATAACGCTCTCCCAGCCGAAAGGCGACACCCTTGCCGGAAAGCTCCTCATAGGCGTCTTTCAGCGCATCCTTTTCCCTGCGGTCGAGCACGGTGACCTTCGCTCCCTTTTCCGCCAGAATTCCCGCGAGACGGCGATGGCTCACTCCCACGCCGACCAGAGCCGCCCTTTTTCCTTTTATCTCATCAAAAAAGCTTTTTACCCTACTATCCATACGTTGGAAAAGCCTCCTATCGTTTAATGTGCATTCACAAATAATTATTATACGTTTCCCGCCGGAAAATAGCAAATTTTTTTCCATTTGACGCCCCGCCGAAAATACGTTAAAATATGAGTGAGCAGACCGGGCAATCGCGCGCGGGTTTCCGTGTGAGGAAAGTCCGAGCTCCGCAGGGCGAGGATAACGGCTAACGGCCGCCGAGGGCGACCTCAGGGAAAGTGCAACAGAGATATACCGCCGGCATTTTGCCGGTAAGGGTGGAAAGGCGAGGTAAGAGCTCACCAGCGTGCGGGAGACCGCATGGCTCTGCAAACCCTATCCGGAGCAACACCGACCGAAGGCGATACGTCTGCCCGACGTGCCTTTAACAGGTGGCTGGAGCTGCGCGGCAACGCGCAGCCAAGATAGATGATTGTCTATAACAGAACTCGGCTTACAGGTCTGGTCATTTTGCAAGAAAAACGTGTTTTAGCGCAAGCCGCCGAAACACGTTTTTCTTTTTTGCAGCTCTGTTTTTCGTCAGAAAAAATCCCGGCGGAGAAAAAGCGCCCTGCGGCGGGCCTCGATTTTCTCACAGCCGGGATCAAAAAATCTTCTGTTTTATCTGCCGGCTGCGGCGCGGCAGAGCACATATTTGGAATTGGCCTGCGCCTCGCGGCAGCCAAGCTGGATGAGCTCGCGGATATGATCGGGCAGAAAGCCGTCGTACTTGACTTCCATGATGAGGACGCCCTGCGGAAACACTGCCACACGCGGCTGTTTTGCATCGAACAGGCCGGTTTTCGATACGGGCGCCATCAGGTTTTTATCGAAGGTGACGCGCACATTGCCCGCGTAGCTGATGAACGCCTCGCGGTCGTAGTCTACGAGCTGGGTGGGCAGAAGGCGTTTTATATTGCAGTCTGCAATGAACTTCTGGAGCAGGGGTTCTTCCCTGCCGTACAGCACGGTATGGTCCCCCGCGAGCAGCGCCTCGCATTCCCGGCGCGTGAGCGGAGCCGAAAGCTTTCGCACCGCGTTCCCGTGCTTCTGCTTACATTCGAATTTGATGACGTCCGGTGAGTTGTTATAGATGCGGATGCGGTATTTTTCCCGTTCCTCCACGCCGTCTATTTTATCGGTCAGCGCGGAGTCCTTGATATCGTCAAAATACAGGCTGCGGATGAAATAGTCCTCTCCCGGCGTGTTTTTATCCTTCTGAAGCACGCCGTTCAGGCGGCTGCGAATTACGAGATGGTCCTGTTCGTTGATGAGATATTTGTATTCATGGCGGAATCCTTCTGGCATTTTCAGTCACTTCCCGTATCAAAAACGCTTTTGCCGTGTAATGCTTTCATTATACACGATTCCGGCCGGTTTTTCTTCTCTTTTCCGCAAAATTTTTATGCCAGTTCCTCCAGTGTGCCGAATGTGTATCCCGCTTCCTCCCATTTTGTGAGAAGTTCATCTAAAATTTCCGCGTTGGTTTTCGAAGTGCTGTGCAGCAGCACGACCGCACCGGGGTGCACGCGCGGCAGAAGCTTCGCGAACGCCTCTTCCTTACTCGGCTGCTTATCCTGATACCAGTCTACATACGCGAGGCTCCAGAAGACGGTTTTATACCCGAGCTCTTTTGCCTGCTTCAAATTGCTCTCACTGTATTTCCCCTGAGGCGGGCGGTAAAATTTCTTCATTTCCTGTCCAGTGGTCTGCTGGTAGAGCTGCTCGAGAGACTGTATTTCCTTTTGGAAGGACTCCATATCCGATATTTTGGACATATCGGGGTGATGGTAGGTGTGATTGCCCACGATGTGGCCTTCCTCCACCATCCGTTTGACGAGGTCAGGGCTCGTTTCGATATAATTGCCCACCACAAAGAAGGTGGCCTTTACGTTGTGCTTTTTCAGAGCGTCCAGAATCGCGGGCGTGCAGCCGTTTTCAAACCCAGCGTCGAAGGTCAGGTATATTTTCTTTTCCGATGGATTGCCCACGTAATACGAATCGTATTGCTTTAAAAAGTCCGCTGTCGCATTACCGACCGGCGTTTTCCCTTCCTCCTGGAAGCTCAGGCCCCAGTCGGTGTTTGCTTTCGCAGCGGCGGCGGTTCCCCCACCTGCAAAGCAGCGGATTCCCACCGGAATCATGATGAGAGCCAAAAGCCCTGCTGCTGCCGCAATGATATGCTTTTTCTTGATAATGAGGAACATAGCTTTCCCACCCTACTCTAACGATGTTGCTACTAAGTATATGTGTTCCCCTCCCGGGTTATGCCGTCCCTGCCGCTTTCCAACGCGCCTTCTGCAAAAGAAAAAATTTGACAGGTGAAAAAAAGGTGATATACTAAAAGCAAATCGAATATACAGAGATGCGGGGGAACTCGTTCGAGTTGAGAAGGTAAAACCTGACCCTTTGAACCTGTCGGTTAACACTGTCGTAGGGAAGCATTCATAAAGATGTTATGAAGCACTTACCGAAAATGGGTAGGTGCTTTTTCTTTAGAAGGGCCGTGCGGCTGGGGGATACCCGGCGGATTTGCACGGCCCCTTTCGCATTTTCTGCAAAAAAGCATGGAGGTGAAACGATGAAGATCACGGTCAACGGAAAGGAAACAGTGCAGGAAGCGGGCTGCACGGTGGAAGCGCTGCTGCGGGAAAAAGGGATTTCCCCGGCCTCGGTCGTGGCGGAGCACAACGGAAGGATCCTTTCCAAAGAGGATTTTGCCGCCGTTATTCTTTCAGAAGGCGATGTGTTGGAAATCCTTCGCTTCGTCGGCGGAGGCTGAGAAGGGCGCAAAGAAAAAAAGGAGGTTGCTTTTATCATGACAGAAGATAACTTGATCATCGGCGGGCGGGAGCTCAACAGCCGCCTGTTCGTCGGCAGCGGAAAATACGGGGACGACAGCATCATCCCCTCGGTCATGGAAGCGTCCGGCTCGGAGGTCATTACAGTGGCCATCCGGCGGATGGATTTCGAGGAGCCAGAGAACAACATGCTGAATTATATCCCGGAGGGCTGCGTTTTGATGCCCAATACCTCCGGCGCACGAAACGCGGAGGAAGCCATCCGCATTGCGCACCTGGCGAGGGCCGCCGGCTGCGGAAACTGGATCAAAATCGAAGTGGTTTCCGATAACAAATATCTCCTGCCCGATAACCAGGAGACCATACGCGCCGTAGAGGTGCTTGCAAACGAAGGCTTTGTGGTACTTCCTTATATGCTCCCCGATCCCATGGCCGCCCGCCGCATGCGGGATGCAGGCGCCGCTGCAATCATGCCGCTCGGCGCGCCCATCGGCACCAACAAGGGCCTGAAAACACGGGAGCTCGTGAAAATACTCATCGATGAGACCGACCTTCCCGTGGTGGTGGACGCCGGAATCGGCAAGCCCTCGGAAGCGGCGGAGGCCATGGAACTCGGCGCATCCGCCGTGCTGGTAAACACCGCGATTGCCACGGCAAACGACCCCATCCGCATGGCCAAGGCCTTTTCTCTTGCCGTTAAGGCGGGCCGGGAAGCGTTCCTCGCGGGCCCGGGAAGCGTGAGCGAGTTTGCGGAGGCATCTTCTCCCCTCACCGGGTTTCTGCGCTGAACGGAGGAACCATCATGAGCTTTTATAAAGTATACAAAACCTATAAGGAATTCGATTATGCCCGCTTTTTTGAAAGCGTAACGGATGAGGGGGTTGGGAACGCCCTCCGAAAGGAAACAAAATCGGAGCTCGATTTCCTCACCCTGCTCTCCCCGCTTGCATCCGCACGGCATATGGAGGAAATGGCGAGGCAGGCGCACGGGCTTACCCTGCGCCAGTTCGGGCGTGTCATCACCCTCTTTACGCCGCTTTACCTTGCCAATATCTGTGAAAACGCCTGTGTTTACTGCGGCTTCAACCGCCACAATTCCATACGCCGCTCCAAGCTGACCCTCGAGGAGGTGGAACGCGAAGGGCAGGCCATCCACCGGCAGGGGATCCGGCATATCATTATTTTAACGGGCGAATCGCGCGCCGCCACACCTCCCGCGTATATTGCGGACTGCGTGCGCATCCTGAAAAAATATGTCAGCTCCATCTGCATCGAGGTGTATTCTCTCACAGAGGAGGAATATGCAATGCTCTTCCGCGCCGGGGTGGACTGCTTCACCATGTTCCAGGAGACCTATAACGAGGATACCTATCCCCTCCTCCACCCTTCCGGCCCGAAGCACGATTACCTCACCCGTCTGGACAGCCCCGAAAAAGCTGCGCGCGCGGATTACCACTGTGTGAATATCGGCGCGCTTCTCGGGCTCGATGACTGGCGGCGCGAGGTGTTTTACACCGGTCTTCACGCCAAATACCTGATGGACCGATATCCGGATACAGACGTTGCCGTTTCCCTTCCCCGCATCCGCCCCTGCGCCGGAGGCGGCGGCTTCCAGCCCGCCTGCGAAGTGGACGACCGTGCCATCGTGCAGGCCATGACCGCCCTGCGCTGCTTCCTCCCCCGCCTCGGCATCACGGTTTCCACCCGCGAAGCGCCTGAATTCCGGGATAACCTCATCGGGCTCGGAGTGACCAAAATGTCGGCCGGGTCGGTTACGGAGGTGGGCGGCCATTCGGGAGAAGCCAAGAGCGAGGGGCAGTTTGAAATTTCCGATTCCCGCGATGTGATCGAAATGTCCCGCGCGATCCGAGCGAAAGGATACCAGCCCGTGTATAAGGACTGGGACATTTTGAGCTATGAAGCATGATGTTTTCACCGAAGGTCTGCTCCGCTATTACACGGAAGAAGAGCTTTCACGCATCCGCTCGGCCGTGATCGGCATTGCCGGTGCGGGCGGGCTCGGCTCCAACGCGGCGCACATGCTCGTGCGAAGCGGCTTCCGCCGCTTTGTGCTGGCCGATTTCGACTGCGTGGAGCCTTCGAACCTAAACCGCCAGTTTTTTTATCCCGCGCAGATCGGGCAAAAAAAAGTATATGCCCTGCGGGAAACCCTTCTGGCGATCGACCCGGGTATCCATGCCGAATGCTTTGCCGGGCGCGTGGAGCGGGAAAACATGCCGGAGCTTTTTTCCGGCTGCAATATCCTCATCGAAGCGCTGGATGGGGCCGAAAGCAAAGCGGAGTTCGTCTCCTGCGCCCTGCGGATGGGAAAGCCGGTCGTCTGCGCCTCCGGCATCTGCGGATGCGGGAACACCGACGCCGTGCGGGTAAAAAAGATAAGCGCCTCCCTTTATATCGTGGGAGATGGAAAAACGGAAGCATCCCGGCAAACGCCCCCCTTATGCCCCCGGGTGGTGCTGGCGGCGGCAAAGCAGGCGGATATCGCCCTTTGCCTCATCTTAGGAAAGGAAGTGGTGGCTTATGACGCATGATGAAAGGCTCCGCATTCTCCGGAATGCGGATATATACGGCATTACCGCCGAATGCTTTTCCCACGGGCGGGATAATATCGCCGTGGCGGAGGATATGCTGAAGGCGGGCATCCCGGTGTTGCAGTACCGGGAAAAGGAAAAATCCATGCGGGAAAAATATGAACAGTGCGTCCGTTTGCGGGAGCTTACCAGCCGTTTTGGGGCTCTCTTCCTCGTGAACGACCATATCGATTTGAGCCTCGCCGCTCATGCGGACGGCGTACATATCGGGCAGGACGATATCCCCCTCGAAGCGGTGCGCCGCCTGCTGGGGCCAAATAAGATCATCGGCCTCTCCACTCACTCGCCCAAACAGGCGGAGGACGCTGTGCGGCAAGGAGCGGATTATATCGGCGTGGGCCCCATATACCGCACCTATACGAAAAAGGACGTCTGCGATCCGGTGGGCCTTTCCTATCTGCGGTATGCTGCGGAGCACGTCTCCCTTCCGTTCGTCACCATCGGCGGGATCAAGGAGCACAATGTGGCCGAGGTCGTAAGGAACGGCGCCAAATGCGTCTGCATGGTGAGCGAAATCGCAGGCGCGGAAAATATAGAACAGAAAGTAAAGGATATCCGCACTAAAATGAAGGAGGCGCAGCATGAAAGCGTATAAAACACAGATCGAGGCGGCAAAGCTGGGAATCGTAACCGAACAGATGAAGGCAGTGGCAAACGACGAAGGCCTGCCGGAAGAGCTCGTTCGCGAGCGGGTGGCAAAGGGAAGCATTGCCATCCCGGCTAACGTCAACCACAGTTCTTTGAAGCCTTACGGCATTGGCGAGGGCCTGCGGACGAAAATCAATGTAAACCTCGGCATTTCGGGCGACTGCATCCATTATGACGCGGAAATGGAAAAGGTGCGCCTTGCCATAGAATTCGGCGCGGAGGCCATCATGGATCTGAGCAATTACGGCAAAACACGACAGTTCCGCCAAAAGCTGATCGAATGCTCCCCCGCCATGATCGGCACGGTGCCCATGTACGACGCGGTGGGCTTTTTAGAAAAGGAGCTGTGCGAGATCACGGCGGAGGACTTTTTAGAGGTGGTCCGCTCCCACGCGAAAGAGGGCGTGGATTTCGTTACCATCCACGCGGGGCTCAACCGCAAGACGATCGATTCATTCAAGAAGTCCGGCGGGCGCCTGACCAATATCGTCTCGCGCGGCGGCTCTCTCATTTACGCCTGGATGGAAATGACGGGCAACGAAAACCCTTTTTATGAGCATTACGACGAGCTGATGGATATCCTGCATGAATACGATGTGACCATCAGCCTCGGGGACGCGATGCGTCCCGGCAGCATTCACGATGCAAGCGATGCGAGCCAGATTTCCGAGCTCATTGAGCTCGGCATCCTCACAAAGCGCGCCTGGGAGAAAAACGTGCAGGTGATGATCGAGGGTCCGGGCCATATGGCCCTGAATGAGATTGTCCCGAACATGGTGATGGAAAAGAGGCTGTGCCACAACGCGCCGTTTTATGTGCTCGGGCCGCTTGTGACCGACGTTGCCCCCGGGTACGACCATATCACCGCCGCAATCGGCGGGACGCTGGCGGCGGCAAACGGGGCGGATTTTCTTTGCTATGTCACTCCTGCCGAGCATCTCCGCCTGCCCGATGTGAACGACGTGAGGGAAGGCGTCGTCGCCTTCAAAATCGCCGCGCACGCCGCCGATGTGGCGAAAGGAATCCCCGGCGCGCGCGAATGGGACGACCGCATGAGCCGCGCCCGGCGCGAGCTCGACTGGAAGGGGATGTTCGAAGAAGCGATCGACCGCAAAAAGGCCGAGGATTACTTCAACAGCGCAAAGCCCTCGCATGAGCATTCCTGCACCATGTGCGGAAAGATGTGCGCCATGCGAAATATGAATAAGATTCTTTCGGGTGAGGAGATTCGCCTGAAATGAGCAACGCTCCCGGAACCGGCCTTTTAAACGGCCCGCCGGGAGCGTTTTATTTTGTTCGAAAAGCCATCAGCTTCGGCATTCGCGCGGAGAAGCTTCCTGTTCTTCTTCCGCTTTCCGGCGAAGGAACACTTCCCGGTTTTTGCGGTTGAGCCACATGGTGGAAGCATCCATAGCGGAGCGGCAGGCCTTCGTTTGGTCCAGCGCGTTGAGCATCACAAAATCGTGGATCATGGCCGGGAACCGGATAGCGGTGACTTCCGCCCCGGCTTCCCGCAGGCGGCATGCGAACGCTTCGCCTTCATCGCGAAGCACGTCCGCTTCTCCGTTTAGGATCATCGTGGGCGGAAGCCAGCGGAGCTGTTCAGCATGCGCCCGCAGGGGCGAAGCGGTAATCTGCCTGCGGCTGCGTTCGCAAGCGGTATACTGGTTCCAGAACCACATCATCCCGGCACGGTAAAGGTAATAGCCGTCTGCAAAGGTGTGGTAGGAGCAGGTGTCGAAGCAGGCGTTCGTTACGGGGTAATACAGCAGCAGCTTATGAATTTTCGGCCCTCTCCGGTTTTTTGCAATCAGGGACATGGAAATCGCTATATTGCCGCCGGCGCTGTCTCCCGCCACGGTAAATGTATCCGCATCGCAGCTCAGGCCCACCGATTTGAGCAGCTCCGGAATCCGGCACATGACCCGGTAGCACTGTTCGATGGCAGTTGGATATTTTGCCTCCGGCGAACGGGTGTATTCGGGAAATACGATGATGGAATTCGTTCGGGCGCAGAGCTCGCGCACCAGCTTTTCATGTGTATGCAGGCTGCCGAACACCCATCCGCCCCCGTGGATATAGAATATAACGTCGTTTGTGCGAATGCCATTTTCCGGCACGACGATGTGCACCGGAATGGTCCCCCAGCGGCCGGTATTCACCTGTTTGGTGGCAAACCGCGCAGGCAGCTTATCGACAGGGGTATTCTGCATCTCCTCCAGCTTCCTCCGTCCTTCTGCGGGAGGAAGCTGAAATATCAGCGGCGGGACCGCAGCCGCTTCGCAAATTGCTTCCGCCTCCGGCTCCAGCGATACTGTTCGTTTCATAGTTCCAACGCTCCTGTTCTTATAATCGGCGGATAGGGGGAGCGTCTAACCTGCCGTCAGCAAAAAATGCTTTTACAAAACAGTGTATGTAAAAGGCCGCGCGTCTGTCCACGAATCCAACAGTCCGTATGTTTTGGGTGCAAATATCCATATTAATATGGAAAGACTTTTTTGAAAGGACGGCGGACGTAATGTATTCTCCTCTTGCCTGGGCGGCGGCAGGCACCGGCTTTACCTTTTTTATGACGGCGCTGGGAGCGGGAACGGTCTTCTTTTTCCGGAAATCCATCAGCCAGCGGGTGCAGCGCATTTTTCTGGGCTTTGCTGCGGGGGTCATGATTGCCGCCTCTGTTTGGAGCCTGCTGATTCCCGCGATTGAGGAGGCGGAGGCGGCCGGCGGGCCGGGCTGGCTCCCGGCGGCTACCGGGTTCCTGCTCGGCGTCGTATTCATGATGATGCTTGATTACGTCCTCCCCCACCTCCACCCGGATGCAAAACAGCCGGAAGGCATCCATTCCCCCTGGCGGCGGACGACTCTTCTCGTTTTGGCGGTAACGCTGCACAATATTCCGGAAGGCATGGCAGTGGGCCTCTCCTTCGCACTTGCGGCGCAGAACAGCGATCCCGGCCTTTTTAGCGCCGCCATGGCGCTGGCCATCGGCATCGGCATTCAGAATTTTCCCGAGGGTGCGGCGATTTCCCTGCCCCTGCGCCGCGAGGGGCTTTCCGCCGGACGGAGCTTTGTGTATGGCAGCCTGTCGGGCGCGGTGGAATTCGTGTTTGGCGTTGCCGTGGTGCTTGCGGCGGGGTTCATCCAGCCGCTCATGCCCCTTCTTCTCTCTTTTGCGGCCGGGGCTATGATGTATGTGGTGGTGGAAGAGCTGATTCCCGAAGCAAAGCTCGGCGAGCATTCCAACATCGGCACGCTCGGTGTGATGAGCGGTTTCCTTCTGATGATGGTCTTGGATGTAGCGCTGGGATAATTTTGAGCAAAAAGCAAAGGCCGCCCATACTGTGGGCGGATATGCGTAAAGAATTGCCATGTGGCCCGCTGCACGGGCAACGGACGTAAAATCTATTTTATCCAAGCAAGTTCGGCAGCAGCATTACAAATGTTCCGGCCACAATCGCCGAAAGCCCAAAAGCGGACTTTTTCGACAGCCGTTCGTGAAACACAACATAGGAAAACGCTATCGTAACAAGGATACTCAGCTTATCGATCGGAACGACCACGCCGGCAAGCCCATCCTGCAAGGCCTTGTAGTAGCACAGCCATGAACCGCCTGTGGCGAGCCCGGATAAGCAGATGAAGCCGAGCTCTTTTTTGGAGGTTTCCTTCAGCGTGCTTTGTTTTCCCGATACAAACACCATGATCCAAGACATAATAAGCACGACTCCCGTGCGGATCGCCGTTCCCAGATTGGATTCCACCCCGGTAATCCCCACCTTGCCGAGGATAGAGGTAAGGCTTGCAAAAACAGCAGAGCCTATTGCATAAAAAAGCCATCCTCTTCCCTTTGCGGAGGAAGTATGCATGTCCTTTTTTTCGACCATCAGGAATGTGCCTGCGGCAATCAGAATGACACCCGCGGTGCTGTATACGTTGATTCTTTCGTGCAGGAAGAGAAAAGCCAAAAGAATGGTTAAAATGGTGCTGGATTTATCAATCGGCACGACCTTATTGATATCGCCGATCTGCAGCGCCCTAAAATAGCACAGCCACGACGCGCCGGTGGCGAGCCCCGATAAAATTAAAAACAGCACTGTTTTCGCATCGATAGCCGTGAGTTGCGTCTGAGAACCCACGATCAGCACCATGAGCCATGAAAATGCCAAAACGACAATCGTGCGAATCGCCGTTGCCACGGTGGAATCGGTTTTGCGGATGCCGCACTTTGCAAGAACGGAAGTAACTCCTGCAAACAGAGCCGAACCAAATGCAAATAGAACCCACATATCATCACCTCGTTGACCGGCATCCCCTGCTTTTTTGGGCCGGGCCTTTTATTATCTTTTTCCGGAGGCTGGGGAAACAATATCTGACCAGAAGCGGCGCGTGAATGATGTAATTGCCCGTCGCGCCGATCCCGCGGCGTGGTGGGCATAGCAAGAGCGCCTGTGTGGTTTTTTATCACACAGGCGCTTCTGCATTTTATAATTTCTATAGATTGCAACAGGCAATCTATAAAATTGCCCATGTTGCCCGTTGCACGGACAACGGACGTAAAATCTCAGCGCGCGGCCTCGAAGAGGCCATAGCGCAAAAAACAGCCGCTAAAAAACCTTGCCCGAAAAACTCCGCCTATTCGCGGCTATTGTTATATGGGTTTTATTTTTTGCTTTTGATGTATTCGTCTATCGCCTGCGCCGCCTGCTTGCCCGCGCCCATGGCGAGGATCACGGTCGCGGCGCCCGTTACAGCGTCTCCCCCGGCGAAAACGCCTTCCCGCGTGGTCATGAGGGTATCCTCATCCACAACGAGGCAGCCGCGCTTATTGGATTCGATCCCCTTCGTGGTGGAACGGATCAGCGGGTTCGGCGAATTGCCGATGGCCATGACCACGCAGTCCACCTCCAGCTCGAATTCCGAACCGGGCTTGGGAACGGGAGAACGCCGTCCGGAAGCGTCCGGCTCGCCGAGCTCCATCTCGATGCATTTCATGCCCTTCACCACGCCGTTTTCATCCCCGAGGATTTCCACCGGGTTGGAAAGGAGCTTGAAGATGATTCCTTCCTCCTTCGCGTGGTGGATTTCCTCCAGGCGCGCGGGCATTTCCTCCTCGGAACGGCGGTAAACGATATACACGCTTTCCGCACCGAGGCGTTTCGCGCAGCGGGCAGCGTCCATCGTGACGTTGCCGCCGCCGATCACCGCCACGTTTTTCGGCTGGATGATGGGCGTATCGTAATCCGGCTTATAGGCCTTCATCAGGTTGATGCGAGTGAGGAACTCGTTGGCGGAATAAACGCCCACGCAGCTTTCGCCCGGGATGCCCATAAACCGGGGCAGGCCCGCGCCCGTACCGACAAATACGGCTTTGTACCCTTCCTCGAAGAGCTCATCCACCGAGAGTACTTTTCCGATGACCATATCCTTGCGGAAGGCAACGCCCTGTTCCTTCAGAAGCTCCACTTCCCTGCGGACGATATCCTTCGGCAGGCGGAATTCCGGAATGCCGTAAATCAGCACGCCGCCGTAATCGTGGAACGCTTCGAACACGGTGACTTCATATCCCATTTTTACGAGATCCCCCGCGCAGGTGAGGCCCGCCGGACCGGAGCCCACCACCGCCACGCGGCGGCCGTTCGTTTCCGGCTTCTCCGGCTTTTCGGAGCCGTGCTGCATATACCAATCCGCCACGAAGCGTTCGAGGCGGCCGATGCCGACCGGCTCGCCCTTTATGCCGCGCACGCATTTGGATTCGCACTGCTTTTCCTGCGGGCAGACGCGCCCACACACAGCCGGCAGGGAGTTTGTGGACTTGATGATTTCATACGCCTTGGCGAATTCCCCTTCGGCCACCGCCGCAATGAACTCCGGAATGCGGACGTTGACCGGACATTTGGAAACACAGGGCTTATTCTTGCAGTGCAGGCACCGCTTGGCTTCGTTGATCGCCATTTCCTCGGTATAGCCGAGGGCGACTTCATCAAAATTTTTGTTTCGAATATCCGGCTGCTGCACCGGCATATCCGTTTTATTCATCTGCATATTAGGCATGGTGCTTTTCCCCCGTAAGGCGGCAGACATGGCTTTCCAGCGCCGCCTGCTCCTGTTTTCTGTACATCTTGCTGCGTTCGATGGCTTCCTCAAAATCGACCTCATGAGCGTCGAAGTCGGGTCCGTCCACACAGGCGAACTTGGTTTTCCCTCCCACGGTGAGGCGGCAGCCGCCGCACATGCCGGTTCCGTCGATCATGATGGAATTCATGCTGATAATCGTTTTGATGCCGTAAGGCCGCGTCACTTCGGCCACCGCGCGCATCATGGGCAGCGGGCCGATGGCGATAACGAGGTCATACCCCGCACCCGCGTTGATTTCGCTCTGGAGGGCATTCGTCACAAAGCCCTTATTGCCGTTGGAGCCGTCGTCTGTCATCATGATGAGACGGCTGGAAACGGCCTTCATCTCTTCTTCAAGGATGATGAGGTCCTTGTTCCGGAAGCCGGCGATCATGGTAACATCCGCCCCCATAGCATGCAGGGCCTTTGCCTGCGGATATGCGATGGCGCAGCCTGCGCCGCCGCCGATCACCGCGGCTTTCCGATACCCTCCAAGCTCCGTGGGAACGCCCAGCGGGCCAACGAAATCGAGGATACTGTCCCCTTCGTTCAGCTCATCCAGTGCATAGGTGGTTTTGCCGACTTTCTGAAAAATGATGGTAACGGTGCCCGCCTCACGGTCGTAATCCGCGATGGTCAGTGGGATGCGCTCTCCGTGTTCGTCTATACGCAGGATGATGAACTGCCCTGCCTGCGCCTTTTTGGCAATGAACGGAGCCTCCACCGTCATGCGGATCATCTGCTCATTGAGCTTTTCTTTTTCTATGATTTGAAACATAACTGGCCCTCCATTATAAATAGCTTAGCTTCAGCCCGCCGTTTTCAGAAGTGACGCTGACGCCTGAAACCGGTTCGTCGCAATGCTCCACCAGAAGCTCGGCGATTTTATCCTCCACGTTGCGGCGGATATAATTGCGCAGATCGCGCGCGCCGTTTTTGCCGCCGTGGGATTTTTCCGCGATCAGCCGGAGGGCACCGTCGTCCCAAACCAGGGCGATGTGCTTTTCCTTCATGGAAGCCTTCAGCTCTTCCAGCATCAAGGCAGCTATCTTCTGATAATCCTCCCCGCTCAGATCGTTAAAGAATACGATCTCATCCACGCGGCTGATAAACTCCGGCCGCAGGAATTCGTTGAGCGCCTTCATGGCCTTATCGCGCGAAACGGCATGCTGCGAAGCGCCGAAGCCGAGGGCGCTGTCTCTCTTATCGCTTCCGGCGTTGGAGGTCATCACGATTACGGTGTTTTCAAAGTTCACCGTGCGGCCGTGCGCATCGGTAATGCGCCCGTCGTCCAAAATCTGGAGCAGGATGTTGAGAACATCCGGGTGCGCTTTTTCGATTTCGTCCAGCAGCACCACCGAATAGGGCTTGCGCCGCACCTTTTCGGTGAGCTGGCCCGCTTCATCGTACCCCACGTATCCGGGTGGCGCGCCGATGATGCGGGAAACGGAGTGCTTCTCCATGAATTCAGACATATCGAGGCGTATGAGCGTTTCCGGCGTATCGAAAAGCTCGGCCGAAAGCACCTTGACGAGCTCTGTTTTCCCCACGCCCGTGGGGCCGACGAACAGGAAGGACGCCGGCCTGCGGCGCGCCGAGATCTGCACGCGGCTGCGCTTGATGGCGGCGGCGACCAGATGCACCGCTTCGTCCTGCCCGATCACTTTGGCACGCAGGCGGTCTTCAAGGCCGGCGAGCTGCTTTAAATCCGACTGGCGGACCTTTGCGGCGGGGATTCCCGTCCACAGCTCGATCACGCGCGCGAGATCGTCCACCGTAACGGAATTATCGATGTTCTTTCGCTCCAGCTCTGCCAGCTGGACTCGATACTTTGCGAGCTCCGTTTTGATTTCCGCGAGACGGGCGTAATCCGTTTCATCCTGCTCGGGCTCGGATTCCATTTCGCCCTCTTCCTCCCGGAGCTGCTCCACGCGGCGGCGGGCGGTGATCATTTCGTTCATTTCCTTATTGCGCAGATTCGCGCAGGCACAGGCTTCATCTAAAAGGTCGATTGCCTTATCGGGCAGGAAACGGTCGGTGATATACCGCTCGGAAAGAGCGGCCGCACGGCGGAGGATCTCTTCTGTTACCGTTACGTGATGGTGCTGTTCATAATAATCCTTGATCCCGCAGAGGATCTCCACCGTTTCCGATACAGAGGGCTCTTCCACGGTCACCGGCTGGAAGCGGCGCTCTAAAGCGGCATCCTTTTCAATGTATTTACGGTACTCGGTAAAGGTGGTAGCGCCGATCACCTGGATTTCCCCGCGCGAAAGCGAGGGCTTCAGGATATTGGCGGCGTTCATGGAGCCTTCGGCGTCTCCCACGCCTGCGAGATTGTGCACTTCGTCGATAAACAGGATAATGTTTCCATCCTGCTTGATTTCATCCACCAACGCCTTGATGCGCTTTTCAAACTGCCCGCGGAACTGCGTGCCCGCCACGAGAGAGGCGAGGTCTAACAGCATGATCTCCTTCTCCTGCAGGGCGGCGGGAACGTCTCCCTGCACGATTTTAAGGGCCAGACCCTCTGCAATGGCCGTTTTACCCACACCCGGCTCTCCGATGAGGCAGGGGTTATTCTTCTGGCGGCGGCTCAAAATCTGGATCACGCGGTAAATTTCGCGTTCCCGGCCGATCATACGGTCGATCGCGCCGTCCTTCGCCTTCTGATTCAAGCTCGTGCAGAACTCATTCAGAACCTTGCGCTTCTTTTCATTCACCTTTTTGCGGCGCTTTTTTTCAGGCGGCGGCGCGGCCTCCTTCGTCTCCTCCGGCTGCCCCGCGGCGTCTGCCGCCTTTTGCCCGCCGTTCCCGAAAATCGTATTCAGAAACGGAAAGGTCGCGGCGCCTCCCGGCAAAATCTCGGAAAGGTCGTTTTCATCGTCGCCGTCCATGAGCTCCATGAGCTGCTCATTGAGCTCATCCAGATTCTCCTCCGAGAGGTTGAACTGCGAAAGCACCTGATCCACCGGAGCGATTCCGAGTTCCTTGGCGCACTGGATGCAAAAGCCCTCGGGTGTGGACTTATCCCCGTCCATCCGCGTCATAAACACGATGGCCGGGCGTTTTTTACATCTTGAGCATAATACCATAATTATATTCTCCTATTAGTTAAACGTGATCCGCCGCCTCATTTTTGCCTTCGTTCATTTTATGCACGAAGAGCTGAAAATAACGGACAAATGCATATACCGCACAGATCACCGTTACCGCCATCAAAACAAGAACAAAAATATCGTTTAAAAAATCCAGCTTGCCGTTGAGAAGGATCAGGAACATGCTGGCATAAAAAACCGCAGTTGCCAGTTTTCCATACCACTCGGAGCCGGTGGCTTTCTCCTGCCGCCGGAGCAGGACCAGGGAAAACGCCATCATCAGAAGCTCCTTCACTATTATAACAATGAAAAAAGGCCAAACAAAGGGGTATGTAATGGTAATACAGAAAACAACTGTTATTTGGGTGAGTTTGTCCGCCAGCGGGTCGAGCAGCTTGCCGATTTCCGTTACCTGGTCAAAATGGCGCGCGATATAGCCATCTACAACGTCGGTCAGGCCGGAAAGGACGATCACCCCAATGGCGATGCCGTAATTTTTTTGGAAATACATCACCGCAAAAAGCGGAATCAGCAAAATCCGAAACAAGGATAACAGATTCGGAATAGTTAAAAATTTACGCATAATGCCTCCCCAATGCCGCTGAAAATCTATTCGATGAAGCCGATCAGAGGATTGTATTCCTCAATCGTCCGATACAGGTAAGTGCTTTCAACCGCCTCGCGGTTCAGAGCTTTGGATTCGTTATGGGTAACGGAAATGGAAAACGCCACGCAGAGGGACAGAACCAGCAGGACAACGGCCGCTTTCACGAGACCGAGCACGCCTCCCAGCACATGATTCACCGTGCCGATCACCGGCAGGTGAAATAGCTTTTCGAGCATGGAGGCCACAACGCTGAGAACTGCAAAAAACACAAGGAACAAAACGAGCAGGCAAAGCACATACAGGAGCGGCGTCACCGCGGGGCGGAAAGCACTCTCGGTGATGCGCTGAGCGGAATCGTGTGCATCTGCCCCCATGTTTTCCCGGAAGGACTGCTGCATGGATTCATTCGAAACGCCCGCGCTCTCGAGGATGTTCACCACAAAGCCGGGCAGCGAATCAAACACACCGTTTACCTGCTCTTCGAGCGACCGGCCGCCGCCTTCCCGGAGCGTTTCCTCCACTTTCTCGGTAACGGCGGGCTCCACGCCTACACGGAAGGTGAAATCCGCCATGGGAGATGCGAGACTAAAGGCCAGCACAGCCGCCGCAACCATGGCGGCCAGATGCAGGAGCATGCCGGCCAAGCCCTTGACCGCCGAAAAAATAACGGTACCGATAACGATCAAAACAACCGCCAGATCGAGGATAATACTGGCTGTGGGCATAACCGTGCACCTCCAAAAACAGCTTATTCGTACTTTTCCACCTTGGAATTTCCAATTGCTATAATATTTTTATTGTATTCGAAAACCCGGTAGGAATCAATACCTGTTTCTTCCCTGCGGACGAGTTTTCCTGTTTTATCGTACATGGAAACCTGTGAAAAGGTGAGCTCCGTTACATAATGCTTGGAAACATAGAGGGAGGAAACCCGGGAATCGCGCTCCGCTTCAAAAAGGATATTCCCCTTCGGGTCGTACATTACGGTCTTCCCGCTGCCCGCGTCCCCATGCCGGGAAAAGCTCATGGCAATGCCGGAAGCGTCTCCGTTATAAAACGTTTCGAGCGAAAGAGCGCCGAAGGGCAGGTCCTTGTGCGCATCGGGAGCGGCGATTTCCACGAAGGATACGAGAGAATCGCCCACCGCGGTAACGGAAGAATTGCCCTTGAAGGAAAGGTCCAGCAGCAGGCAGCCGCTGTATTCGAGCTTCGCGAGCTGCTCCACCTTGCGGATATCGAAAAGATACAAATAAGATTTGAGCCGGCCGCCTTCCGCCGCAGCCGTCGCCACGGCGCACAGCTTTCCATTGGGACTTACCTTCACGGCGATGACCTCCTGATCGGAGGTATACCATTTGAAGGGCTGCTTTACAAAGCCGCGGCTGTAAAGGGAAATCTCCGCGTTATACCCTTCCGATTTCGTTGCAACGGCATACACGCCGCTATCAGACAAATCTGCCGCCAGGATTTTGCTGCCCAGTGTTTCCTCCAGCAGCGTTTTGCCCGCGCTTTCGATCTTGAGCGAGTTCCCGCCACTGTCATAAATGAGGCAGCGGTCTTTCGCACAGGAGAGCCGGGGCGAAGCAAAGCCGTGCTGGCGGCTGTAAAGGGTTGCGCCCGAGGAGGTATAGCACACGGCAGACATATCCGTGAGCAGCACGAGCCGGTCGCGGTCCACGGCGGCGCTTATCACGTTCAGCTCCGAAACATCCACGGGATAGGCGCCCTCTCCCGCATGGGAAAGCGCCGCCGTATCGTTGATAAACTGAAGGATATTCGCCGGGGTAAGCGACGTGACATTGGCCAGGACATAAACGCACACCGCAATGACGGCAATGATCAGCACCTTGCGCCAAAAGGAACGCTTCTTCTTTTTCTTTCTTTTTTTTGGCGCGGGAACTTCTTTTAAAAAGCTGCCGTCGTCCTTTTCGTAATCATAAAAATCGAGCTCCTCCGAAGACGGAGCGGGTGATTTTTTCTTTCTTTTTTTCGTCATTGCCTTTTCGTCACCTCCCGGTTCAAAAATCAGGAATCATAAAACACGCGGTTCAGATAGAGCCCATACGGCGGCGCGGTCTTGCCGGCGCGATTCCGGTCTTTGGAAGCCAGAATCGCCGGGATATCCGACTGCCGTAACCTCCCCTGCTCCACAAACAAAAGCGTGCCCGCGAGGATACGCACCATGTTGTAAAGAAAGCCGTTCCCGCGCACGGTGAGGGTAACGAGCTTCCCCTCCCGTGCCACATCGAAGGAATAGATGGTGCGAACATGGGTTCGCACTGCATCCCCCGCGCTGCAGAAGGCCGAAAAATCGTGCTCCCCGAGAAACAGCCGGGCCGTTTCCTGCATACGGGTTTCATCCAGCGGACGAAAATACTGCAGGGCGTAGCCGTGCAAAAACGGGTCCCGCACCCGGGAATTGTATATCTGATACACATACTCCTTGGCTGTGCAGGAATAGCGCGCGTGAAAATCCATCGGTTTTTCCTCGCAGGAAAGCACCGCGATATCGGGCGGCAAAAGGGTGTTGAGCGCCAGCACGGCACGGCCGCACGGGATGCCGGATTCCGTATCGAAATGGCAGCAGTATTCCCTGGCATGCACGCCGGAATCCGTGCGGCTGCAGCCCGTTATCCCTAAACGGCTGCCGAAGACCTTTTCGACAGCGTCCTGCACCACCTGCTGCACGGCCAGCGCATTCTGCTGGACCTGCCAGCCGTGGTAGCGGCTGCCGTCAAAAGCGAGAGTCAGTAACAGTCTGCGCATGGCGTCTCCTCAGCAAAAAGTATTGAGCAGGATAATGGCCGCGAGAAACATGAGATAAATCCCCACAGCCAGATAGTCGGCCGTGCTCATTTTCAGAATCTTCATCCTGGTGCGGCCTTCTCCCCCGTTATAGCACCGGCATTCCATCGCATAAGCCAGCTCGTAAGCGCGGCGGAAGGAGGAAACAAACAGCGGGATGAGAATGGGAAGGAGCGCTTTCATGCGCTGCACCAGCCCTCCCGATTCCATATCGGCTCCGCGCGCTTTCTGTGCGCTCATGATTTTTTCCGTTTCCTCCACGAGGGTCGGGATGAAACGGAGTGCAATGGTCATCATCATGGCAAGGGAATGGACGTCTACCTTCAGCTTTGTGAGCGGGGAAAGCAAGCGCTCAATAGCGTCTGTCAACTCAGTAGGCGAGGTGGTATAGGTAAGCAGGCCGCTGATTAAAATGAGGCAGATGATGCGGACAGACATAAACAGCGCCGTGATAAGGCCCTTGTCCGTAATCCGGATCACCCAGAACTGGAGCAAGGTTTCTCCCCCGCCGATGTAAAAAATGTTGAGCACCGAGGTAATGATGATAATCGGGATGATGGGTTTCAGCGACTTAAAATAGATTTTGAGCGGCACGCGGGAAAGCAGCATGAGCGCAACGGTTGCCAAAACGATAACCGCCATGGCGGCAAAATTATTTGCCACGAACACCGTGACGATCACGGCGAGCACCAGCACGAGCTTTACACGCGGGTCTATCCGGTGAAGGAAGGAACCCACCGGAAAATACTGGCCGATGGTGATATCCTTAAGCACGGGCCCCGCCTCCCTTCGTGAGGAGCTCTTTGAGGCGCTGCTCCGCGCCGGACACGGTATAAACATTGGTATCCACCGGAATCCCTCTTTTTCGCAGCGCTAAGAAAACACGGGTCACCTGCGGCACATCGAGGCCGATTTTCATCAGCTCCGCCGCGCGGGAAAACACCTCTTCCACCGGCTCGAACATGGCGATTTTTCCCTTGTTCATCACCAGAACCTTTTCCACGTTCTGCGCGATATCCTCCATGCTGTGGGAAACGAGGATGACTGTTTTGCCGGTCTGCCTCTTGTATTCCCGGATCTGCGCGAGGATTACGTCCCTCCCATGGGGATCGAGCCCGGCGGTTGGTTCATCCAGCACCAGGATATCCGGCCGCATGGCGATGACTCCTGCAATGGCGGCCCGGCGTTTTTCCCCGCCGGAAAGGTCGAAGGGAGATTTTTCGAAATAATCTTCCGAAAGGCCGACGAACCGCGCCGCCTCCCGCACGCTGACATCAATTTCCCCTTCGGACAATCCCATATTTTTCGGCCCGAACGCGATATCTTTATAAACCGTTTCTTCGAAGAGCTGGTATTCCGGATACTGGAACACAAGCCCTACCCGGAAGCGGATGGCGCGTATTTTCTTCGGCTCTTCCCAAATATCCTTTCCATCCAGCAAAACCCGGCCCGCGCTTGGGCGGACAAGGCCGTTTAAGTGCTGCACGAGGGTGGATTTTCCCGAGCCCGTGTGGCCGATGATGCCGATGAAGCTGCCGTCTTCTATCGTCAGGCTGATATCGTCCAGCGCACATTTTTCGAAGGGAGTCCCCTCGCTGTATAAATAAGAGACATGCTCGAGCTTCAGTTCAGACATGGCGTTCCTCCAGCAAGCGGGCCAGTGCGCATATGCACTCCTCTTCGGTCAGCACATCTTCCGGAAGGGAAAAGCCATCCTTCCGCATGCGGTAAACGAGCTCGGCCGTCTGCGGAACGTCCAGCCGGATCTTCCGGAGGTAATCCACCTGCCGGAAGACTTCCTTCGGCGTGCCGTCGAGGCAGAGCTCGCCGTCATTTATTACGATTACGCGGTCAGCCGCAGCCGCTTCATCCATAAAATGGGTAATAAAGACGACCGTGATGCCGAGCTCCCGGTTCAGGCGGCGGACGGTCTGCATAACCTCTTTCCGGCCCCGGGGATCGAGCATGGCGGTGGGCTCGTCCAGCACGATGCACTTCGGCTGCATGGCGATGATGCCCGCAATGGCCACCCGCTGCTTCTGCCCGCCCGAAAGCTTATGGGGGGCGTGCTTGCGGTAATCGTACATCCCCACCGCCTTAAGGGCGTTGTCTACCCGTTCGCGGATTTCCTTCGGCGGAACACCGAGGTTTTCCGGCCCGAAGGCGACATCCTCCTCCACGATGGTTGCCACCAGCTGGTTATCCGGGTTCTGAAACACCATGCCCACCTGCTGGCGGATGGGAAGCTTGTTTTCTTCGGCTGCGGTATCCAGCCCGCATACCGTGACCCTGCCGCCGGTTGGCAGCAGAAGTGCGTTGAAATGCTTCGCGAGCGTGGATTTTCCCGAGCCGTTGTGCCCGAGCACCGCAACGAACTCGCCTTCCGCAATCTCCAGATTCAGATGCTTCAGCACGGGGATTTCCCGCTTTTGTTCATCGGTATAATGAAATTCGAGGTTGTTTACCGAAATGATTGGTTTCATAGCGTCATCCTTTTAGAAATCGGATTTCCAAACAGCAGTGGAGCCACAGGGCAGCACGAGACCTGTTTCCGTAACGGGCAGGCCGATTTCCTCGGCAGAAACGGTTCCACCGCCCAGCTCCAGCGTTTCCAGCAGATACATCATGACCGCCGGCGAGAGGCCGGTGGTATAGGAATTGATGATAAAAAACAGCGGCTGCTCCGAGAGCAGCTGGCGGCACTGCGTCAAAAGCGGATAGATCTGCTCTTCGATCTTCCAGATCTCCCCGTTCGGGCCCCTGCCGTAAGAAGGAGGGTCCATCACGATGCCGTCGTAATGGTTTCCGCGTCGGATTTCCCGCGCCACGAATTTGAGGCAGTCGTCCACCAGCCAGCGAACCGGCTTATCTGCGAGGCCGGAGGCCGCCGCGTTATCCTTCGCCCAGAGGACCATGCCCTTAGAGGCGTCCACATGAACGGTCTCCGCCCCGGCGCTCAAGGAAGCGAGGGTTGCGCCGCCGGTATAGGCAAACAGGTTCAGAACCTTTATTTTCCGGTTTGCGCTGCGGACAGCGTTTGCAATCCAGTCCCAATTGACTGCCTGCTCCGGGAAAAGACCCGTATGCTTAAATCCCATGGGCTTTAAGCGGAAGGCAAGATCCTTGTATCCGATCTGCCAAACGTCCGGCACTCTGCGGTAGGTTTCCCAGTGCCCGCCGCCCGAGGAAGAACGGTGATAGCGCGCATGCGCCTCTTTCCAAAGCGGATTCTTTTTCGGCGTATTCCAAACGATCTGCGGATCCGGGCGGATCAGGATAATATCCCCCCAGCGCTCGAGGCGTTCGCCGGAGCTCGCGTCGATCAATTCATAATCCTTCCAGCCGGAAGATATCCTCATACTCTTCTTCCTCTCTTCAGGCCAGTCGGAGCCGGATGGTATCCGCCACACGGTTGGCGAGAACGCCGATCTGCTCCTCGTTGCTTCCTTCCACCATCACGCGGATCAGCGGCTCGGTGCCTGAGCAGCGCACCAGAATGCGGCCGTCTTCCCCGAGGGTGCTTTCCACTGCCCGGATGGCCTCCTGTACTTCACTGTCTCCTGCGAGGCGCTCCTTGCCGTCTGCCGAAACGCGGACGTTTACAAGCACCTGCGGGTATACCTTCATGATCTGGCTGAGCTCTGAAAGCTTCTTGCTCGTGCGCTGCATCACAGCCATGAGCTGCAGGCCGGTGAGCTCGCCGTCTCCCGTAGTGGCGAAATCCTTAAATATAATATGCCCGGACTGCTCTCCGCCGATGGAATAATTTTTTTCGCGCATTTTTTCGAGCACATAGCGGTCGCCCACCTTGGTGACCTCCACCTTGATGCCGTGCTCCTTCGCAAAGCGGAAAAAACCGATGTTGGACATAACGGTGACTACGGCGACCTCGTCTGCCAGCCTGCCGAGCTCTTTGAAATGGTCGGCTATCACGGCAATAATGCGGTCGCCGTCCACCACGCAGCCGGTTTCGTCCACCGCGAGGCAGCGGTCAGCGTCGCCGTCGAAGGCAAGCCCCAGGTCGCACCCGTTTTCCTTTACAAAATCGGTCATGAGGCCCACACAGGTGGAGCCGCAGTCTTTATTGATATTCACACCGTTCGGAAGGTCGTGGAGGGCGATCACCTCAGCGCCGAGGGAAGAAAAAATCCTGTGAGCAGTCACGGATGCGGAGCCGTTGGAGCAGTCCAGAGCGACCTTGAGGCCGTCCAGCCGGCAGTCTACGGTGGAACAGATATAATCCGCATAATCATCCGGCGCGGAATCCACCCGGGTTACACGGCCTAAATCTTCCCCTTCCGCGAGTGAAACGGGCTTCGCATGATCCAGAATAATCGCTTCAATCTCCTCTTCCGTTGCATCGGGCAGCTTATAGCCTTCATGATTGAAAATCTTGATTCCGTTATATTCAAAGGGATTGTGGGAAGCCGAAATCATAAAGCCGGCGTCCGCCTGGTATTTGGAAATCAGGTAAGCTACCGCGGGAGTAGGCACCACGCCGAGCAGGAGAACATCCGCCCCCACGGAGCAAAGTCCCGCCGCAAGCGCGGTCTCGAGCATATCGGAAGAGAGGCGGGTATCCTTGCCGATCACAAAGGTTTTGCGGCGGTCGTGCCCTGCGCCGAGCACCATGGCAGTGGCCCGCCCGATCTCCATCGCCCTCTCACAGGTGAGCTCCTGGTTTGCGACGCCCCTCGCGCCGTCTGTTCCAAACAATCTTCCCATAACTATTATTCCTCCATTATCGTGAAATCTCTCTATACTGCGCCCGTTCCTAATACAGCGAATCTTGACCGCCGCGCGGCTTGATTCCCAAATGCTCATAAGCCGCAAGCGTTGCGCAGCGCCCGCGCGGAGAACGGCTCAAAAATCCAATCTGCATCAGGTATGGTTCATATACATCTTCCAGCGTGACCGCTTCTTCGCCGATGGCGGCGGCAAGCGTCTCGAGGCCCACGGGGCCTCCGCTGTAGGTTTCAATAATGGTGCGGAGCAAGCGGCGGTCGTTGGCATCCAGCCCGAGCTCGTCGATGCCCTGCCGGTCGAGCGCCTCCCGCGCAACGGCTTCGTTGATAAAACCATCGTGCATGACTTCGGCCACGTCCCTCACGCGCTTGAGCAGGCGGTTGGCAATGCGCGGCGTGCCTCTCGAACGGGAAGCGATTTCCAGGGTGCCCTCGCGGTCCGCCTGCACGCCGAGGATGGAGGCCGAACGGGAAATGATTTCAGCGAGCTCCTCCGGGGTATACAGCTCCAGCCTCTGGATCACGCCGAAGCGGTCGCGCAGAGGGGCGGAAAGCTGCCCGGCGCGCGTGGTTGCGCCCACGAGGGTGAATTTCGGCAAATCGAGCCGGATGGAGCGGGCCGAAGGCCCTTTTCCGATGATGATATCCAGCGCGTAATCCTCCATGGCCGGGTAAAGCACCTCTTCGACCGTCCGCGGCAGGCGGTGGATTTCATCGATAAACAAAACGTCGCCTTCGCTCAGGTTCGTAAGCAGGGCCGCAAGGTCGCCCGGCTTTTCGATGGCGGGACCGGAAGTGATGCGGATCTGCACGTTCATTTCGTTTGCGATAATGCCGGCAAGCGTTGTTTTCCCGAGGCCGGGAGGGCCGTAAAGCAGCAAATGGTCGAGGGCTTCCCCCCTCTTTTTCGCCGCTTCCATATAAATCGAAAGGTTTTCCTTCACCTTTTGCTGGCCAATGTATTCCGAAAGCGTTTTGGGACGCAGGGAATTATCGATTCCGGAATCCTCCGGGGTATATTCCTGCGCAACCAAACGGTTTTCCATATCAAATTCGGGCATCCGGTTTCACCTACCTGGAAAGTAATTTCAGCGCCCCGCGCACGAGGTCTTCGAGCGGGAGCGCAGGATCCAACCGGCCAAGCGCCTGCATGGCCTCGGTCTGGGAATAGCCGAGTGTTACGAGAGCGGCGCACGCCTCTGCCACGGGCTCGTGCTCCGCTGCCGCGGAAATGCTCTGAAGCTCGGCTTCTTTTCCTGAAGATACCGCCGTGCTGCCGGCGATCTTATCCTTCAGCTCCAGCACGAGCCGCTGAGCCAGCTTCCGCCCCACGCCGTTCGCGCGGGTGATGGCCTTGCTGTCTCCCGAGGCAATGCTGAGGGCAAGCTGGTCGGGCGTTAAATCGGAAAGAATCGCAAGCGCCACTTTGGGGCCCACGCCGGAAACGGAGGTCAGCAGGCGGAAGCAGTCCTTCTCCTGCTCGGTGGCAAAGCCATAGAGGTCGAGCGCATCTTCCTTCACCACCAGATGCGTATAAAGCATCACGCGCTCCCCCGCTTTCGGCAGAGCACGATAGGTGGAAAGGGTGATGCTGCACCGGAACCCCACCCCGCCGCATTCCACTGCCACAAAGGACTGGTCTGCGCGGAGAAGGGTGCCCTGTAAACTATAAAACATAATATCAGTACCTGCCTTTGAGTTTGCTCATAAGAGAACCGTTGCAGTGCGCGTGGCAGATGGCAATAGCCAGCGCGTCGGCCGTATCGTCCGGCTTCGGAACCTGGGAAAGCCCCAGGATGATACGGGTCATTTCCATGACCTGCGCCTTCACCGCCTTGCCGTACCCAACCACAGCGGATTTCACCTGAAGGGGCGTGTATTCAAACACGGGAATATTGTTTTGCTTTGCGGCAAGCAGAATCACCCCGCGCGCCTCGGCCACGCCGATGGCGGTGGTGGCGTTTGTGGTAAAAAAAAGCTGCTCGATGGAAAGGGCATCCGGCTTCCATTTTTTCATGACCAGGCTGATCTGGTCATAGATCAGCTCCAGCCGGTAGGAAAAATCGGTTTTGGCGGGCGTGGTGGCCGCTCCATAGTCCAAAACAGCAAAACGGCCCGCCTCGTAGCGGATCACACCGTATCCAGCAATCGCATAGCCGGGGTCAACGCCAAGAATCGTCATAAACACATACTCCCACATTTTATCGATTAATTATATCACAACAGGCCCGCGCAGGCAACACAATTCCGGCAGGAAGCACCGTGAATTGACACCGTGCCAAAACTCTGTTATGATGAAAAAAATGTATTGGGAGCGAAGGTATTATGAAAAGAATTGTGGCGTTGCTGCTTTGTGTCATCTTTTCCGCGTCGCTTTTCGGGTGCGGCGGCAATACTGCGGAGACGCCGGCAGAACCGCCTTACAGCGAGGCTGGGGCCTGGCCGAACATCACGATTTCTTCTGGAAACGAACCGTTTACCGAGCTCGCCTTCGGCGGATGGGAAAAACGCCTCACGAATACAGACAGCCGCTACTGCGCCTTTTTTATCGGTAAGCTTCCGCTCGAAACCGATGTGACCCTCCCGGAATATTTTACAGACGACAACGGAAAACAGCTCAAGGTTTTTAACGCGACCATCATTACAAAGATCATTGAAGAAGGACTCCCTCACACGGTGGGGAAAATCGTTTGGCCGGGGGAAACCGTAAAAACCACCAAGCAGGATGTGGTTTTGCTGGATAATGAGCAGGACGGCAAAACGCTCTGCTATGTTTATTTCGATACGCAGATCGACAATATCAACAATCCCGATAGTAATCCGACTTAAAAAACGTCTGGAGGAGCAAATGAAAGCTGTAAAAAAGAGTATCCTAGCTTTGATCCTGGCTGCGGCGGTGCTTGCACTTACCGCCTGCGGCACGCCAAAAACGCCGCTTACCACGGAGCATTTTACCGAACAGGCCGTTTCCGCAGGATATGAAGTGACTGACGCCACCGAACAGTTTGAAACAGACGGTGTTCAGGAAGCCGCCGTCGCAGAAAATGAAAATTATCAGCTGTGGTTTTATACCCTTCCCTCTTCCAGGGAGGCAAATGCTGCGTTTGCGGGCAGCCGAGAAAAATTTGAAGACGCCTCGCATGGCTTTTCCTCTTATAAATCCGTTTCTGTTTTGAATTATAAGTATTATTACCAGACAGCCTCAGGCAACTTTTATCTCGTTGCCGTGATCGATAACACCATGGTATACTGCGTTGCAGAAAGCACGCATGCGGATGAAATCAAGAATTTTGTGAAATCGCTCGGATATATGTGATTCCTCCCAACAAAAAAGAACCTGCCGGAAAGAAGCACCGGCAGGTTCCTTTTTTATAGAACAAATATTCAGCTTTTTTTCAGAAGCCCTTCGATTGTTCCGATAAGCTCCTGCGGCGTAACCGTAGGGCCGTAACGGCCGGCAACGTTGCCGGAGGCGTCTACTAAGAATTTTGTGAAATTCCAGCGGATATCATTGCCCGGAGCATACTGGCCGAGGGAATACAGCTTTTCTCGGAAGGCTCCCGCCGCTTCGTTTTCCTGCTCCTCCCCCGCCTCCTCCTTGAGAAAGGCATAAAGAGGATGCTGCCCCGGCCCGTTGACCTGGATTTTTGCAAAGGTGGGAAAAGCGGTTCGATAACGCGCCTGGCAAAACTCCGCAAGCTCCTGATCGGTGCCGGGAGCTTGGTTCAGAAACTGGTTGCAGGGAAAATCCAGTATTTCAAAAGGCTGTTCCGAAAAATGCTCATACAGCTTCTGCAGCGCTTCATATTGCGGAGTAAGCCCGCAGGCGGTTGCAGTATTCACAATCAGCAGAACGCGCCCGCGGTAGCTGGCGAGCGATATTTCCGAGCCGTCGGTCCGGCGCACGATAAAATCATAAATCATATGCTGCTTTTCCTTTCCATACGGCGCTCAGCAAACCAGACGCGCAGACGCCTGCAAAGGAAATCGAGGGGGATGCAAAGGAAAAACCAAAGCACGGAATACAGCAGGCAAATCTGCCCGAATAAATTACAGAACCGGTTGGAATAATCCCAAACGTCCATAAGCAGCACACGGTTCACAAGCATCCCGACGGCAAACTCCACAGCCGTGATGGAAACGGCGCCTGCGAGGCACTTTTTCCAAAGCTTCGCCCCCTCCAGACGGCCGTTGATCGCATATATGGCAAGAAAACAGAAGCCGCCGGTAAGCGTCATCGTCCAGTGCGTGTATCCCCGCCATAAGATTTCCAGTACGCTGTATCCCACCGCGCCGATACAAAAAATCATTAAAATTTCTTTCCATTTAACCATAAAAAACACCCTGTTATAGATTGCGTATTTTTTATGGTTTCATGTACCGGAAGTCTTTTCCTGCGTATTCTCGAATGATACGCAAGTCCGCAGCAACATTTGTTCCGATGACGAAACTCTCAATAAGCCAAAAGCAAGGCCATAAAAGACCTTGCTTTTTGCTGCCAGACTGTTACAAAAAAGATGCCCCCTCCCGCCGCAGCGGCAACCGCAAAAGGTTGGTAGTGCCATGGAGGCGTCATGGCCGCGCTTGCAAGGCCATAGCCGGAACAAGCGTGACCTTTTGCGGAAGAGGAGGAGCAAGGTAGCGGGCGGATGTTTTCTTTGCAAAAGAAAACGGAGCAAAGCGAACTTTGCTCCGACGTGGCTGGGATGGCAGGATTCGAACGCGTGACTCGGCTGCGCCTCACCCGCTTTTCACTCGGTCACCCCACGCTTCGCGTGCGGTACCGCCCTCGCGCTCCGTGCTAAAAACAATCCCCCGGATTGTTTTCTTAACGCACAGACCTTCTCAGGTTCCAATCCCGCCATTTCTCAATAAGCAAAAAGCAAGGCCATAAAAGGCCTTGCTTTTTGCTGGCTGGGATGGCAGGATTCGAACCTGCGCGATGACGGAGTCAAAGTCCGCTGCCTTACCGCTTGGCTACATCCCAATATTGAAAAGACTGTAGGCTGGAATAAACCGGGCTACAGTCCTTTACCTATTCAGATGGGGTGGATAATCGGGTTCGAACCGACGACCTCCAGGGCCACAACCTGGCACTCTAACCAACTGAGCTATATCCACCATATATGGTCGTTTTCGACCTGACTATTATATAACATATCCCCCGCGAAAGTCAACCTATAAATTCACGGGGGATAAAAAGATTTTTTTCAGCGGTTCCGCCCCAAAAAGAACAGGGCAACCGTGCCCGGGCCGGAGTGCGTGCCGATGGTTGGGCCGATGAAATTCACCATGAAGTTTGAGATGTGCAAGCGCTTTTTCACCTGCTCCTGCACGTAAAGGGCATCCTCCTCACAATCTCCATGGCTAATGAAGACGACCGGATTCTCCATGCCCTCTGCGAGCTTTTCCATGTGGCCCACCAGGGCATCCAGCGATTGCTTTCTTCCCCGCACCTTTCCGATGGGGATCAGCCGGCCTTCATCATCCACATGCAGAATTGGCTTGATGCCGAGCATGGAACCAATGATCGCCGTCGCCTTGGATACCCTTCCGCCCCGGTGCAGGTGGTTCAGGTCGTCTACCGTGAAATAATGGCAGAGGTGAAGCTTGTTTTCTTCCAGCCAGGAGAGGATTTCTTCGCGGGTCTTCCCCGCTTCCTTCATCTGAACTGCGTAAGAAAGAAGCAGGCCCTCTCCCATGGAGGCACAGCGGGAATCGACCACACGCACGGCGCCCTCGCCGTATTTTTCATTCAGCTCTTTGGCGGCAAGGCACGCGCTGTTGTAGCTTCCGCTGAGCGCGGAGGAAAAGCTGATATGGAGCACGCTTTTTCCGTCTCTCAGGAAGCCTTCAAAGAATTCTTCCGCCTGCATCGGCGTTGCCTGCTGTGTCTGCGGCATTTCCCCGCCCCGCATCTTCCGGTAAAATTCCTTCGGGTCCATATTTTGCCCGAGGCCATAGCGAACGCCCTCCACTGTATAGGAAAGGACGAGCAGGCGCACATCATGAGCCAGATAAAATTCTTCCGGCATATCGCAGGTATTATCGCTGGTGATCACAAAGCCGTCAAAAGGGTTCATACCGCATCCTCACTTTCCGCGGATTTATCATGAAAAGCCGCGCTGTTTGTGATTTTATTATACCGGATTTGTGGAAGAAACACAACTCCATCTTTGCAGGGCTATGGGGATAAAAAAGAGGCCTTCAAAAAGAAGGTCTCTTAAAAAGATCAACATTTACTAAACACGAGTAACTTCACCGGTTTCCAAATCGACCTCATACATAGCATTCGAAGTGTAAGTACCGGTAATCTTACCATCAGGAGATATTGTAATAACAAAAGAATCGTTTTTCGGAATATTAGGCGCCAATCGCAAAAAAACAGCCGCCGCACTTGTAGGGTTACTGGTCACGTTATCAGCATCCTTTTTAATCTTAATATCTGATGACGTATTAATCGTAACCTTATTTCCATCCACATCTGTAGCGACATTGGATTCTGCTTCTGTAAATAAAATAGAAGCAATGGATTTTACGCTTGCAGCATTATTAAGTGCATTATTCTCCCCGGTTTTTTTTACCCAGCCATTGATAGCCGGAATAAGAGTGGCCGCCAAAATTGCCAAAATTGCAATAACTACAATAAGTTCAACAAGTGTAAAGCCTCTTTTACTCCGTGCCCGCCCCAACTGGTGGAAAACAAAAGTCTTCATAGAGAAAACTCCTTTTGGAATCATAAATCAACATCCGGCTATAAGCAACTGTTACTAGAAAAAATGGGACCTTCCAAAATTGGAAAGCCCCATTAAAGAAACAGAATCAGGATTCAGCTTCTTTAATCTCCATCTTTTCAATATCGACATTTATTTTACCGCCATTGCTCTTGTATTCACCTGTGACCTTACCATCCGCATCGACTGAGACCGAGAAATCATCATTAGTGGGAATATTGGGAAGTAACTTTTGAAGATCAGTATCAGTTTTCGACAGACCTGCGAGAGAGTCTTTAGTTACCTCGCCAGACTCTACTTGTGTATATAAGATAGATGCTGCAGATTTCACACTGGCTGCATTGTTTAACGCAGCACTTTCTTGAGATTTCTTAACCCAACCATTGATAGCCGGGATAAGAACAGCCGCGAGGATCGCCAGAATGGCGATAACAACGATGAGCTCGATCAGGGTAAAGCCCTTTTTGCTCTGCACCTTTTTCAGGCTGCGGGAAACCAAGTTTTTCATTTTTCCAAAACTCCTTTTAAAGAATTTACGGGTCGTTACCATACTTATGTACGCAGAGCAAAAATAGAACCTGACTTCTTCCCTGCCACTCCATTTTTAAGCTCACTCACACAATGGCTGGCCCTTTAAGTAATTACTATAATAGCAAATTGTCTATGCAATGTCAATAAAAAATGAAATAAATTCAGAAGTTATTTGTAAAAATACTCGCAGAGGCTTCCAGGAACTTCTTCAATTGCTCCTTATCTGTGCACTTTTCCATCGCCGTGGAAAGCGTGATGACTCCCTCTTCCACGAGCTGGGCCAAAGAGGCATCCAAAAGGATCATTCCCTGCTTGCGGCCGGTCTGGATGGCGGAGGGAATCTGATGCCCCTTGCTCTCGCGGATCATGTTGCTGATGGCGTCGTTCGCCACCATAATTTCAAAGGCCGCCGTTCTGCCGGTGCCGTCTGCCTTCGGGAGAATCTGCTGGGTTGCAACACCCTTGAGAACCGATGCGAGCTGAATACGGACCTGCTGCTGCTGATGGGGCGGGAAAACGTCTATAATACGGTCGATGGTGTTGGCCGCACCGATGGTGTGCAGGGTGGAAAAGACCAAATGGCCGGTTTCCGCCGCGGTAAGAGCCGCGCTGATCGTTTCGAAATCGCGCATTTCCCCCACGAGGATAACGTCCGGATCTTCACGGAGGGCGGCGCGCAGGGCCTGCTCGTAAGAGGGCACATCCACCCCGAGCTCACGCTGATGGATCATGGCCATCCGGTGGTGGTGCTCATACTCGATCGGGTCCTCTACCGTGATGACATGGCAGTTTCGGTGAGCGTTTATGTAACCGGTGATTGCAGCCAGAGACGTGGATTTACCGCTTCCGGTCGGGCCGGTAATCAGTACAAGGCCGCGCGGAAGCATGGCGAAGTCTTTAAAAACCTCCGGCAGATGGAGCTCCTCCAACGTGGGAATATCTTCCCTCAGGAGACGGATCGCCGCGGCGAGCTGCCCTTTCTGGTGATAAATATTCACCCTGTAACGGCGTTTCAGAGCATCTGCATAGGCAAAGTCCAAATCCTCGCCTGCGTCCAGCCTTTTGCGCTGTTCCTCGTTTATCATGGAAAGGATGAGGCGGCGGTTTTCTTCACTGTCTATCTCGTTGCTGAATTTTGTGAGGCTGCCCAGCTTCCGCACGATGGGAGGAAGGTCCATGGTGAGATGGAGGTCGGAACAATCTTCATCACGGGCGCGGTTCAGTATTTCTTCAATCGTCATTTTCTGATACCTTTCCCAGCACAGAAGGTAAAGTGTATGGATACGGCTCCGCCTCCCTGTGCCGCCGGAGACAGGCCGGAAACTACCGGAAAGTACTAATCGATTGAATAGGTCGTTTTAATCAGCTCGTCAATGGACGTGCGGCCGTCCAGCACCATCTCGCTCATATTCTGGCGGAGGAGCTTGGTGCCCTTGGAAACGGCGTATTCCTCGAGCTCCTGCGAGGTGGCTCCGAGGAAGATCATGCTGCGCATATCCGGGTCAATGAGAATGATTTCGTGGATTGCTGTTCTTCCCTTATGGCCGGTATTGTTGCATTCCGGGCAGCCCTCGGAACGATAGATCGGCACCGGATGATCCACGCCCAGGAGCTTCTGCTCCTCCGCGTTGGCCATATATTCCTTCTTGCAGTGCGGGCAGTTGAGCTTTACCAGGCGCTGCGCAATGATGCCGTTGACCGAAGAGCCGACCAGATATGGCTCGATTCCCATATTGACCAGACGGATAATGGCCGAAGAAGCATCGTTGGTATGGAGGGTGGAAAGCACCAGATGGCCGGTGATGGCGGACCGCATGGCGATTTCCGCCGTTTCCGAGTCTCGGATTTCACCGATGAGGATGACATCCGGGTCCTGACGGAGAATGGAGCGCAGGCCGGAGGCAAAGGTAAGCCCCGCTTTTGCGTTCACATGCACCTGATTGACCCCTGGAATCTCCATTTCGACCGGGTCTTCTACCGTTACGATGTTGATTTTAGGGCTGCGGATCGCGTCGAGTGCGGCGTAAAGCGTGGTGGTTTTACCGCTTCCGGTCGGGCCGGTCACCAGGATGATGCCGGTAGAGCATTTGATGAGCTTGTTGAACATCACGCGGTTATATTCGCTCATGCCCAGCTCTTCGATTTTCCGGATCTTCTGCTTCTGCCCGCCCAAGATACGCATAACCACCTTTTCGCCATTGGTGGTGGGAAGGCTGGAAACACGGATATCGATCTTAGAATCGTCTCCCATATCGAATTCAAAGCGGCCGTCCAGCGGGATGCGGCGCTCTGCAATATTCATGTTGCCGAGTATCTTGAGGCGCGTCACGAGCGAGGAATGCACGCTCTTTGCAAGGCGCATGTCCTCCACGAGGTCGCCGTCGATACGCATGCGCACCACCGTAGCGTTTTCTTCCGGCTCGATATGGATATCGCTCGCGTTCTTCTGAAAGGCTTTCAGGATAATGGTGTTCACGAGCTTTACGACCGGCGCGTTATCCACGCGTTCCTCCGCCTGCTGTACCTCTTCTGCCTCTTCCTCTTCTTCCGCCTCATCTTCCACGATGAATTCCTCATCGATGGTGCTGAGCGTTTTCTTCATAGAGGTTTCCGTATAGGCGTTTTTTATGATTTCTTCAATATCCGATTCCGCCGCGAGGAAGGGTTCCACTTCCATGGCGCAAACGGACTTGATTTCATCCATCGCATAGAAGTTGAGCGGATCGGTGGTAGCGACCAGAAGCTCGCCGTTCTGCACATCGAAGGGGACGGCGCTGTGCTTGCGGGCTGTGGATTCCGGCAGAAGCCTTACGGCCTCCGCATTGACCGGCATGGTGTCCTTATCGAACAGGGGAACCATAAAGCGCTTTGCAAGCGCTTCCAGAAGCTGACGGCCGGTAATCAGTTCGTTCTGAACGAGCAGCTCGCCCAAACGCGTGCCGGGGTTTTCTTTCTGCAGTTCAATGGCCGCGGCGAGCTGTTCCCTCGTCAGCGCGCCCATATTAACTAAGATTTGACCTAAGGGAATATTTCTCATTTGCTGTAAACCTCCGTTGATAAATCCACTGCACTTTGTTACAATGGAAGAAACTTTCTGAAAGGCAAGTGAACCAAACCGTGAATATCGTATTTGGCCTGTTTTACCTTTTGTTTGGACTGCTGATCGGCAGTTTTCTCAATGTATGTATTTACCGCATTCCCAGAAAGGAATCCATTGCCTTCGGGCGCTCCCAATGCACGACCTGCAATGAGCCGATCAAGGCTTATGATCTGATCCCAGTGGTGAGCTTCCTTTTTTTAAGGGGTAAGTGCCGGAACTGCGGTTCAAAAATCTCAGCAAGATATCCCCTCATTGAAACGCTGACTGGGATTTTATTTCTGCTGAGTTATTTGTTCTTTGGACCAACGCTCAAAAGCCTGCTGTTCTGCGCTTTTTTCGCGGTGCTCGTGGTGCTGGCGCTTATCGACTTCGATACGCAAGAAATCCCCAATCGCCTGATTATTGCCATTGCAGTGCTTGCCGCGGCGGCTGTTTTTGTGGAGCCGGAAATCTCGATATGGAGCCGCGTGATCGGGTTTTTCATTGTGAGCGTTCCGATCCTCCTGCTGGTTCTGCTGGGAGGCATGGGAGGCGGAGACCTGAAGCTGATGGCGGTTTCCGGCTTCCTGCTCGGCGCTAAGCTGATTGTGGTGGCCGCGCTGTTCGGCGTGCTGATTGGAGGGGCGGCCGGCGCAGTGATATTAATAAGAAAAAAGACGGGCGGTAAGGCGAAGATGGCGTTTGGCCCCAGCCTTGCCGCGGGTCTTGTTCTGGCTTCTCTGTTCGGCAATGCGATTGCAGACGGCTATTTCGCTCTATTCTGACGCCGCGTGCTCATACACAACGCGGTCGCAAGTCTCCGATACGGGCCCGGATATGCCTGCGCCATCCGTCATTTCCATCGAAAACATATTGATGGATTTGGAGGTAGAATAGAGCACTGTGGTGCGCGGCGGATTATACACCCGCACATCCAGCTTCATAACGGTATCGGAAACCTTGGTGAATTCCATCTCCGCGCGGAGCTTATTATACATCGTATCCTGCAAAAGATCGGTGATTTCCGAGCCCTCCTGCACCTTCACGCGGTCGGTTGAAGTATCGTTGAAAATCATGCGCTCGCCTGCCGCCGGTGCGGCGGAGGGATCGTTCGAAAGCTCGGCTTTCATCGTAAAAATCAATTCATCGCTCGCCTTTGCAATCAGGTTTGCGCTGAGGTCCTGCGCATAGTTCACCTGGATCGCCTTGTTATACACCTTATTGATGTTGACAAAGGCGGTCATAAGCGCAATGGTGATGATGGAAAAAATCGCCACGCTGATGATGACTTCCAGAAGGGTAAACCCTTTTTTCTCTTTTAATTTATGCAGCATGTGCCTTCGCTCCCTTCCGGAAAAGATAAGGGCCTTTCCCGAACGCTAGTTTGTTGTGGCGGGTTCCGTTGCGGGGATATAATAATCATACGTGAGGCCCGTATCCTTATCCACCACCGTTTTGTGCGTCCCTTTTCCGCCGTTGATGGTGAATACCTCGTTGCCGGCGCCGTCTCGGAACGTGATGATGTTATCTTCCTCTATGGCTTTGGTGGCCACTTCCATATTGTCTTCCGGAGCCGCCTCTTCCCCTTCCATTACGGAAGCGGCGCCGTTGCTGCTTTGCCCCTTGCGCACCGCGCTGTTCATGGTTTGCAGGGAAAAGGTTACGAGCCCTGCAATCATCATCAGGCAAACGGCAAGGATGGCGAGGCTGACGATCAGCTCGATCAGGGAAAACCCGTCTTTGGAGAACGCCCTGCGAAGGCGCTTTATGTACCGGCTTTGCATTGCCGTTTCCTCCCTTTCCTAAAAAATCAGCGTACGCGCCGCCGGGGTTTTTCCCCGGCTTTTTTCTTACTTGCCGTCTCCCTTTTGGAAGCCGCCCACACTCCAGCTGGCGTTCGTGGAACTGCTGCCGCCGCCATCGGTGAAGCCGTCTTTTGGATTTTTATAAAAAACCTTAAAATTGGGCGAAGTAGCGCCCGTCATGGTTGTACCTCGAAGTCCACCATTGACTGTAAAATTTTGACCATATAGAAATCCAACGTATTTCGTTTCATTCAAAAGATCAGTTAATAAATATCCGTTATAAACACAATTATCCTCAAATTTATAAGTAGTACTATCGGCATAATCAATTATATATAGACGCGGCGTGACATCCGCCAAGGAACCATCACTTGATTTACGCGGGCGACCCTCCGTATCATAATATACTAAATTTCCCTCATTATCAATTGCCTGACCGTCTTTGTTAATTAGCCTTCCAATATTTTGGGAAAAAAGAGGTTCAGCAGTTCCACCGGGCATAAGTATTAAGACATTTCCATTGTCTCCATCTGGATCATATACAATATCAAGCCCATTCGCCAATTCAATAACTTTATGGCTAGCACCTATACAATTGACAGAATCAACCAAAATGCTGACATCACCTTTTGTAACATCTAGCCGCGGCGTTCCGTGGCTAGTGTCAACCACCTCATTCCAGGTTTTAAGATTATCAAAGGATGTTGGTGGCGGTTCAATAGGCGGATTTATTATTTCTTGATTAAAAAAGCATCGACCATTTAAACTTTTAAGCTCATTATAAGTTGTGCCAGGTGCTAGATAAAGATTCCCTGTGAGGCTCGTTGCTCCTTTCAGCTGATTATCCCCAGAAATATGAATGTTCCCCGAAAACTTGTTTTCGCCCCAACCTTCGTCATCTATTTTTGCAAATGCGGTAATGTCTCCTTTAACTGTAGTGCTGTTTATATTCATGGATGCGCTCCCCGGTCTCAATACAATCCCCCCTTCAATTGTGGCTCCATGGAGATTGATTGTCCCCGTCATATCCAGCGCATGCGTCACCTGGAACGGCGGCTTGGTCCGGGTGATGGACCCCTCCACCTTGCTGCTGATGGAATACTTCTTGCCGTGGTCCTCGCCGGTGGCGGTAACGGATAGCTGGGGGTTATCCGGGTCGCTGTTGAGCAGCCGGAGGGTGAGGGTATAGGTGCCGTCCGCAAACTCGATGGGGTCGGAAACGAGCGTGCCGCCCGCGTTCCTGATCGCCTGGATCAGCGCATCGTCCTTCTGGGAGACGATGGAATTGAGGGCGGTTTCTATGCCGGATTTCGCATTGAAATATGCCTGCTGCCGGTTTACATCATACGTGGTCTTTTTATAGACCATCGAGGTAACGCCCGCCATTCCCACCGCAAGGATGGCAATGATGGCGAGCAGGCAGATAGACAGCACCAGCGCACTGCCCTTTTTATCCTGAATCAGACGTTTTAGCATAGGTTTAACCGCCTTTCGTTTGCCCTAAAGAAGCACCTTTGTATATTCGTTATGAGGGGAAGCGCCGGAGCGCTTCCCCTTAGTTTATGTTATGAATCAATCAGCCCTCGGGTTCAGTGGTTTCGCTGGTGGGCTCGGGAATGGACTGTTCCAGCGAAATATCGGCCACCGCGTAAATGGAAATCTCAATATTTGTTTCGTCCTTGGATAAATCGCGGTATACCGAGGTTACTTTCAGGCCGAGCACATTGGTTTCCAAATCGTTGCAGAGCTTTTCCACATTCGCAAAGTCCCCAAGCGTAGTCAGGGAAACCGGGCAGGTGACCACCGCCGTGGCGTCGTCTTCCTTCGTGCCGCCTGCGGCGGAGTTCTGCGCATCGTCCGTCTGGTTATATGGATACACTGCAATCATGTTTCCGCCCTCAGCTTCATACAGGGAAATGTTGCTGCCCTTATAGCCGTTTATGGAAATGGTTTTGGTTCCTAAGCCGTATTTCCCGGTCATGGAATCGATATAGCGGTCTACCTCGTACATCTTGCCGAGGTTCATGTAGCGCGCCTTTACCTGCGGGGCTTTCGCCATGGCCTCCTCCAGTTGTTTTTCCGTTTCCGGGATACCGGCGATTACAGCCGCAGTCGACGCTTTTTCCTGCTGAAGATTCTTCAGCTTTGCCGTTTGGTTCTGCAGGGAATTGACTAAGGGCATAATGGCAAACATCACGCCGAGCACAAGGATCAAAATAACGCCCACAACAACAAGGAGCATCTTATCCCGTTTGGTAATGGTCATGCTCGTATCGAGCTTGAATCCTCCGCTCATTGCTCCTCACCGCCTTCCTCAGATTCCGCCTCCGGCTCAACGCCGGGCTTAAAGGTCCCCACCGCGGAGAACTCGTAGGTAACGGCTCCGCTGGGATCGTCTACTCTGGTAACACCGCTATATGTAACAAAGCTCAGCACGCCGCTCTTTTCGAGGTTCTCCACATACTGTGCGCCGGAGAGGCGGCCGGTGGTGCGGCAGGTCAGCTCAAAGGAGCTGCCGTTCAGCGAAATTTTGGTGAAGCGTGCATCCCCCGGCAGGCACGAATGCAGGGTATCGAAGAGCTTTGAATCGTAATTCGGCTGGGAATCGAGCATCTGATTGAGGGATTCCACCGAATCGATATAATCCTGCACCTTTTTCAGGGACTGCTTCTTTTCAATGGCCTCGGCCTTCTGCTGCACCGTACTCGGAGACTTGAGGTAAGCTTCCACCCCGGCGACCCTGGCATCCAGCGTGATACGCCATATGCTCAGGACCAGCAAGGGAACCAGGATGACCACTGCCGCGATCAGCAGCGGGTAAAAGGAACGGAAGGCTTTGCCGGGCTGTTTTACGATTCCGTTTTCGATCTCGATGCCACGGAACAGGTTGATATTGCGTTTCATAGGTTAAACTCTCTCCTCTCTCACCGTCAGTTCCTGATGATTGCACCTATGGAACAGCAATATTGGGCGGCGTCGATGTCGTTATCATTCTGGACGAACTCGGGGTTCTCGACCATTTTTGACTTCACGCCGAAGCTTCTTGCGATATCGCCGACCATCTTTTTATACGGTTCGAACGCTTTGGTATAATAAATCGTTTTGACCGATTTGTTCCCCGCCTGCGAACGCAGGAACACCATTGTTTTGGAAATGTTCTGCGTGGTTTTGCGGGTGAGGTTCATCTGCCGCTTCTCGTCCTCTTCGATCTCCTTGCCGCCGATTTGGATGTTGCGCGCAACAACCTTGGTATTGGAATCGACTAAGACGATCATTTCAAAATCATCGTGCATATCGAGGATGATATACGGGTCGTATTCAATAATATAATGCTGCATGAAATTCATGAGGCAGTTATGGCTGACGTCCAGCGCAGCCGGGGTAAGGCCCGCCGCTTTGACGGTTTCCTTCAGGCGCTGCACGGCCTCCAGCGACGCGGTGGTTGCGGAAACGCGGTAATAGGTACCGGTATCCCTCTGCTCCTCGTTCAGAATGGCATAGTCGACCGAATAGCTCTGCTCCGGATTCACCACCTGCATAATTTCGTTCTGGACCAAACGCTCCAGCTCGCGCGGCTTGCATTTCGGTAAAAACATCTCGCGGAAGGAAACGCTCGGGCCATACATGGCAACATATGCATTCTTGGTTTTGATGGCATGATTGTCGAGCGCCTTGCGAAGACGGCTTCCCACCTGACCGGGCTGCAGGACAACACCATCCTGCACGGCGTCCGCCGGCGTGGGAACGGATATCGCTTTCACGACCTTCACCGTGTAACCGCCGGTCGTTTCGCCTTCAATAATATCGATCGTTTTTTCGTTGATGAATATTCCGAGATTCAAGAAGCAACACATCCTAACTTACAAATTAAAGGGAATTCCGATTTCATACAAAACGGTTACGCGTTTCCTACCTGCTCATACATGCCGAACATTGGCAGCATTACAGAGAGGATGATCAAAAGGACGATAACGCCGAGGATGACGATCATGATCGGCTCAATGAGAGAAACCATGCGCTTTAATGCGTTTTCCGCCTCATCATCGAAATACGAAGCGGTTTTGTCCAGCACTGTGCCGAGGTTGCCGGATTCCTCGCCGATATACACCATGGAATTGAACATGGGGTCGAATACGTCCACATCGTTGATAACCGTGCCGAGCGATTCACCGTGTTTCAGGCGTTCAATAGCCGCGCCCATGCGGTTGGATATGTAAGTGTTATTGAGCACCTTGGTGCTGATCTCCAGCGATTCTACGATGGAAACACCGCTGGTATACAAGGTGGAAAGGGTCCGCGCACAGCGCGCCGTATAAACCACGCGCAGGAGCTTGCCGAATACCGGGATGCGTATCTTCCATTCGTCTATCGTGAGCCGCACCGCGGGGATCTTCTTAATGTAATAAACGGCGCCCACGATACCGATGACGATAATCAGGCAAAGCCACCAGTAATGAATCAGGAAATCGCTCATGTTTACCATGAACTGCGTGAGGGCAGGAATTTCCATTCCATTGTACATAGCAACGAATTTCGGAATAATGAAGGTCATGAGAAGCAGCACAACGGCAACAGCCATGCATACCAGGATGATCGGGTATATCATGGCATTGCGCACCTGGTTTTTCAGGCGGTTGTCTTTCTCATAATGGTCGGCCATCTTGAGCATAACGGAATCGAGCGTGCCGCCCGTTTCGCCCGATTCAATCATATTAATGAGAAGCACGGGAAAGGCGGAGCCGAGCTTGCGCATTGCCGCGGAAAGCAGCTGCCCCTTCTGCACCGCCTCATACAGCATGAGAAGGCACTCTTTGTATTTTTTATTTTCCGCCTTCTGATAAAGGATATTGAGCGCACGCACAATGGTGATACCGGCGGAAAGCATGGCGGAAAGCTGACGGCAGAAGATAACGATCTCCTTCGATTTCAGCTTATAGGAAACGCCGTCGCCCGCGTTCGCCGCCGCAGCCGTGCGAAGCGACGCTTCCGCGCCATCGCCGGAAACCTGGTAATCCAAACAAAACTGCTGCTTCTCCCGCAGGATCTGATAAAACTCCTGATAATTGTTCGCAACAACAGACGACTTTATTTTTTTGCCGTTCGCGTCTTTTGCCGTGTATTGATAAACAGCCACAAAATCCCCCCTACCGGATTTAGGAACACGCCCTTCTTGCATCGAAATTTCTAATTTACTTATAAATTATATACCAAAGCACCCCAAAGTGGAATACACTAAAATAAAGTTCAACACATTTGTATAAATTTATTACATCTTATTTATACAATCTGACTATTCAAAAAGACTTTTATTTCCTCAAACGGCATATTTATTTATTTTTGCAATTATTTTTTCCAATATATGGTGTATCGGTTCTTCCCGTTCTGCTTGGACTGGTAGAGAGCCGCATCCGCGCTTTGGAACAGCGAGGCATAGGTAAGGCCGCAATCGGGAGAAAAGGCGATGCCCACGCTCGCAGAAAGATCGAAGCAGCGGTCTTCCTCACAGCGGCGGCCGCAGCAGGCATTGCAAATCTCTTCCGCCTTTTGATAAGCCAGTTCCCTGCTTCCGCAGTCGCTCAAAAATACGACGAACTCATCGCCGCCCACACGGCCTACGACGTCCGACGAACGGAACAGGCTTTGCAGCTTACCGGAAACCTCCCGCAGGATACAATCCCCCTGCAGGTGGCCAAGATTATCATTGATCTGCTTGAAGCCGTCTAAATCAACAACCATGAGCGCATGGAGCTTGCCAGGCGCCGCGAGGAGGATGCGGTTGATTTCCTGCTCCGCGGTTCCCTTGTTGTACAGGTTCGTCAGGCTGTCCCGTTCGGCTTTGTGCACCAAATCGAGATACCTCCGCTTTTTCTGGTCGATATTCCTTAAAAAGCCGAGGGCATAAACCGTATCGTCGGAGCCGATCTTCAGCGGAAACATCCGCAGGGATACCCAGCGCGGCTCGCCGCCGTCCTCTCCCTTTCGCCGGTATTCCAGCGCAATTACGGAGCCGGGCGCCTGCGAGCAAACCTCCATCAGATACCCGCGGCTGAACCGGAGCGAAAAAGCGGCGGCATCATCCGGAACGACCGCGTTCCCGGCAATGCTTGCAATCGCTTCGGAATACGAATCGAACGGTGGAAGGCCATACAGCGAGGCAAGCTCTTCCTGCCCATATAAAAAGCAATCGTTCGTGAGATCGATCTCAAGCGTTGTTGTGCCGCCGGCCGCGAGAGCTGCGCGGTAACCTCTGACCTGCTCCTCAATATACTGCACCCGGCGAAAGGCGGACTGCAAAAAGCCGGGAGCACCCCAAGTCCCCTCTCCGTCTGGCAGCAGGGAGCGAAGCTCCTTCTCCAGCTTTTCCGCAGGCGAGAGGAGCAGACGGCCGCAGAGCCATGCCCCGCCGGCTGCAAGAAGCATCAGGATGGGGATTGCCGCCGCAAGAACCTTCCAGTCAATCTGGCCGAGGCAGGCGGAAACAAGCAGCACAACGATTCCCGGTACGAAAAAAAGGAGAAACAGCCCCGCCAAATATTTTTTATTCATGCCGCCCTCACCTGCCTATTTATATTAATTCTATTTGTTAAAAATGTACGTATTCATTATAATTCTTTTTTCCCGATGAAGCAAATAAAATATCAAAATATCCGTTTTCTTTTTTGGCGCTACGGCCTCTTCGTGTCCGAGCGCTGAGATTTTACGTCCGTTGCGCGTGCAGCGGGCAACATGGACGATTTTTATAGATTATCTTAAAAAAACAAAAAAGCGTATATCCCGCAAGGGCATACGCTTTTTCCGGCTTTGCGGAAACCTTTTATTGGAAAGACGGAGGCGTAACAGGCTTATTGGCGAAATCGGACGCGGGAGACGGATTAGACATGCTGAAATACATTTTTGCCGCCTTTGTGGTGCCGAAATCGCGGTTTGAGCCGGTGTCCTGCACCTTATTAAACGCTTCGCGGAACATTGCATTGTGTGCTTCTTCCCGGTTCAGCAGAAAATCAATGGTTTCCCGCACTTTTTTATCTTCGATCTGACGGTATAAATATTCATACACGACCTTCGCTCTCTGTTCCGATGCGATATCGGAAAGCAGGTCGGCACATAAATCTCCTGTAACCGTCACATAATCGCTCGTCCAAGAATAGCCGGAGGCGTTGATCAGCCCCGGATTGAGGCCGTATAGAACATGCGACTGTATTTCTCCCGCCGGGACCTTCGCGGCGTCCACGTCGTGCCCGTTCAAAAGGTTGATCGTTTGCGATACCATTTCAAGATGCCCGAGCTCTTCTGCGGCAATGTCCAGAAACAAGTCCTTGATTTCCGGATCCTTGATGCGGAAGCTCTGAGACATTTACTGCAAGGCCGCTTTCAATTCCCCATTCGCCCCGCCCAGCTGCTCCTGCAGCAGTGCGGCATATTGGGGATTGGGCGCTTCTACTCCAACCGGATGAAATAATTCCTTTTCATGCTTAAACATAAAGATTCCACTCCTTTCATAAAAAAGTCTGCGCAATATTTGAGAATTTATGCCGCTCGATATCTGAATTCGGAGCCGAGTCGGTGATAGAATAAATATTCAGCAAAGGCTGCCATGCAATGCTTGGCGTTATAAAAAATCACCCACACGTTCGCTTTCAGTTATGAAAGTTAAGCGTGTGGGTGAGTTGTTTTCTGTATTGCTTCCGCCTTTGGGCATTCGGCAGAAGTACTTCTTATTGCACGGGCAGCCGAATGACCGCTCCCTGCATAGGCACACATCGGATTTTTTTCGTCTTCGTACCTCATTGTTCATGGAAAATTTTTTGTTGTTAGAAATTCCCGCCGTTCCAGCCCCAGTGCTGTGTTTCGCTGTATTTCACATAAACTCCATCCGACGGGATGCCGAGTTCATTGCTTAAAATATCGGTGATCTCCCTCGTTAAGCGCTCATAGGCTTCCCCCGGGGCGGAGCCAAAAACGCTCACCTCCACATAGGCCAGCTTCTCCTCCCCTTTTCCCCGGAAATAGATGTGGCAGTTCTCTTCGAAGGTAAGCATCAGCCAGCTTTCGCTTTTTCCAGGAAGCAGAGAAATTGCTTTTCCAAGCTTTTCTTTCAGGATTTTTTCTTTTTCCGCTCCAATTGGCACATTTGTCTTCGTTTCAATGCAGGGCATGCTGCTTTCTCCTTTCAACGCATAAGATGTAGCAATATAGGAAGGCCGCCGGCTCCGCGTCTGATCGCATCGGGGCGGCGGCCTTCGTGTTTCATTCGGTTAGATTTCGCACAGGTCATCCTGGGAAATGAGAGTAATATTGTTCTTCGTTAAAATCTCGGCGGCCTTTTCATTGTCTTCCACGCGGAGGATCATATATGCGAGGTCCTTTTTGCGCGTGATGAACGCATAGGTGTATTCGAGGTTTATGCTGTGGTCCCGCAGGATGTTCAGGATATTCAGCAGGCTGCCCGCCTCATCGGGGATCGCAATGGCCAGCACGGGCGTGATGGAAAAAATATATCCCGCATCGCGCAGCACACAAGCCGTTTTATACGAATCGTCCACAATGATCCGGAGAATGCCGAAATCACGCGATTCCGCAATGGACAAAGCGCGCATGTCGATCTGGCTGCGGTAGAGTACGTCTGCGATATCCGCAAGGCACCCGGGTTTGTTCTCAATAAACACAGATATTTGCTTGACTGTCATAACGCGAACCTCCCTTATTCTTAATACAGCTTGCGCTTGTCGATAACGCGGACGGCCTTCCCTTCGCTGCGGACGATCGTCTTCGGCGCCACGAGCTGAACGTTAGCGTAAATGCCGAGCATGGCCTTGAGTGCCTCCACCAGCTCTTTTTCGCGGTCGGAAACGCGGCTGAGCGTATCGGAGAACATCTCGGGCGTCATTTCCACCTGAACCTCCAGCTTATCGCTGTTGTTTTCACGGCTGACGATGATCTGGTAATTGGCCGGATATCCCTTGTTCAGCAGCACGGTTTCAATCTGCGAGGGGAACACGTTCACGCCCTTGACGATGAGCATATCGTCGCTGCGGCCCATGGGCTTGGTCATCTTCACATGGGTGCGCCCGCAGGAGCATTTTTCATGGCTGAGCACGCAGATATCGCGCGTGCGGTAGCGGAGCAGCGGAAACGCTTCCTTCGTAATGCTCGTGAACACGAGCTCGCCCTTCTCCCCATCGGGAAGGACCTCCCCCGTAACCGGGTCGATGATTTCCGCAATGAAATGGTCTTCGTTGATATGCATCCCCGTCTGTTCGCTGCACTCAAAGGAAACGCCCGGGCCGGAAATTTCTGTTAACCCATAAATATCGTATGCTTTGATGCCGAGTTTATTCTGAATATCCTGGCGCATCTCTTCGCTCCAGGCTTCCGCGCCGAAAATACCGGCCTTCAGCTTGATTTTATCCTGCAAGCCCCTCTCACAGATATTTTCCGCGAGATAAGCGGCATACGACGGCGTGCAGCAGAGGATAGTGGAACCGAGGTCGCACATGAACTGGATCTGGCGCTCCGTATTTCCGGAAGACATCGGGAGAGTCAGCGAGCCGATCTTATGCGAACCGCCGTTGAGGCCCGGGCCGCCGGTGAAAAGGCCGTAGCCATAGCATACATGAACCACGTCGTCCGGCGTTCCGCCCGCCGCGGCAATGGCGCGTGCGCAGCAGTCTTCCCAAAGGTCCAGGTCGTGCTGGGTGTAAAACGCAACCACGCGGCGGCCGGTGGTACCGCTGGTGGACTGGATGCGCACCGCATCCCTTCTCGGCACGGCCAGAAGGCCGTAGGGGTAAGCATCGCGCAAATCGTCTTTGGTCAAAAACGGGAGCTTATGGAGATCGTCCACCGATTTGATATCGTCCGGCGAAACGCCCTTCTGATCCATCATGTTCCGGTAATAAGCGACGTTTTCGTATACGTGCTTTACCGTTTTTACGAGGCGCTCATCCTGCCACGCGCGAATCTGCTCACGGGAGGCGCACTCTATTTCCGGCTGATAATAATGTTCCATCGCAAACATATCCTTTCTTCCCGGACAGCGGCGCGGCAGATTCCGGCCCCGTCCATCCAAAATAATCCGGTTCCATCATACCATGTTTTGCGGGGCGCGTAAATAAAAACAGCCGAAAAACTTTCTTCTTCTGCACAGAAAAACAGCCCTGTGCGCAGTGCACAGGGCTGTTTCGGCTATTGCTTTGTTTACTTGGAAAGTTCGTCCGCATGGCCATAAAGGTTCAGGCGGAACAGCATGGATTCATCTTCCACGGATGAACATTCGATCTGGGCCTCGGAGATTTTGCCGCCCTCGATCAGCTTGGTAAGGCCGATCATCTGGCACAGCTTGCTCTTTAAGTTGAGGCGGTCTCCTTCATCGGATACCAGATACACATCCGATTGGCATTTGTCCAGTGCTTTGATAAACAATTGTACGTCGATGTCGTGAAGCTCTAATTTCTTGGACATAATTCAGCACTCCTTTTCTTTCATCTACTTTTATTATATCCGGTATCCTAGAAAAATCAACCACAATTTTAGTGCAACTTGCCAAATATATAAAATTATTTTTGTGAAAGTTAAATAAAAAAGGCTGCTTTCCGCCGAAAATCAACAGAAAACAGCCCGTAAAAAATCGAAAGACGGAACTCAGACGACGCCCTGGGCGAGCATAGCATCCGCAACCTTTTCGAAGCCGGCGATATTCGCGCCCATTACGTAATTGTTCTTCGCGTTGTAACGGATCGCGGCATCTGCTGCAGCGGCATGGATGCCGACCATAATGCCCTTCAGCTTTGCGTCCACTTCTTCGAAGGTCCAGCTCAGGCGCATGCTGTTCTGAGACATTTCCAGAGCGGAGGTCGCAACGCCGCCGGCGTTGGCCGCTTTGCCCGGAGCAAACAGGATGCCGTTATTCAGGAATTCATTGGTTGCATCCAGGGTGGTAGGCATGTTGGCGCCTTCGCCTACCGCGAAGCAGCCGTTTTGGATAAGGGTCTTCGCATCTTCGAGGTTGAGTTCGTTCTGCGTGGCGCACGGAAGAGCAATGTCGCAGGGAACGGTCCAAACGCCCTTGCCATCATGATACTGGGCGGACGGGCGGTAGTTCACATATTCCTTGATGCGGGCACGCTTTACCTCTTTGATCTCCTTGAGTGAATTGAGGTCGATGCCGTCCGGATCGTAAACCCAGCCGGTGGAATCGCAGGCGGTAACCACCTTCGCGCCGAGCTGAGTGGCCTTTTCCGTAGCATAGATGGCAACGTTGCCGGAGCCGGAAACAACTACGGTCTTGCCTGCAAAAGAATTGCCGTTGGCCTTCAGCATTTCTTCCACGAAATAAACGAGGCCGTATCCGGTGGCTTCCTTTCTCGCGAGGGAGCCGCCGTAGCTGAGGCCCTTGCCCGTGAGAACGCCTTCGTATTTGCCGGTGATCTTTTTATACTGGCCGTACAGATAGCCGATTTCGCGGGCTCCCACGCCGATATCGCCGGCGGGCACGTCTACATCGGCGCCAATATATTTGCAGAGCTCGGTCATGAAGCTCTGGCAGAAACGCATGATTTCATTATCCGATTTGCCCTTCGGGTCAAAATCAGAGCCGCCCTTGCCGCCGCCGATGGGCAGGCCGGTGAGAGAATTTTTGAAAATCTGCTCGAAGCCAAGGAATTTGATGGTTCCGAGCGTAACGGACGGATGCAAGCGCAGGCCGCCCTTATAGGGGCCGATGGCGCTGTTGAACTGCACGCGGTATCCGCGGTTGACATGAACCTTTCCGGCATCGTCTACCCACGGCACGCGGAACATGATAACGCGCTCCGGTTCTACCAGACGCTCCAAGAGGCCGGCCTCCTGGTATTTCGGATTGCTCTCGATGACCGGTTTTAACGAATTCAGCACTTCGGTTGCTGCCTGGTGGAATTCATTTTCGCTCGGGTTTTTCGCGATCAGGTTGCTTAAGGTTTCTTCGATGTAAGACATTTTACGCTTTCATCCTTTCAAGAATATTTTTTCGTAAACAGTCCCCCATTGAACTATCCACCGGTTCTATCGTGCAAGCAGCCCCCCGTTGGACTCTACGCCACAATAATCGCCAAGAAAAATTATATAGAAAACAAAAGATGATTGCAAGAAAAAAATGAATAAAAATTACTTATTTTTCTGGATTTTCTTTCACAGGAGCGGCAAAAAATGCGCCGTGCGTTCAATATCCGATGTTGGCAAGCAGCTTTTTCGCCGTTTCTTCGCCGTTCAGCGTGCCGCTGACGAGGAGGACCGACTTCTCCACCCGCACGAGCATATAAACATTATCCTGCGTGCGGAGGGTGAATTTCGTATAGGTCTTCCCGCGGGATTCCGAGCGTTCATCCCCTTCGGTATAGAGCTGGCTGATCGTATCCTTCTGCGAGCCGTAAAGCTGAACGGAAGTGCTTTCATCCGCCACTATCATGAATTCGGCGGTCGTTTCCGCGGAATGCGCCGTGAGATAGGTCTCATATTCGCCAGGAGCGTCTTCCGCCTGGTCGTTTACCTGCAATCCGAGCATTTCCGCCTCAGAGGCAAAGCGTTCCCCCGTTACCTGTTTTCCGTTCGGCTCGTCTGGGCCGGAGCAGCCGCAGAGCAGGAACACCAGCGCCGCCGCCGCACATAAAATCCGTTTCATTCTTCCCCTCCGTACGAAAGGCGTTCGGGCCGCCATTGCTTCATGGCCTCTGCCATGCGGGCACAATCCGCCTTGGCCTCCGGCAGGTCGTGCTCTAAGTAATTCCCGCATTCTTTGGCGCTGCAGCCGGGTACCTCTCCCTCATACTCCGCAATAAAACGGAGCGTTTCCTTCGTGAGGGAAATCGCATCCTCTTTCGGCATATCCCGCACGATGAAATAAAACCCGGTCCGGCACCCCATCGGCCCGAAATAAATCACATGGGCGCTGTGTTTCGAATTACGCACATAGGTGGCAAAAAGGTGCTCGATCGTGTGGATCGATGCATTGGAAAGCAGCCTTCCGCTGTTCGGCCGGCAAAAGCGCAGGTCATAAGTGACGATATCCCCATCCTGCCTGGAAAGATACATGCCTTCCTTCAGCGTTGTGTGGTCTACCGTGAAGCTTGCTATTTTTTCCATACCATTCTCTCCTGTTCGTTTAAAACGGATAATGGGGAACGATCCCCCCTGCTTCCAAAAAGGACTCGATATCACCGGGGAGCGGCACAGAAAGAGCCGCCCCGGCGCCGGAAAGCGGGTTCCGAAACCGCATAAAGCCGCAGTGCAGCGCCTGCCGGGAAAGCCTCTCGGTACTGCCGCCGTACATGGCGTCCCCCGCCAAAGGCGCACCGAGGAAGCTCATATGAGCCCGGATCTGGTGCGTGCGCCCTGTTTCTAAACGGATGCGCAGCTGTGTGAACCCGCCTTCGCACGAGAGGGCCTTCCAATGGGTAACGGCTCCCGCGCCTTCTGGATGCACGATCTGCCTGCTGCCCGTTTCATCCCGGCGGCGCAAAGGCGCGCTGATCCAGCCGGAGCCGCGCAGCGTTCCCTCCGCCACCGCAAAATATTCTTTTTCTACTCCTCCCCTCAGGAGCGATGAGGCATACTGGTGCTTTGCCGCCAGCACAAGGCCGGAGGTGCCGCGGTCCAGCCGGTTCAGCGGACGGAATACCATCGCTTCCCCCCGGCCCGCATACAGTGCCGACACAGCGTTTGCAAGCGTATTTTCATAATACTTAAGCGATGGGTGAACCGGCATCCCGGCCGGCTTGTTGCACACGAAATAGTCCTCGTCTTCATATACGATATCGACCGGCAGCAGCGATGGCGCCTGCGGGGGCCTTTCATCGGTGAGAAGAAGCGTAAGCCTGTCCCCCGCGTGAAGAACATCAACCGTGCGGATAGGCTTTGCGTTGCAGGTGATGCCGTTTTCGCGGTGCCGGAGAGTAACCATCGTGCGGCGGGACATCCCCTTGACGCGCCGCAGATAGGTTTCCACCCGGTATCCTTCGTATTCCGGTTCCACCCAAAACGTGTGCTCCGCCATTCTCATCCTCCGTGTGAAAAAATAACGGGAATGCCGTATCCGGCAAACCCGTTATCAGCCTCAGCAAAGTTTATTTGACTTCGACCGTCCAGTGGAAAGAGTCTTCGAGCTTGCCCCACTGGATGCCGGTCAGGGTATCGTACAGCTTCTGGGAGATCGGGCCGATCTTGCCGCCGTTGATGACCTGAACGTCGTCTTCCAGCTTGAGCTGGCCGACCGGCGAGATGACCGCTGCGGTCCCGGTGCCGAACATTTCATTCAGGCGGCCTTCGCGTGCGGCCTTCATGATTTCCTCCGCAGAAACGCGGCGTTCGGTAACCTTGAGGCCCCAGGAACGCATCAGCTCAATGGCGGACATTCTCGTGATGCCCGGCAGGATGGAGCCTTGAAGCTCCGGGGTGACCACTTCGCCGTCGATCACAAAGAACACGTTCATCGCGCCGACTTCTTCAACATACTTGCGTTCGATGCCGTCCAGCCAGAGGACCTGCGCATAGCCTTCCTCTTCAGCCTCCGCCTGGGATTTCAGTGAGCAGGCATAGTTGCCGGCGGTCTTGGCGAAGCCGGTGCCGCCGCGCACCGCTCTCACGTATTTATCTTCCATATAAATTTTGACCGGGTCGAGGCCGCCCGCGTAATAAGCGCCTACCGGCGAGAGGATAATCATGAAAATCAGGTGCTTGCCCGGATGCACGCCCAGCATCTCATCGGCGGCAAAAATAAACGGGCGGATATAAAGAGAGGTTCCGGGAGCGGAAGGAATCCAGTCCTTTTCAATATCGATCAGCTTTTTCAGGGCCTCCATGCAGAAAGCCTCGTCCAGCTGCGGAATGCACATGCGGTCGTTGGAAATGTTCAGGCGCGCGAAGTTGCGGTCCGGACGGAACAGAAGGATCCGCCCGTCTTCCGCGCGGTAAGCCTTTAAGCCTTCGAAAACCTCCTGGCCATAGTGCAGGCACATGGCAGCCGGGCTGAGAGAAATCGGGCCAAAGGGAACGATGCGCGCGTCATGCCAGCCTTCGCCTTCATCATAATTCATCATGAACATGTGGTCGGTGAAGAGCTTGCCGAAGCCGAGCTTCGTTTCATCCTGCGGCTTTTGTTTTGGAGTTTTTGTCAGTTCAACTTTGATTTCCATGAGGAAACACTCCTTACTTATTTACTACAGTATTTAATTATAGCACAACATCCCCGGTTTTCAAGCAAACGGCATAGAGATATCGAAAAAATCAGCAGTAAAAGGGAGAAAAACGGAAAGGAAAACAAACGCTGTGGGAACGCCTTCTTCGTTCCAAAGAGCCGGTGCCTCATATCTTGAACGTTTTTATATGCCCCGCGTAAAATAGAATGTAAATATATCCCATAGAAAAGGACTGATTTTTTTGTCCAGCCACTACCCTTTTGAAAAAATGAATTTGGACTACGAATACATCTCTCTGGTTCCTCATTTAGACCCGAACACCGTCTATATTCATCATAATAAAATTTATCCCAACTATGTGGATGCCCTCAATTACCTGCTTTCTTTCTATCCGCAATACCAGAGCTGGTCTCTGGAGCGGCTCATTTTCGGAAATTTGCAGGTACCCGTGGTGATGGAAAACAACATCAAGCATGCCGCAGGCGGCATATATCACCATAACCTGTTTTTCGAAGGCATGGGGACGGACGGGGCGATCGGCCAGAACAGCCCACTGATCCAAAAAATCACAGACTGCTACGGCTCCATGGAAAACTTTCAGAACCTGTTCCGCCAGGCGGCACAAAGCATCCAAGGCTCCGGCTGGGTATGGCTTGCCGGCCTTATCGGGAACGATGAGGTGCGCATTGTTACATCCTCCAACAACCAGGTACCTTCATCAGAGCTTTTCAGCCCTATCCTGGTGCTGGATATCTGGGAGCACGCTTACTTTCTTCTTTACCCCGCGCGGCTTGGCACCTATGTTGACAACTGGTTCAAGATAATCGACTGGGAAGCGGCGGAGCAGCGTTATCTTAACTATCAGAAAAAAGCCGGCAAAAAATAATCCGCATGGCAAGCTTGCCATGCGGACCACTTTGTTTTCTTATGCGATGGGATGGACCTTGTTTTTGAAATCGACATGGTCGGCGTCCACACCGTTTTGTTTGTTGCGCCTTTTCTCAAAGAACTTAACAGCCACCTGGCCGAACTGCGCATAAGAAAGAACGTCTTCATCCTGCTGGGAATAGCCTTTGATTTCCTCGCGGAGCTTATTGAGCTCCGGCTCGAGCAGATCGGCCGGACGGCATTCGATCGGCTGTTCATCCCCGATGATCTTTTTGCGGAATTCCGGATCGATCGGCATGGGGGTGCGGCCGTATTCGCCGCGGACAAGCCCCTTGAATTCCTTCGTGACCATTTTATACCGTTCGCCCGAAATAACATTGAATACGGCCTGTGTGCCGACGATCTGGGAGGAAGGCGTTACCAGCGGAGGATAGCCTGCATCCTCACGCACGCGCGGCACTTCGCGCAGCACTTCTTCAAATTTATCTTCCTTGCCGGCCTGCTTCAGCTGAGAAACGAGGTTGGAAAGCATGCCGCCCGGAACCTGATAAATCAGCGCGTTCGGATCGGTTGCCATTACCTTGGTGCTGAGAAGGCCGCTCGCCAGATATTTTTCCTTGAGCATTTTGAAATGCTCGCTGATATCGCTCAGCTCTTTGATATTGAGGCCGGTATCGTATTCCGTTCCCGCAAGGGCCGCTACCATCGCTTCCGTGGAGGGATGCGAGGTTCCGCCGGAAAGGGGGGCGAGCGCCGTATCGATACGGTCTGCGCCCGCCTCGATGGCCTTCAGCATCACCATGGACGCCTGACCCGAGGTGTAATGCGAATGGACCTGGATCGGGATCTTCACGTTGGCCTTCAGGGCCTTCACGAGGCTGTATACCGCGTAAGGCGTGAGCAAGCCCGCCATATCCTTGATGCAGATGGAATCCGCGCCCATGTTTTCGAGGCGCTTCGCGTAATCTACATAATACTGGTCGTTGAACACGGGACCGGTGGTATAAGAAATGGCCGCCTGAATCTCTCCGCCCTCTTTTTTAGTTGCCTTGATGGAGGTTTCGAGGTTGCGGATATCGTTGAGCGCATCAAAAATACGGATGATGTCGATTCCGTTGGATACGCACTTCTGCACGAGATATTCCACCACATCGTCGGCATAGTGGCGGTAACCGAGCATGTTCTGTCCGCGGAAGAGCATCTGGAGCTTGGTGTTTTTGCATTTCTCTCGGATGACGCGCAGGCGGTGCCACGGGTCTTCATCCAGGAAGCGCAGGCAGGCATCGTAGGTTGCGCCGCCCCAGCATTCCAGAGAATAATATCCAACCTTATCGAGAGCCTCCAGCGCCGGAAGCATCTCCTCCGTGGTCATTCGGGTGGCGATCAGCGACTGGTGCGCGTCTCGCAGGATGGTTTCCGTTATCTGAATTTTAGCCATAGTTTTCTTCCCTCTCTATTTCTCTACTGAAGTGAAACGAGCGGCTTGCCGGAATCCACGCTATCTCCCTTGTTGACCAGCACGGAAGCAACAACGCCGTCGCGAGGGGACATAATTTCGTTTTCCATCTTCATGGCTTCGAGAACCAGCAAAACATCGCCGGATTTGACGCTGTCGCCTGCCGCAACCTTGATATCCAGAATGGTGCCGGGCATCGGGGACTTCACGGTTTCGGAGCCAGCCGCTGCAGGAGCGGGAGCAGCCGCCGGAGCAGCCGCGGGGGTCGGTGCGGCAGTGGGAGCAGCCACCGCAGGGGCTGCGGGGGCCGCCGGAGCGGAAGAAGCGCCAACCTCTTCAACCTGAACATCATAAGATTTGCCGTTCACTGTGATTTTTAAATTTTTCATCATTTTTCCTCCACAATCAAAGCTTTACAGATTAAAGCGGTATATTGGAATGCTTCTTCGGCATCCGGGATACCCGCTTGCCTGCGAGCATATCCAGAGCGCCGGTCAGAATTTCTCTTGTTTTGGCGGGCTCGATCACTTCGTCGATATATCCGCCCTCAGCCGCCGCAACCGGGCAGGCAATGGTTTCTTTGTATTCCGCTTCGAGGTCGGCCTGGGCCTCGCCCTTCTGCATACGGTCGTTCCAGAGAACGGTTACCGCAGCCTTCGGCGCCAGCGCGCCGATCTCGGCGGAAGGCCATGCCAGGACCATATCGGAATTGGCGCCCTTGCCGGCGAACGTGATAAAAGAGGAGCCGTATGCGCGCCCGGTGATAACGGCGATTTTTGCCGTGGTCGCCTCCGCGTAGGCGTGAGCGAGCATGGCGGCGCTGCGCAGGCTGCCCCCCAGCTCCGCTTCGATGGTAGCTTCAAAGCCCATGGTATCCACAAACGTAACAACCGGAAGGCTGAACGCATCAAACAAGCGGACGAGCTTCGCCGCCTTTGCCGCACAGGAAGCGCACAAGCGGCCTTCGTTATGGCTGCGGTCGTTCGCAATCACGCCGCAGGCCGTGCCGTTGATGCGCAGAAAGCCGCCAACCACCGTTTTCCCGAATGCAGGATAGAGCTCGATAAAGCTGCCGGCGTCCGCCACGCCCCTGATAATATCGCGCGCCGAAGCGCCGTCCATCTTGAGGCACAGGTCATTGAGCGTGGAAGCGTCGGCTTCCGGAGCCGCCGCTTCCGCCAGGGGAGCAACCTCCAGATTATTGAGCGGGAGCATGGAAATCACGGCCCTTGCCTTAACGATCGCATCCTCTTCCGATTCCGCGCCGAGCTGCGCCGTTCCGTTTGCGAGCGCCGCCTTTGCGCCGCCGACCTTCGCCGCGCCTTCTCCTTCGCCGGCGAATACCGACGGGGGAGCCATAAACAGCTGGCCCTTTTCTTCCATAATGACCACATCCGCGCCCGCCGCAAGCAGGGCCGCGGAGCCGGCGCAGGGGCCGAGCACCAGGGAGACCTGCGGAACCACACCGGAAAGGTTGCTCACAAAGCTGAGCAGCTCGCCGTAAGCGGAAAGCACCTCGAATCCCTCGTTCAGATACGCTCCGTTGGAATCGTAAATCCCCACGACCGGGGCGCCGGTTTTGACCGCCAGCTCATATATCTTTTTGATTTTTCCGGCTTGGGTGCGGCCCATCGCGCCGCCGGCCGCAGCCTGATTCTGCGAAAAAGCAAACACGCGGCTGCCGTCTACCGTGCCATAGCCGGTTACGACCTCAGCGCCTTCCTCCGCCGTTTTCGCAAATGAATCGATTTCTGTAAAAACTCCGTCGTCAAACAGCTGCATGAGCCTCTGCTTTGCAGCAGGAGCCTCGCCACCCTCCGCGGATGAAACCTTCGCGAGCCTATCCTCCACGCTCATTCGGAATCCTCCATTTCAACAATAGTATTTAGTAGATATTATAAACTATTGACTAAAAAATAACAAGCAAAATACGCCAATTTCAGTGGCACGTGCAACTTTTAAGGAGTTTGGCCATATTGAGATAAACTTTTTCGCCCGATTTTATAAATCCTAACGATAGAAGAAGGGGAAAATCTTCAGTGTATTCCGAAACCGCCTGCTTCCCGCCCCGGTTCAGCGCCAGGCTGCAACAGGCGCGCAGGAGCCCGTCCGCCAGCAGGGCGTCTTCCGTATCCATACGGAACCGGTCGATGCGGCATATATCCCCGAGAAGAGTAAAAAGGCAGTAACCCTCATCCATTCCCCCGTCTTTGAGCCGGACTCCCATGCTTGCCGCCTCGGCGGGGATGCCGTTTGCTTCATAGAGCTTGTCCCTCTCTTCTTGCGAAACCGGAAGAAATTCTATCATCTCTTCTGCGCTCCCCTTTCGGCTTTTTCCCGCGCCGCTTCGCGAAGCAGCTTCACTTCATACGGCTCGAGGTCGCGCCATTTTCCCGGCGGCAGCATGCCGAGCTTCACCCCGCCGATGCGGATGCGCCGCAAGCGAGCCACCTCCAGCCCCAGTTCTTCACACATGCGGCGGATCTGGCGGTTCCGCCCCTCAAAGATCGTGAGCTCCAGCACCTCGCGCCCCTCCTGCTTCGAGACGACAAAAACCTCCGCGGGAAGGGTTTTCTGCCCATCCAGCATCATGCCGGCGGTAATCGAACTCAGCTGCTCTTCGGTCACCTCCCCGTGGATCGTGACCCGGTAGGTTTTCGGCACATGATGGGACGGATGGATGATGGAATTGGCAAAAATCCCGTCGTTTGTAAGAAGCAGGAGCCCTTCCGATTCACGGTCGAGCCTCCCGACGGGATATACGCGTACGCCCACATTCCGCACGAGGTCGGAAACGCATTTGCGCCCCTGTTCATCGCTCATGGTGGTGATATAGCCGCGGGGCTTATGGAGCATGATATATTTTTTCTGGGAAGCAGGCTCCACGCGCGCCCCTGCGCAGAGGACGGTATCGCGCCTGGGATCGACGCTGTCCCCCACCGAGGCAACGCGGCCGTTCACCTTCACCTTTCCTTCTGCGATCAGCGCTTCCGCCTTGCGGCGCGAAGCGATTCCGGCATCCGCCAAAAATTTTTGCAGGCGTACTTTTTTTATCAATTTGCTTTCCTCCGCTAAAAGGCCCGGGAAAGCTGAAGCATCAGTTTTTCCAAAAAGCCCTTTTCTTCTTTTT
>CAUBKG010000002.1 GCA_958436475.1 uncultured Clostridia bacterium
TATCCTACATCAGGGGGCTTCTTGTCTATTGTCCGTTTTTACTGGGGCGGTGCACAAGTGATCTGCGCATATAAGACCATTTATCCCCCGCGCCGCAAAACCGGATTGATATTTCCCCGCCGGGGGGGCATGCTAACCGGGAAAGCATCTTATTTTTGCATAGATCACAAGGAGATGAGCATAGTGGGACTCTTTGACGGAAAAACGGCGATTATCACCGGCGGGGGCAAGGCCAAATCGATTGGGTACGGCATTGCCGTTGCCTATGCGAAGGAAGGGGCCGATCTGGTGCTGACCGGCCGCAGCGAGCAGAAGCTGCTGGATGCGAAGGAGGAGCTGGAACGGCTTTACGGCGTCCGGGTCCTGGCCCTGCAGGCGGACGTTACGCCGGACGATGCCTCGGAAGACCGGGTCAAGCGCGTGGTGCGGGAAACGATGAACGCCTTCGGCCGCATCGACGTGCTGATCAACAACGCGCAGGCGTCGGCCTCGGGCATTCCGCTTGCCATGCAGACGAAGGACCATTTCGACCTCGGCATTTATTCCGGGCTGTATGCCGTTTTTTATTATATGCGGGAGTGCTATCCGCATCTCAAGGAGACGCAGGGTTCGGTGATCAACTTCGCCTCCGGCGCGGGGATGTTCGGCAACGCCGGGCAGAGCTCCTACGCCGCCGCAAAGGAGGGCATCCGGGGCCTTTCCCGCGTTGCCGCGACCGAATGGGGCAAGGATAACATCAATGTAAACGTCGTCTGCCCGCTGGCAATGACCTCCCAGCTCGAGAATTTCAGGCTGGCCTACCCGGAAGCCTATGAAAAGAATCTGAAGGCCGTTCCCATGGGCCGGTTCGGCGATCCGGAAAAGGATATCGGCCGCGTGTGCGTGCTGCTCGGCTCGCCGGATTTCAAATACATGTCCGGCGAGACCATCACGCTGGAGGGCGGCCTGGGCCAGCGCCCGTAAAAGATCGTTTTGATTAGCCGGGGGCGGTTCCGGAGCCATCCGGTGTGAAATCGAAGAAAGCAAAGAAAAACCATAGCCCGCTGTGACGCTTCTTCATACCGAACGCGCCGCGGCGGGCCATTTGTTTCTGCGGTTCCCCCTCGGGGCGGCGTGTAAAAGCTTGCCCTCATATTCAAATATTTACCACTATCTTTTTTTCGGATATATGTTACCATGAGGCTGTAAGAAGTTACAATTTGTAACCATTTCGTTTCAGGAACAGGAGGTAACATGAAATGAAACGTTTTTTATCGATTTTGATCGCGGGCGTCACCCTGATGGCCGCCGTTCTGATTCCACTCGATGCGAAGCGCTCCCATCCGATCGAGATACATGACCCGGCAGGGGAACCCCCCACGCTGTCGGCTGAGGAAAACAGCACCGGGGCCGCCTCTGGGGAAACGCGCGGGCCGGAAGCGTTCCCTGTGCCGGAAGCATCCGGCGGGGAGACGCAGCCGCACTCGGCTGAGGAAGCGGAAGCCCCGGCAGAAGCTGCGCAGGAGCCCGGCGGCACGCAGCAGAAGCAGGCCTCCACGAAGGCGAGCCAATCCCCCCAGGCAGAGTCTGCACGCCCGGCGCCCACCACTCCGCGGGCTACAAAGCCGTCCGCCACAAAACCGGCGGCAACGGAACAGGCGACTTCCGGCATCAAATGGCCCACACGGCCCGTGCAGCTGCCGGCCCAGCCGGCTACCCGGCCCCCACAAACGCCTACGAAGCCGGCCGCGCCGGATACCGGAAGCGGAAACCAATCTTATGTGGATCGGGTGGTGGAGCTCGTCAATCAGGAGCGCGCCAAGGGGGGCTTAAAGCCCCTCACCGTGAACCGGTCCGCTGAGGCGGCGGCGCTGGTGCGCGCCAAGGAGACGGAAAAGTCCTTCTCCCACACGAGGCCGAACGGCAGCAGCTTCAGCACCGCGCTGACCGAGCAGGGCGTGAGCTACCGCACCGCGGGCGAGAATATCGCCTGGGGGCAGAGGTCGCCCGAGCAGGTTATGCAGGGCTGGATGAACAGCTCCGGCCACCGCGCCAATATTATGAACCCGAAGTTCACTTCCATCGGCGTGGGCTATTACCGCAGCGCCTCCGGCACGAATTACTGGACGCAGCTGTTCATCGGGTAAAAAAACCGGGAAAGGGCGGCGTTTCCTTTGGAAGCCGCGCCCCAAGGCCGCGCTCTCAGATGAAGAGCGCGGCCTTTTTGCGCCGTACCGGCGTTCCGGCCCGCGCCCTTCGGTCCTGCTTCTTAACCCTTTTTCAAACGGCGAAAAATTCTTGACATATATCACGTCGTGACATATAATAATATCACAGTGTGATATATCATGATAAGATTGAGAGGCGGGCGTTATGGAATTCGAGAAAATCAAAAAGCGGTTCCTTCCCATGAGCGAAACCATGTATTATATCCTGTATTCCCTTCAGGAAGAGCGGCATGGGTATGGGATCATGCAGTATGTGAAGGATTTAACCGGCGGGCGGGTGGTGCTCGGCGCGGGCACCATTTACCAGAGCCTTTCGAAGCTCGAGCACGACGGCCTCGCGGCTCCCACACCGGAAACCGGGCGCCGGAAGGAATACCGCATCACCGATACCGGCCGGGAAATACTGCGCCTCGAATCCCGGCGCATTTGTGAGCTCTATGAAATTGCAAAGGAGGTTTTAGCATGAGCGAAAGAAAAACCGTTTGGTTTTCCATGTTCCGCAGAATGGTTCCGGCGGATTATGAGCAATGGCTGGAAGAGCTCGCGCGGGAGGGCTGGAACGTGGAGAAAATAGGCCAGTTCGGTTCCATCTGCATGACCTTCCGGAAAACGGAACCGAAGCAGTACCGCTATGTGTTTGACTTAAACGCCTTTCCGAACAACGATTACCGCAGTATGTATGAGCAGTTCGGCTGGGAATACGCGGGGCGCATGTCTAGCTGCTTCGTGTGGCGGAAGGAGTATACGGGCGAACGCCCGGAATCCTTCACCGATGCGGAAAGCCTCGTGAAGCGCAACCGGAGGGTGCTCGCCGCGGTGGCCGTCTGCTTTGCCGCCTTCGTCCTCGCCTGCCTCATCCTGCTCGCGGGAATCGGCTTGTGCCTCTGGCGCGGCAGAACGGAAAAGCTCTGGGGGCTCGGCGCGGAAACGCTGGTTCTGGGGCTTATCACCGTCTATCTCGGCTGGGCCGTCGCCAAAATCCGGCACAATATCGAGCGGTAAAAAAGCACAGAAGCATTTGGAGCAGCCGGGCGCGGCCCTGCTCGCCGTTCTGGCGGCGGCGCTTCTCTATGTGCTGCCCGGCGTCAGGCAGGTTTATGCAGGGGTCATGAGCGAGCATGCGTGCCGGGTCTTTGCCGGTCACGGGATTCCGGCGAGCTTCCGGGTTCGGGTGGGCGCAGTCCGAAACCGCGCCGGTACCGGCTTCTGCCCGATGGAAACAGCCGTGCGGGATGTGGATGACCCGGCTGAGGCGCTGCCGGTCATAGAAGAAACCCTCCGGCGCTTGCAGCAGGAAAAACAGGGAGTGTGAGGATCATCCTCACACTCCTTTTGCTTTTGCCGGAATATAGCCTCGTACACCGGGGGATAAAAAGGGTGCGTTTATCCGCGGCCCTGTTTCGCTTGAGCGAGAATTCCTGCGGGAGATGTATGTGCGATTGACAAACGAGGAAAACGTGATACAATAAGTATAAAAAGTTATACCAGTGTAATAATTAGCCCAATGAGGAGGAGCCGCATGAAGAAAAAGGACGGAAAGCAAAAAGCCCCGGAAGGGAAATATATGAGCTCCGTGAAGGTGGGGCCGAAGGGGCAGATCGTGATACCGAAGGAAGCGAGAGAAATGTTCGGCATAGAGCCGGGGGATACCCTTCTGCTCCTGGCGGACGTAAAGCAGGGAATCGCCATCCACCGCATGGATTTCTTCACCCGCATGGCGGAAGCCATTTTCCGCCGCGGAAGGGGAGACTCGGATTACAGCGAAGGGGAAAAATCCTTTGCCGAAGCGGTGATGCGGGAAGCGGAGGAAAAAGATGAACGCGATTGATGTTCGGGGGCTTGCCCGGTCGTTCCGCGCGCGCCGCGCGGTAAACGGCCTCTCCCTTACCATAGAGGAAGGGGAAATTTTTGCCCTGCTCGGCCAGAACGGCGCGGGGAAAACCACAACGATCCGTATGCTCTGCGGCCTTCTGCGCCCCGATGCGGGAGACGCGTTTTTGCTGGGGAAAAGCGTGGTTTCCGAGCCGGAGGAGGTAAAAAGGATAATAAACGTTTCCCCGCAGGAAACAGCGGTGGCGCCAAAGCTTTCGGCACAGGAAAACCTCATGCTCATCGCGCGGATTTACGGCGCGGGGAGAGAAGAGGCCGAGGCACGCGCCGCGGAAATGCTCCGGGCGTTCCATATGGAGGGGCGGGCAAAGGACCGTGCAAAATCGCTTTCCGGCGGCCTCCAGCGGCGGCTGAGTCTTGCCATGGCGCTGATTTCACAGCCCAAAATATTGTTTCTGGATGAGCCCACCCTCGGGCTGGACGTGCGCGCGCGGCTCGATTTGTGGGATTATATTCGCAGCCTCAAGGGGCGGATGACCATTGTGCTCACCACCCACTATCTGGAGGAAGCGGAATCCCTGGCCGACCGGATCGGTATCATGAGCCGGGGAGAAATGAAGCTCACCGGCACGGCAGAGAAAATCCGCGCACAGACGGGTACCGAAACGCTGGAGCAGGCGTTCCTCACGCTGACGGACGAGGAGGAAAACGAATGAAGGCACTGATATTTGCATCCCGCACCCGGCGGGAAATCCTGCGGGACCCGCTGAGCGCTGCGTTCGGTATCGGGTTCCCTGTGGTTCTCATCCTGCTCATTTCCCTGATGAAACAAAGTATTCCGGAAATGCCGGAGGGGATGTACGGCATCGAAAGCTTTGCCCCCGGCATGGCGGTGTTCGGCCTTTCCTTCCTGATGCTGTTCCTCGCCATGCTCATGACGAACGATGGAGCGAGCGCCTACCTGATGCGCCTTTTCGCCTCGCCCCTCACCGCGCGGGATTATATCGCGGGCTATGCCCTGCCCCTGTTCCCCATGGCGCTTTTGCAGGGAATCGTCTGTTTCGGTACAGCGGCCTTTTTCGGCCTCCGGCTGAACGCACGCCTGCTGCTGGCGCTCCTGCTCCTGCTGCCGGCGGCCGCGCTCTTCATCGGGCTCGGGCTTCTGCTGGGGGCCGTGCTGCGCAGCCCGCCGCAGGTGGGAGGGATCGGCTCGATCCTCATCAACATGGCTGCATGGCTGAGCGGCACCTGGTTTAGCCTCGAGATGATCGGCGGCGCGTTCCGCACGGTCTGCCTCCTCCTTCCCTTTGCCCATGCCGTGGAGCTGGTGAAGGCGGGGGTGCGGGGCAATTACTGGGATATCCCGATGCACCTTCTCTGGGTGCTGGGATATGCCGCGGTGATCTTTGCCGCCGCGGTTTTGCTCTTCCGCCGCCGGATGAAACGCTGAAGCAAAAGCGTCCTCCCCTATATGCAAAGCAGCCATCCCCGATATGAAAAGAGGATGGCTGCTTTTTGCGAAAAAAGGCGGAACGGGAAAAAAGTTTTTTCTTTTTCTGTAAAGATGCTTGACAAAACTTTCCGGGGAGAGTATATTAATAACACAAGTTGTCATTAGGGGCGGGAATTATGAAAGACAGCCGTAACACCGTCCAGCGCCGGGTGGTTCTGGAAACGGTGCAGCAACTGAAAAACCATCCCACGGCGGAGGAGGTTTTTGGGGAAGCCCGCAAGCGGGTCGAGGGCATGAGCCTGCGCACGGTTTACCGGAATCTGAACCTGCTCGCCGAGCGGGGAGAGATCCGGAAGGTCCGCATTCCGAGCGGGGCAGACCGGTACGACTTCACGCTTTCGCCCCACCACCATATCCGCTGCCGCGCCTGCGGGCGCGTATCCGATGTGGATATGCCGGCCGTGGAGCGCCTCACAGACCGTATCCTCGATGCCGGCGGCTATTCCGTGGAAGGGTATGATATCGTTTTCACCGGGCTGTGTCCCGATTGCAAATAATTTATTTATGGAGGTACTTGTGATGAGAGATGTAAGCGAACTGAAAGGCACCAAAACCGAAAAGAATCTGCAGGAAGCATTCGCGGGTGAATCCCAGGCGCGCAACAAATATACATATTATGCTTCCAAGGCCCGGAAAGACGGCTTCGTTCAGATCGCCAAGATTTTTGAAGAGACTGCGGCCAATGAGAAGGAGCATGCGGAGCTTTGGTTCAAGGCTCTGCACGGCGATAAGATCCCGGATACCGCCGAGAACCTCCTCGATGCGGCAAACGGCGAAAACTTCGAGTGGACCGATATGTACGACCGCATGGCAAAGGAAGCGAAGGAAGAGGGCTTCGACCATCTCGCATACCTGTTCGAGGCGGTCGGCAAGATCGAAAAAGAACACGAAGAGCGTTACCGCAAGCTGCTCGCCAATGTGGAAGGCGGCCTCGTCTTCTCCCGCGACGGCGATATGATCTGGCAGTGCTCCAACTGCGGCCACATCGTGGTAGGCAAGAGCGCGCCGGAAATCTGCCCGGTGTGCAAGCATCCGAAGGCTTATTTCCAGCTCAAAGCGGAAAATTATTGATTGCCCGGCAGGCACATCCCTCCCCGCACGGCAAAAGCCGCGCTTTTCTGTTTTTGGAGCATTTATGCGTGGAAAAAACCCCCAGTTTTACTGGGGGAAGATAAAAAACTTTAGTAAATAAAAACCTCCTTGTTGTAAAATAGTAGTGGTTTGGCGACCGCATTACTAAAACAACAAGGAGGTTTTTGGCAAATGAAGAACGAAATAAAAAGCACAGCACATTCCAAATATCGCTGTGAATATCATATAGTATTTGCACCGAAATACAGAAGAAAAGAGATATACGGGCAAGTGAAAAAAGATATCGGAGAGATATTAAGAAAATTGTGCGAGCAAAAAGGAGTGGAGATAATAGAGGCAGAAGCCTGCCCAGACCACATACATATGCTTGTAAGTATTCCGCCGCATTTAAGTATAGCACAGTTTATGGGATATCTCAAAGGAAAAAGTAGCTTGATGATATTCGATAGGCACGCAAACTTAAAGTATAAGTATGGACAGAGAAGTTTTTGGTGTAGAGGATATTTTGTGAATAAAGCAAAGCGGCATATACTTTATGATTGCGTGTATTATTATGCTGCCAATTGCCTATGTTGCCAACTGGATGGATCATTCCATCGGCGGCTTTCTCTCCTATGTGGGAATTTTCGTGGCAATTTTTGTCGCTGTCTGGCTTGCACAGTACCTGAGCTGGAAGCGAAAGATAAAGAAAATGAACGCTCTCGTCAAAAAAGAGGAAGGGAAAGAATAGATGTAACAGACAGAAAGCCGAATTGTTTGAACTGTATAATCGACATATAGCCGCTTGGTTTTGAAAAATCGGGCGGCTCTTTCTATTGCATATGGTTGATAAGGGTGCTAAGAAAAAAGTAATAATTCAGGATGTGGCAATGGTACTATTCTAAGTATTTTATAAATAGTCGATTTTTACACAGATTTTACGGTTGGTTAACGGGACTGTGGCAGCAGAATCGTCACAGCATTTATTATAATTATAGATGCTTGAAATTAATTGAACAGTCCTTGTAAAAAAGCGAGTTTGCGGACTTGCCCTATTGGTCTTACTCTTTTTAGCTCTAAGAGATGGGCTTTTTCTGTTTTCAGGAGCCAAAAACATAAAAAACTCTAAGACGAAAAAGCAAGAGACCGCCGCAAATAGGCTCATAAATCATTTGCGACAGACTCTTCTTCATTATTTTAGGGCTTCAATAGGCAGACTACCCTCTTGAAGCGTTCCTTGTGGTTTCTGAAAGTCCCTAGCTTTCAAAAACGGGAATTCCAGCCGTTAAACGGCTTCGTCACTTTTTACCGGCCGTCAGGCCGACACCTTTTCATTCTCTTAACATTTGGACTTGCTACTATATATATGAGCAAGATGATTCAACCGGCACAACATATTGTATATTATGCTTCGGATTTGTCAAGGGCTTTTCCCAACGAACAAATATAATTTTATAAAGATTTTACTCTAGCGTAATAGTCGCTTAACATGGAGGGGATTAAAATAGAGTTGCAAATGTTTGCAAAATATATTTTGAGAGAGGAAGAACAACATGCTAAAGAAAACCACTGCGACCATTTTGGCGGCTGCTGTACTGGCAGGGACGTTTGTCACCGGCGTTGCAGCCCAGGGGCAGGATGGCAAGGGCGTCCTGGACTTCACCATTAACAGCCCTTATGCCAGCGTGAACTGGGATACCTACGGGCAGTACAAAGCGGACTTCCATGCCCACTCCAATGAGAGCGACGGTTCTCCGCAGCCGGCTGAGACAGTGGAGGAACACTACAAAAAGGGATTTGACATTCTTGCACTGACCGATCACAATGTTACGAACACCACATGGAACCGCAAGGATGACCCGACAGGCAGAGGTCGTACCTATCTGACGGACGAGCGTCTGCAAGAGATCACTTACGGAACGGACAGAGACGGTCGCGGTATGGTCGCCATCCAGAACTCCGATGAACAGTCTGTGAGCGACCACCTGAACACCTTCTTCACTCCCTTTAACAATGAAGCGGGAGCAACGTTGGAAAGCAATATCGCCAAGACGCAGGAGCTAGGCGGCATCTGCCATATCAACCATCCCGGCCGTTACTATGGCGGTAAAAATACAAGCGGAACCAACGGCGAAGATGCTGCTAACAATCCTGCAAACATTAAGAAGTATGTAGACCTCTTTATGAAATACGAGGCTTGCGTTGGTATGGAAATCATCAACAAGCTGGACGGCGATTCCTACTCCGACCGTATCCTGTGGGATAATATTTTGATGGAGACCATGCCGGAGGGGCGTTTCGTATGGGGCTTCTCCAACGATGATACTCACTCAAATGAAGCTACAGGTCACAGCTACAACATGATGCTTATGCCCACCAATAACCCTGTCGAGGTACGCAAAGCTATGGAGAGCGGTGCTTTCTACGCCAGTGCTCACGTTGCCAAGCGGGAAGGATACACTATCACCGATCACAGCATAATCAATGACTATCAGCCGCCTGTTATCACTAGTATCGAGGTAGACCAGGATGAGGACACCATCACCATCGAAGGCGATCTTTATAACACGATTGAGTGGATTGCCGACGGCGAAGTAATTGCGACCGGCAACACGATTGACATCAACGACTACGAGGGCAAGGTTCACAGTTATGTCCGTGCCCAGCTTAAGGGCGACGAGGGTATCAGCTTTACCCAGCCGTTCGGTATCACTGCGGTGAATGCCGGCAGCGCGGAAATCAATGCTGACAAAGAACTGGCGGTTGTGGAAAACGGCGATACCGTCACCTGCACCGTGTCTATGAAGGGTATCACTGGTTTGAACAGCTTTGATGTTGCTGTGTCCTATGATGAAGAGGTTTTTGAAGTTTCTGAAGTAAAATCTCTTTTGGAAAATATTGTGATTTCGACCGACAAAAGCACAGAAGGTACCGTGCGCATGATTATCGGAACCAGCGCTGATGTTTCTGGCGATGTGGATGTGCTGCAGGTTGTTATGAAACTTAAAGAGGGTGCGGCCACCGGCAACACAAATCTGTCTATTCAGAGCGTCAACACGGCTACCACCAATGAAGACGGCACCTTTGAAGGACCGGTTGCTATCACGGATGGAGAAGATACCGTGGAAGTGATCTCCTACCGTGCGGCGGCGGATATCAACAAAGATGGTTCCGTTACTCTGTCTGACCTTTCTATCGCCCTGAACAAGTATCAGACTGCGGATGCCGCCTGCGACATTGACCGCAGCGGAACCGTTGACGCGGCAGACTTCATTATCCTGACGGGATTTATTGCCTAAAATCCGTTTGCTAACAGTATGTGTGGGAATTGGGGATTGCCTTAAAACGGCGATTCTCAATTCCTGTATAACTTTTTATTATGAAAGGATGGTTTGCTTGAAAAAAATTGCTTGTCTGTTTGCCTGCTGTTGTATACTATCCCTTGGCACATTATCGGCCTTTGCCAAGGAATCGGCTGTTCGTGTACCGGAAGATCAGATTTTCCTTACTCAAACGCAAACGAATTTTGAAGCCGTAATCGAAGTTGAGCCTGAGAATGCATATGCCGGTGTGGAGATCGGTATTGCATGCCCCGAAAGCGTCACTGTAACAGATTCTTCCGGTTCGTCCGGCAGCATGTCGGCCGGCCCGGTTCTGGCTAGGGGTTTATATTGGACCAGCTTTTTTGAATCAGACAATAAGCTATCTGGGACAATGAAAATTACTTTGCAGTTCTCCTGCCCGGAATCTTTTGAAAGCGGAGACATTCAGCTGCAAGCAGTTAAAGTGCTTACCAAAAACGGCGTTGCTGTTGACACGGAAGAACTTAGCTCAGCTCTAAAGATAAGCATAACACGAAATGGTTCGGGAGTCACTGATTCAGATCCTACGGATTCAGAGCCTACCACCAGCACACCTTCCGGTGAAGATACAAATCCCGACACGAATACAAGTTCCACAGAAGGCGGTTCCAACACTGACGGAGAAGACTCTCCGCAAACCGGTGTCAACAGCTATATTCTGGTGTTGATGTTCGTATCCAGCTGCGTTGTCCTTGGGATGTTGCTTCTCATTGGCAAAAAGAAAAAATATGATTGACCTCCTAAAAGACAGCTTGTTGACTGCCCATAACCCATTGATTTTACAGGCTTTTTTCTATAAATGCTGTTTCGCCACTCGAACCACGGCAGGGTACCCTTATAGGATTTCAAGTTCCTATAAGAGCATCCTGCTTTTTTATACCCTACCAGGAGTTATCAATTCACTGAAAAATACAGATAAAGAATTCTATTTGATAGAAAAGAACGGGAAACAGTTTTTTGTGACGGTGACGGACGAGTTCATAGAAACACGTCAGCTTGCAAAACGAATTGACACCAAAAAAATTGAAATCGGAAATTGGAAATTCACGAAATGCGCCTATGAAGTAAAATAAAACAAAAGCACCCTCATAATTCTGTTACAACCGAATAGCTCTTATGGAAGCGTCTGTTTTCAAGCAAGAAAACAGGCGTTTTTTTTCCGGGAAATCAAACGTAAGGATTTCGTAAGAAAAATTGCCGGAAATCGCCCTGCAAAAAAAGATGCGCTGGTTTATAATAAGGAAGCTGTTTTTTGGGGCATACTGCAAGTGGAAAATAGTTCCGGAAAGGAAGACGTCGAACATGGCAAGAACCAAACGAAGAAAAAGCGAGCGGCGAAAGAACCGCACCACAGCGTTTTTGTGCATCACGGCGGTCGTGCTTGCGGTGTGTGCCGTGCGGATGCAGATCATCCGCCACACCCCCGCGGCTGAGGCGGGAAAGGTGAACTCCCTAGCGGCCCTGGAAGGGGCGGCGGAGGCTGCGACGGAAGCCGTCACCGAGCCGCCCGCGCCGGTGCAGGATATCCCGGTGCACAGCAAAAGCGCTCTTTTGCTCGAGCGGAAAAGCGGCGAGGAAAAATACCGCAAAAACGCGGGAGAGCGGCTGGCGCCTGCCTCCCTTACGAAAATCATGACCGCGGTGGTCGTGTTGGACAACAGCCCTGGCCTGGAAGAAAAGGTGACTCTTTCCGAAGAGCTGTTTGAGCCTTTATACAAGCAGAACGCCGCACTGGCGGGCTTCGAGCCGGGCGAGCGCGTGCGCGTGATCGACCTGCTTTACGGCGCCATGCTCCCCTCCGGTGCGGAGGCGGCGGAGGCGCTCGCAGCGTATATTTCGGGCTCCGACCGGGCGTTTGTGGAAGCAATGAACCAAAAGGCCGCGGAGCTGGGGATGGAAAACACGCACTTCAGCAACGTGACCGGCCTGCCGGACGATAACCATTACAGCACGGCGGAGGACCTCGCAAAGCTGCTTCGGCATGCGCTCGAAAACCAGACCTTCCGCAAGATTTTCACGAGCGAGAGGTATTCCACCGCTTCCACCAACCGTCATCCGGACGGCATCACCGTGCGCAGCTCGATGTTCCGCTCGCTCCCCGATGCCAGCTTTTCCGGCGTGACCATCCTGGGCGGAAAAACCGGCTATACAGACGAAGCAGGCCTCTGCCTTGCGAGCCTTGCCAAAAGCGGAGGCACGGAATATATCCTCATCACCCTCGGCGCAGAGGGAGATCGCTCTACCGCACAGTATAATATTGAAGATGCAAAGGCGATCTACACGGCGTATACCGGCGCGTAAACGCAGAAAGACGCTCACAGCCGCCCGACCCGCGGGGAAAACCCGCTGGGCCGGGCGGCTTTTTGTTTGCCGGCTTCGGCGGGAGGAGGGCCGCCCTGTCGAAAAATGGGATTGCATTCAGGGGGGAAAACAGATAAAATAAAAATATCCATGCGCTCCCGAAACGGGGAAACCGCTTCGGGAGCGCACAATCAAATGAGCGGAGGGGGCGTGCTGACCTTCCCCGCGGGAAGGAAACGCGTGCCGGAGGGCGGCTTTTCGCAAGCAAAACAGGCAAGTATGTGGCTGTTCTCCTCAACGGAAAGCCATGCGGAAGCCCGGCGCGCTTCAGGATGCGGATGCGGGGAAAAACTCGGCTGGAAAAAGTTCAGATCGCGGTGATCCTGCTGCTCTGCCTCGGCATTGCGGGGGCTGCGGTGTACCGCTTTTGCGTTCCGCCCCGGCGGCTGGTGCAGAAAACCGGCTATGCCATGGGTACGGTCGCGGGGGTGCAGTGCGCTTCCCGGCAGGAGAAAGCGGCGGGGGAAGCGGCGGGGGCTGCCCTCGCGGCCTGCAGCCGGCTGGAAACGGTGCTGTCCGCTTCCCGGGAGAATGCCGGGCTCGCCCGCGTAAACGCGGGGGAAAGGGAGCTTTCCGAAGAGCTTGCCGCCTTCCTCCGCCAGAGCCTCAATACCGCCGAAAAAAGCGGCGGCGCGTTCAATCCCGCCGTCGGCGCGCTGAGCTCGCTTTGGAGCATCGGCACGGAAGCCGCGCGGCTGCCCCGCCCGGAAGAAATCGCCGCCGCAATACCGCTCTGCAATTACCGGAATATTATTCTCAGCGGCCAGCATATTACTCTGCCGGAAGGCATGCGGCTGGACCTCGGCGCGGCGGGAAAGGGGGCCGCGTGCGATGCGATGGCGCAAACCCTCCGCGAAGCGGGAATGAAGGACTTTTTGGCCTACGCGGGCGGCAGCATCGCCGTTTCCGGCAAAACACCGGACGGGGGGAACTGGCCCGTCCGCGTGCGGGACCCCTTTGGGAGCGCCTCTGAAACCGTAGGTACGCTGCTGCTGGCCGAAGGGTTCATTTCCACCTCCGGCAGCTATGAAAAAACGCTGACCGTGGATGGAAAAGCCTATCATCATATATTGGACAGCGCCACCGGCTACCCCGCCGAAACCGGGCTTTGCTCCGTTACGGTGGTGTGCGGTTCCGGAATTTTGAGCGACGAGCTCTCCACCGCCTGCTTCGTGCTGGGGCGGGAAAAGGGGGTAGAGCTTCTCCGGGAATACGGCGCGGAGGGGATCTTTATTGCGTCGCGGGGCGAGATATTCCTCACGCCGGGCCTCCATGCTTCCTTCACCCCCTCGGAAGGCTGGACGGTGATTTCATGAAAACACACCGGATCATCAAACGGAGCGACTGGCTCCTGATTCTCAGCTTTCTCCTGCTGGCCCTTCTGCTGGCTTTGCTGTTCTGGCCGCGGGGCGAGGGCGCGCAGGCGGTTATCCGGCAGGACGGCGAACCCGTGCTGCGCCTCGATCTATCCGAATATTCCTCTTCCACGCCTGCGGAAATCCCCGTGGGCGGGGTCGTTTTCGAAATAGCGGAAGGGAAGATACGCATCCGCTCCTCCCCCTGCCCGGATCAAATCTGCGTGGAGACGGGCTTCATCGGCCGGCCGGGGGAAACGGCGGTCTGCCTGCCCGAGCGCGTCTCCGTGGAGATCGTTTCCGGGGAGGGCGGCCGATGAATCCGCGCGGCGGCAAGGCCGCGCGCACGGCGCTGATCGGTATGCTCGGCGCTCTGGCGCTCACCCTTTCCTTCCTCGAGGGTCTGCTCCCGCCCCTCCCCTTCCTTCCGCCCGGTGCAAAGCCGGGGATTTCGAATCTCGCGGTGCTCTATGCAGCCTCCGTGTTCGGCGCGGGCCCGGCCTTTCTGCTCGTGGGGCTCAAGGCGTTTTTTGCCCTGTTGACGCGCGGAATAGCAGCGGGCCTCCTGAGCTTCCTCGGCGGCCTTCTCAGCACGGCGGGCATGGTGCTGCTGCTCCGCTTCCGGGGCTTTGGCCTCGTGGGGGCGGGCGTGTGCGGCGGCGTGCTGCACAATCTCGGTCAGCTGCTCGGGGCTATGCTCCTCACCAAAACGGCGGCGCTCGTGTTTTATTTACCCCTGCTCATTGTGTTCGGTACGGCCTTCGGGCTGCTTACCGGGCTCATTTCCCATATTACGCTACCCCTTCTGCAAAGGCAGATGCGGCGGGCCTTTCCGCCCGCGAAATCCGATACAAAGGAGCCAAAGCCATGAAACAGCAACCCGGCACCGAGGTGCTCCGCCCGAAAGTGCGCAAACGCTATGGCGCGGCGGTGCCCCATTATAAAAACACCGAAAACAGGAAATCCACCGTCATGCCTCCCCCGGAAACGGTCACCCTGCTCATGCAGCAGCACATCGGCCCCGCCTGTAAGACGACGGTAAAGCCGGGAGACGCCGTAAAGGTCGGCGAGGTCGTGGGAGACAGCGATGCCTACATAACGGCCCCCATCCACGCGAGCGTTTCGGGGACGGTCAAAGCGATCAAACAGGTGATGCTCCCCTCGGGGCAGATGTCCGAAGCGGTGGTCATCGAATCGGACGGCAAAATGGAGCCCTTCGAGGGCCTCCGGCCGCCGCAGGCGGCGAGCCGGGAGGAGCTGGCGAAGGCGGCGCGCGACTGCGGGCTCGTGGGTCTCGGCGGCGCGGGCTTTCCCATGCATGTGAAGCTCACCCCGCCCGAAGGGGCGAAGATCGATACGCTCATCATCAACGCGGCGGAATGCGAGCCCTTCATCACCTCCGACCACCGGGAGATCCTCGAAAATGCGGATAACATCATGTATGGCGTCTTTCGCCTGCTTACTCTTCTGAACGTCCCCCGCGTCATCATCGCGGTGGAGGACAATAAACCGGACGCAATCGAGCTCTTATGCAAAATTGCGAACGACAGCCGGGATATCGACAACCGCGTCCGTGTGATGGAACTGAAATCCCGTTACCCGCAGGGGGCGGAAAAGGTGCTCATCCAGTCGGTCACCGGGCGGGAGGTTCCTCCTGGCAAGCTCCCGTCGGACGTGGGCTGCATCGTCATGAACGTTACGAGCGTGGGCAAGCTCGCCGATTACCTGCAAACGGGCATGCCGCTCGTTTCAAAGCGCCTCACGGTGGACGGCTCCGCGGTGGGAAACCCGCAGAACGTAATCGTCCCGCTCGGGACGGCGGTAAAGGACGTGATCGAATTCTGCGGCGGCTACCGCAGAAAACCGAAAAAGCTCCTGATGGGCGGCCCCATGATGGGCCTCGCGCTCACCGATGATGAAATGCCGGTGCTCAAGCAAAACAATGCGATTTTGGCGTTTGCAAAGCCGGACGCCCTGCTGCCGGAAGAAGAGCCCTGCATCCGCTGCGGTCGGTGCGTGAGGGCCTGCCCGATGTCGCTCATGCCCACCGTCCTCGAGCGGTACGCCCGTGCGGGCGATGCGGAGGGGCTGAAGGCTTACGGGATAACCTCCTGCATGGAATGCGGGAGCTGCGCCTATGTCTGCCCCGCGCACCGGAACCTCGTACAGCAGATGCGGCTCGGCAAAGCACAGCTCAGAAAGGCGGGTAAATAACCGATGGATGAAAAGCTTATCGTATCTCCCTCCCCCCATCTGCGGGGCGGAATAAGCACCCGTTCGATCATGCTGGATGTAATCATCGCCCTGATCCCGGCGGGCGCGTTTTCGGTGTTCCTGTTCGGCTGGCGGGCCTTTCTGGTGATTGCCGTGTCGGTATCCTGCTCGGTCGTGTTCGAATTTCTCACCCGCGTCGTTTTGAAGCGGCGGCAGTCGGTGGGGGATTTGTCCGCCGTGGTAACCGGCCTTCTTCTGGCCTATAACCTGCCGCCCACCATCCCGCTCTGGATGGCGGCAATCGGCGCGTTTGTGGCCATTGTGATCGTGAAGCAGCTGTTTGGCGGCATCGGGCAGAATTTTGCCAATCCCGCCATCACCGCCCGCATCGTGCTAATGGTATCCTTCCCCGCCGCGATGACCACTTGGCTCGCGCCGAACGCCGGCACCTATGGGGCCGTGACCACCGCCACCCCGCTCGCCCTGATCTCTTCCGGGGACCTTTCCCAGCTGCCGACGGCATGGGAAATGTTCATCGGCATCCGGGGCGGGTGCATCGGGGAAACGAGCGCGGTGTTCCTGCTGTTCGGCGGGCTGTATCTCATGGGGCGGCGCGTGATTTCCCCCACGGTCCCGGTCGTTTTTGTCGGAACGGTGGCGCTGCTTTCCTTCCTCCTCGGGAGGGACCCGCTTTACGCGGTGCTTTCCGGCGGCCTTCTGCTCGGAGCCATTTTCATGGCGACCGATTATACCACCAGCCCCTTAACGCGCAGGGGGAAAATCATTTTCGCCGTGGGATGCGGCGTGATTACCACGCTGATCCGGGTATACGCGTCCCTTCCGGAGGGAGTGTCCTATTCCATCCTGCTGATGAATATCCTCACGCCTCTGATCGAGCGGTTTACCGCGCCGAAACCCTTTGGAAGGGAGCGTGTGAAGAATGAAAAATAATGGGAGCGGCATTCTCCGCCCGGCGCTTGTTTTATGCGCCATCTGCTTTATTGTAACCCTGCTGCTCGCGGCGACCAACGCCGCCACGGAGCGGCCCATTGCCAAAGCGGCGGCCAGCGCGCAGGAAGAAAGCATGCGGCAGGTGCTGCCCGGCTGCGATTCCTATAAAACGCCGCCCGAAAGCAGCCTGCTTTTCTGGGTGGGCAAATCGGGCGAGGAAACGAAGGGCTATGTGTTCGTGACCGCCTCCAAGGGCTACGGCGGCGATATTTCCGTGATGACCGGCGTGGATACGGAAGGCAAAATCACCGGTGTGCAGCTGCTCGAGAGCAATGAAACGCCCGGCCTCGGCCAGCGCGCCGGGGAGGAAGGCTTCCGTTCCCAGTATACGGGCAAGGGCGGGCAGCTGAGCGTTGCGAAAAACAGCGCGGGAGGCGAAAGCGAGATCGGCGCGATCACCGGGGCCACCATCACGAGCCGCGCCGTGACCGAAGCGGTGAACCAAGCGCTCGCGCGTTATGAAACAGTGAAGGGAGGGGAAGCGAATGGCTAAGGGCCTGTGGAAGGAATTTTCCAAAGGAATCATTCAGGAAAACCCGGTGCTGCGCCTCGTGCTCGGCACCTGCCCCACGCTCGCCGTTACCACTATGGCGGAAAACGGCCTCGGCATGGGACTCGCGGCAACGCTGGTGCTCGTTGGGAGCAACGCGGTCATTTCCGCCACGCGTAAAATCATCCCGGACCGCGTCCGCATCCCCGCCTATATCACCATCATCGCGGGCTTCGTAACGCTCGTGCAGATGCTCGTGAAGGCCTACGCCCCCGCTATCGACAAGAGCCTCGGCATCTACCTGCCCCTCATCGTCGTAAACTGCATCATCCTCGCGCGTGCGGAGATGTTTGCAAGCAAAAATAAGGTGCTGCCCTCCGTTTTGGACGGCCTCGGCATGGGCGCCGGCTTCACGGCGACGCTGGTGCTTATGGGCGCCGTCCGCGAGCTGCTCGGCAGCGGCACGATTTTCGGCATGGCGGTTACCGCCGGCAGCATCGAGCCCATGATCGTGATGATCCTTCCGCCGGGGGGCTTCTTCGTGTTCGGCGTGCTGGTGGCCCTCGCCAATAAGCTGAGCGAGCGCGCCGGCAGGGCTCCGGCCGCAGGCAAGGCCTGCATGGGCTGCCCCTCCGCGGAGCACTGCGCCGTGCGGGAGAACGGAGGTGAGCGCTGATGCAGATGCTGGCTATCCTTCTTACCGCCATCCTCACCGAGAATTTCGTCCTTTCGAAGTTCCTCGGCATCTGCCCCTTCCTCGGGGTATCGAAAAAGCTCAACACGGCCGTGGGTATGAGCGCCGCCGTCACCTTCGTGATGGTGATTGCAACGGCGGTGACTTACCCGCTGCATGCCTATCTGCTCGAGCCGCACGGCTTCGGGTACCTGCAAACCATCGTGTTCATTCTGGTGATTGCGGCGCTGGTACAGCTGGTGGAGATCATCCTGCGGAAATATATCCCGGCGCTCTATCAGTCGCTCGGGATTTATCTTCCCCTCATCACCACCAACTGCGCGGTGCTGGGCGTGACCATCCTCAATTTCACGAAGGGGTTCGATTATGTGCAGTCGCTCGTCAACGCGGCGGGTGCGGGGATCGGGTTCCTCGTGGCCATGGTGCTGTTCGCGGGCGTGCGCGAACGGCTCGAGGCGTGCGATATCCCGAAGAGCCTGCGCGGGCTTCCCATCACGCTCATCGCCGCCTCCATCGTCTCGCTTTCCTTCCTCGGGTTCGCCGGATTGGTGGACGGCCTCTTCGGAAAATAATAAGAGTTGACAAATAAGAAAAAAGTGTTATTATAAACATAATGTTCTTTTTGTTTTAAGGTGGAGTGGCATCATGTCCGGCTTTCAAGAAGCCTCCGGCTGCTCCGGCAGGGAAGACGATGCGCTCGTTCCGGCCGCAAGGGCGGGCAGCGAGGAAGCGCTCGCCGAGCTCGCCGGGAGATATTTGCCGCTTGTCCGGTCGCGCGCAGCGCGGTTTGCCGGCGCCCCGGTGGATATGGAAGACCTCGTGCAGGAAGGCCTCATCGGCTTTCTGAAGGCTGTCCGTTCCTACGATCCGGGCCTCGGCGCCTCCTTCGGCACCTATGCTTACCTCTGCATCGACCGCACCATCCTTTCGGCAGTGCGTGAAACGCAGAACAAAAAGAAGATTCCTTCCTCCAGATTGATTTCTTTCAGCGATATTACTTCCGGTCTTCCTTTCCATGAGCTATGCTCTTCTTCCGGCGTCACACCGGAAGAGGCCGCCATTCTAAGGGAAGACGTCCGCCAGCTGGAAAGCAAAATCGAACACACTCTCTCCGGGCTGGAACGGAACGTCCTTCATCTCTATCTCGGCGGCCATAGCTACTCCGATATCGCACAGCGGCTCCAAACCACCACCAAGGTTGTGGACAATGCGCTGCAGCGTGTGAGGCATAAGCTGAGGTAACACACTCTTTTCATTTATCACGGCTCTTTTCCTTTCGGAAAGGCCGCGAAATATGCCCACGTAGCTTGAGTTAAGCGTTGGTCACACCAATCCGGCGGTGCGAGTCCGCCATGGGGCAAATCAATTTACAAGCGAGGTAAAAGAAACATGTTCGAAGACAAGACCCTTATTTGCAAAGACTGCGGTTCCGAATTCGTATTCACCGCGGGCGAGCAGGAGTTCTATGAATCCAAGGGATTCGTAAACGAGCCGCAGCGCTGCAAGGCCTGCCGCGACGCCCGCAAGGCTGCTTCCCGTCCGGAAAGAGAAATGTTCACCGCAACGTGCGCTTCCTGCGGTTGCGAAGCGAAGGTTCCCTTCCGTCCGCGTGAGGATCGCCCGGTATACTGCAGCGAGTGCTTTGCAAAAATGAGGGAAGAAGCATAAATTTGGTATCCGATTTTTATGCACCCGAAGGGCTCCGGTTTTCCGGAGCCCTTTTTTTGCGGCGCAAAAAGCCGCGGCGCACCGTTTTCCCGAATAATTTTATCTTTTTGTGTAAAAAGTTGTATTTTGGCGAATCGGTTTTCAAACGGGGCGGGGTATGGTAAACTATGGATGGGGTAGGCGATACCACCTGAATCCAATATGTTTTTCGCGGGAGCCGCAAGGTCCCGCGCCCTGCCATGACCGGCAGCGCCGAAAGCGGAAAAGCACCCGCTCGTGGCGCATGGTACTCGGATGGTATCGCCTAGTCAGATAACCGGCATGATACCGGCGCGCAGCCCATTCGCATGCTGCGTGCATGGAAAACAGGAAAACGGTTCGGCAAAGGAAAGGGGAGGCGGCAGATGAAACGGGCGGTGGTGCTTTCGGGCGGCGGCGCAAAGGGCGCGTATGAGGTCGGCGTATGGCAGGCCATGCGGGAAACGGATTTTGTTCCGGAGATCATCACCGGGACCTCGGTGGGCGCGCTCAACGGCGCGCTGATGATGCAGGACGATTTTAACAAGGCCGTGGAAATATGGGAATCCATCACCACGGATAAAATCCTGAAGCTCGAGGAGCCGCTCGACCTCGGCGGGCTCGATTTCAAGGGCACTATCCGCATGTTCGTAAACGAAGTGATCCGCAAGGGCGGGATGGACGCTTCCCCCTTAGGCGACCTGCTCAACGAATATGTGGATGAAAAACGAGTGAGGCAGGCGCCTCAGGAGTTCGGCATCGTCACCGTTTCGGTGGCACCGCTCGAAAAACATACGCTTTTTCTCGAGGATATCCCCGAGGGGCAGCTCAACGATTACCTGCTGGCGAGCGCCGCCTGTTACCCGCTGTTCCAGCCCTATAAAATGGACGGCAGGGAGTTCATCGACGGCGGGTATTACGACAACCTCCCCCTGCGCATGGCAACGGAGCGCGGGGCAACGGAGATACTCGCCGTGGATCTGCGCGCCATCGGGGTGAAAAGCTCCATGGGCGTGAAGAACCGGAAAAATATCAATATCAAATTCATTGTGCCTTCGGCACAGACGGGGAGCATTGTGGATTTTACCGCGGAAAACGCAAAGAATAATATCCGGCTCGGCTATCTGGACGCCTGCCGCGAGTTCGGCTTTTATGAAGGGAACCTATACACCTTCCGCAAGGGAGAGGCGGCCGGAAACCTGGTATTCCTGCGGCAGTCGCTTGCCGCCCTTCTGCACCGCACAGGCTCCGGCCTTCGCCGTGTAAAAAAGGAGGGGGAGCCGGAGCTCGCGTTCCCCTTCCTGCCGGGACGCCGCCGGATCGACAGCGCCGCCCTTCTCTCCCTCGCCGAAACCGCGGGAGATCTCTTCGGCCTTCCGCGCCTCGTCATCTATTCTTTCCCGGAGTTTAACGAGGCGCTCTTAGCGGCCTACTTTGAGGAAACGAAATCATTTCCGCAGGAGGAGCAGGCGGCTTCGCGCCTCATCCAGGCGCTGCGCGAAACGAAGGGAGACGGGGTACGCCCCCTGGAGCGCCGGCTCTGCTGTGCGCTTACGGGCGGCTTTTTTGGCGGCAAAGAGCCCTTTTCCGCCGCCCTCCCGGTGGCTGCCGCCGCAAAGCCCTTTTCCGCCGCCCTTTACCTGCGCGCCCTGCTGGAAACGGGCGGGCTTATTCCCGAAGAAGGCTAAAATTAAGGCGCTGCGGAAAAATCTTCTTGAAAATGCATGCGAAATACGATAGAATAACGGTGTGTTTAAAATGAGGAAAGACGGGGCGGCGTTCCAGAGGCAAGAACGGCCGCAGATTCGCCTGTTTTGCCCGGAGCCGCGTTAAAAGTGCCCGGGATGAATGGAAAGGTTTCCTGCGCTTTTCGCCTTGCTCCAAAACAGAACCTCCGAAATTCTGAGGAACGATTCGGTTCCGGCCCTTGGGGCCCCAGGCCCAGAACGGATGCTCGAACCCTGCTTTTCTATTTTTCTTACGAAAAGCGCCCCTTCGTGTTTTCCTTTGTTTTTAAAACGGTCTTCCCGCCCGTTTGCCCGGATAAAACTCCGGCTGCGGTGGCACAGCGCCCCCCCTCTATGCGGGGCGGGGAGAATCGAGCTCAATATTGCCGTGCATAGCGGCGGAATGGAGAATGAAATTATGGTTTCAGCAGGTGATTTCAGAAACGGCATGACCTTTGAAATGGATGGTTCTGTGTATCAGATCATCGAGTTCCAGCATGTAAAGCCGGGCAAGGGCGCCGCTTTTGTCAGAACGAAAATCAAGAACGTGATCGCGGGCTCTGTGGTGGAGCGCACCTTCAGCCCCACGGAAAAGTTCCCCACCGCCTTCGTGGAGCGCCGCGAAATGCAGTATATGTATAACGATGGCGACTTATACTATTTTATGGACAACGAGACCTACGAGCAGATCCCCATCAGCAAAGACGAGCTTTCGGATAACTTCCGTTTTGTGAAGGAAAATATGGACTGCCGCGTCCTTTCTTACAAGGGCAAGGTGTTCGGCGTGGAACCCCCGAACTTCGTGGAGCTCCAGATCACGGAGACCGACCCGGGCTTCAAGGGAGACACCGCCACCAATGCGACCAAGCCGGCCACCCTGGAAACGGGCGCGGTCATCAAGGTCCCGCTGTTCATCGACCAGGGCGAGGTCATCCGTGTGGATACCCGCACCGGCGAGTATATGGAACGCGCATAAAATTCAGAAACAGCCGGGGAAAAGCCCCGGGGGCACGGCCGCGTTTTGCCGCACGGCGGCCGGAAATTGCCTGTTCCGTGCGGGAAAAAGGAGGAAAAAGCTATGACCGCCAGTGAAAAAGTAGCATATATCCGCGGCCTGATGGACGCAATCGAGTGGGACGATTCTCCCAACACCAAAATCATGAAGTCTATAGTGGACGTTCTGGAAGACCTGGCCCTCACTACCGCTGATCTGGAAGACGGCGTTGCGGAACTCAGCGAGGAAATCGACGTAATCGACGAAGACCTCGGCGCCCTGGAAGACGATTTTTACGGGGAAGACGAGTGCGATTGCTGCGGCGATGACGACGAGCCTTATTACGAAGTGGAGTGCCCCAACTGCGGCGACACGATCTGCCTCGATGAAGACCTTCTTTCCGAAGGCGAGATCGAGTGCCCCAACTGCGGCGAAAAGCTGGAGTTCGAGATCGAGTGCTGCGATGACGGCTGCTCCTGCGACTGCGAAAGCGGTAAGGACGAATAAGCGAAAACCGAATCTGATCCCACGGACGGGCCAAAGGCCTCTCCGTGGGATTTTTTTGTGCAGGAGATAGCATCAGAATACAATGTGTTTTTTGCGGGAGCCTGAAAAACGAGGAAGACGGGCGCTTATTGCCAACGCAAGCAGCCTATGGGCACCGCCCTGCCTTTCCATCCTCTTCGTGAAAGGTTTTCGGTCTCAAGCGGCAAAAAGGATCCGCTTGCGGCGCAGGGTACTCGGATGGTATCGCCTAGTTACCCGTTCGGCCGAAAAAAAAGATCCCTTTATTGACAGCATACGGCGCGGCGGGGTACAATACATATAACGTATATCGAAACGCCTAGGCGATACGATCAGAATACAATGTGTTTTTCGCGGAAGCCGCAAGGCCCAGCGCCTTGCTATGACCGGCAACGCCGAAAGCGGCAAAAAGGATCCGCTTGCGGCGCAGGGTACTCGGATGGTATCGCCTAGGGGGTGCAGGCAGGGAAAGGGGGAGCGGCATGAAAAAGCAGGAATTCCTGAAACACCTCAGCGCCGGAATGGCGGAGCTGCCGCTTCCGGAGCGGCACAAACGGATCAAAAAATACCGCGCGCAGCTGGAAGGCCGCCTGCGGCAGGGGGAAAGTGAAGAAGAAATCATTGCTGCCTTTCCGCCGCCCGAGGAAATCTGCCGGGAGGCGCTGGAGGAAGTCCCGGAACGGAGAAAGCCCCTCAGCGCCGCACAGAAGGCGATGCTCGCCGCGGCGGCGGTGCTGACTTCGCCTCTGTGGATTGGCGCGGCGCTGATCGCAGCGGGGGCGGCGCTCGTTTGTTATGTGCTTCTGTGGCTGTCTATCGCGGTCGTATTCCTGCTGGTGCTGGGGCTCGCGGTGGCGTTTGTGACCGGCATCGTTTCCTCCCTCATTTTCTTTCCCTCCAACGCCGCGGCCGGCGGCCTCCAGATGGGGCTGAGCCTCATCTGCGGGAGTCTTTCCGTTTTGCTTTTGGCGGCCGGGATCAAGCTCGTCGGCTGGGTGCGCAAGGCCGACCGGAAGATCAGGCGAAAAACAAAGGAATTTATCAGAAGGAGGATGGCCTCGCTATGAAGCTTGTAAAAAAAGTTTTGCTTGCTGCAAGTATCGTGCTGATCGTCGGCATTCTGATATCCAGTGCGTCGCTCGCGGTGGTGAACTGGGATTTGGCAAGGCTTTCCACCCAGCAGAATGTGGTCTCTAAGGTCTATCAGAACGGGCTTTCACAGCTTTCCGATATCTGGATCGGCACGGAGGATGTGGATATCGAAATCGTTTCCACCACCGAGCCGCTTCTCACCATATCATACAACGAGCGGGAGCTCGAACCCTTCACCATCGTGGAGGAGAACGGCGTCCTCAGGATCGATAAAACCGAAAGCGCAAAGCTCAAAAAAACGGCCAGCCTCGGCTGGTTCGATCATATCAACCTCAAAATGAAGATCGAAGTGCCAACCCGCTATGCGGGAAGCATCCATGTGGATACCACTAGCATCAACCTGAAGATCCGGAAGCTCGAGCATCTCGATGAGATCGTTTGCAATACCACGAGCGGGTCTATGGCCTTCTCCGACCTGAGCGCGCAGTCCATTTCCCTCAGGAGCGACAACAGCCGGGTCCAGTTTGACGACGTCGTGACGGACGGCTCCGTGGAAGTGGTCACCAGCAACGGCCCGATCGACGCACGCGGCCTCGCCGCCCCCCAAATCGGCCTCGAAACCACCAACGGCAAGATTTATGTGGATAAGCTCGAATCGAAATCGATTCTTCTGCAAACCACCAACGGCAAGATCCGTGGTTACATTAACGGAAACGAAGAGGATTATACCATTCGCGCCCAGACCGTGCAGGGCAAAAACAATCTAGAAGACAGGGAAGGAAACACCGCGAAAAAGCTCGAGGCATATTCCGTGAACGGCGGCATCGATATTACCTTTGAAAAGGAGCTGCCCCGGGCGGAGAAGGCGATGGACGTCGCGGAAGAATAGCATCGGTGAGCGATAGAAACAAAGAAAGCCCCGGATATTTTCCGGGGCTTTCCTATTTTATTGTTTCGCTGTTCATTCACCGTGTGGAACGAGAACCTAAAATCCGAGTGCGGCTTCTAAGCCATAGCACCGAAAAACAGCCGCCGCTCCATTCTGCTGAAGCTGTTTCTGATGCTGCGTTTTATAAGGGTGTGGGGAAACGCCTATTCGCCACGGGTGGGGGCGGCCACCGCGCCGCCGAAGAGCATCGCGAGGAATACGATGCCGAGGACCGCGCAGCAGAGAAGGATGCTGAAGGTGCCCCAAATACGGCTGAGGAATGCGCCGCCCGCTGCGCCGATGCAAAAGGCGAAGATAATCATGAGATAGCGCGCCATATTCCGCCCGGCCGGGCGGTCGCCGCTGAGAAAGCGGTAACACTGCTCCGCCGCGCTGCGCAGGTTCCCCGTACACATGGTGGAAGCATAGGGCAGGCCGCGTGTGGCGCGGAAGCTGTTCACCTGCAGGGAGCAGATGAAGGAAACGGTCACGTTAATGATCGCGTCTGGCGTTTCTGCCGGCAGAAAGCCCACCGCGCACAGCAGCAGGATTTCCGCAAGCAGCACGATGTGCTGCCATTCCAGAAAAGCAGTGGCGGTGAAACGGTTTTTCAGCAGCTCGGTTATCAGCACCCCGGCAAAAAAGGCCCCCACGGGGATGAGGTAATAAAACGCGCCGAGGAAGTTTTTCTCTGCGAATTCGATTCCGAGCAAGACCAGGTTGCCCGTTTGGGCGTTGGCAAACACGCCGCCCCGCAGAAAATAGGTATATGCATCCAGAAATCCGCCCACAAAAGCGAGGCAGAGGCCGATGGCCAGCGTTTCATGGATGGGGGAATCGAACCGACGTTGTCTGTGCAACCGGAACCGCTCCTTTCCAAAACGATATGTGTAGGCTGATACCATCCGAGTACCATGCGCCGCAAGCGAACCTTTTTGCCGCTTTCGGCGCTGCCGGTCATAGCAAGGCGCTGGGCCTTGCGGATTTCGCCGCCATGAAAGCAACAAAAATTTTTCGCTTGAGGCCGAAGATTTTTCGCGGGGAAAATGGAAAAGGCAGGGCAGCGGGCGTTTACGGGCTTGCTCGTGTATGAAAAAAACGCCCAGTAACCCTGCCCTTTTCAGGCTTCCGCGAAAACACGTTGTATTCGGATGGTATCGCCTGCATTTTCCGGCGCGCTCCGCAGCCGGAACGGCCAGCCTCCCCGGCGGCCGCATGCTCTCGGTTATTATAGCACTGTTGCGGCAAAAGTCCAGCAGGAGGGAAAAGAAAAAGCCCCGGCTAAAAGCCGGGGCAATATGTCCGGTTTATTTTGCAAATTCGATGGTGCGGCTCTCGCGGATTACATGCACCTTGATCTGGCCTGGATAGCTCAGGTCCGCTTCGATTTTTTTCGCGACCTCGCGGGAGAGCAGGACCATCTGGTCGTCGCTCACCTGCTCCGGCTTTACCATGATGCGGATTTCGCGGCCGGCCTGGATGGCGAAGGATTTTTCCACGCCGTGGAAGGAGTTTGCGATTTCCTCCAGCTTTTCGAGACGCTTGATGTAATTCTCGAGGTTCTCGCGGCGCGCGCCCGGGCGGGCGGCGGAGATGGCGTCGGCAGCCTGCACGAGGCAGGCGATAACGGTTTTCGCCTCAACGTCTCCGTGATGCGCGTGAATCGCGTGGATGACCGCTTCGCTTTCCTTATATTTGCGCGCGAGATCGACGCCGATCTGCACGTGGGAGCCTTCTACCTCATGGTCGATGGATTTGCCGAGGTCATGCAGCAGGCCGGCGCGCTTGGCAACCGCTACGTCCACGCCCAGTTCCGCCGCCATGATGCCGGCGAGATGGGAAACCTCCAGGGAATGGTTGAGCACGTTCTGGCCGTAGCTGGTGCGGTAAACCATACGGCCGAGCAGCTTGATTACCTCGGGGTGCACACCGTGCACGCCCGCTTCGATTACGGCGCGCTCTCCTTCCTGCTTGATGCGTACATCCACCTCGTGTTTTGCCTTATCCACCATTTCCTCGATGCGGGTGGGGTGGATGCGTCCGTCTGAAATGAGGCGTTCGAGCGCGATGCGCGCCACCTCGCGGCGGACCGGGTCAAAGCAGGAAAGGGTGATGGCTTCGGGCGTATCGTCAATAATAAGGTCCACGCCGGTGAGGGTTTCGAGGGAGCGGATGTTCCGCCCTTCGCGGCCGATGATGCGGCCCTTCATCTCATCGTTCGGCAGGGGAACGACCGAAACCGTGGCTTCGGAGGAATGGTCCGCCGCGCAGCGCTGCACGGCCTGCGAGATGAGCTCCTTGGCCTTCTGGTCTACCTCGTCTTTGAACTGCTGTTCGAAATCCATCACGCGGACGGCCTTTTCGTGCGTGAGCTCGCCGTCCAGATTGGTGAGGAGAAGGTCCTTCGCCTGCTCCATGGTGAGGCCGGAGATGCGTTCCAGCATCTCAAACTGGCTCTTCTTGACTTCTTCCGCCTCGGCCAGCTTTTCGTCTGCTTCCTTGTGCTTCTTTGCGAGCTTCGCCTCTTTTTCCTCGAGGGCGTCGAGCTTGCGGTCGAGCGATTCTTCCTTCTGCACGATACGGCGTTCCTGACGCTGCACCTCGCTGCGGCGCTCGCGCATTTCCTTTTCCGCATCGCTGCGGAGACGGTGGATTTCATCCTTTGCTTCGAGAAGGGTTTCTTTTTTCTTTGCTTCTGCCTGTTTGATAGCTTCGCTTACCATTCGTTTCGCTTCCTGCTCTGCGGAGCCAATGGCCGCTTCCGCCTGGCGTTTGCGATGATTTATCCCTAAAAAGAAAGCCAATATACCAAACACGATGCCGCTGCCGACTGCCGACAGCAGCGGAATAATAAATCCGGGCATTTTGCAATGCACCTCCTATATGAAAATCGCCTCTTTGTGGGCGGGGCGGCGTGAACCCCAATATATTGAATGCCCATAATTACACCATTATCGTTACTATTTTAATGCAATAAAGCGCATGTGTCAAGAAAAAGTGTTCACAAAACTGAAAAGTTCCACAAATTCCGGAAGCCATAACCCGCGAAAACCGCATAAAATTCACAGTTTTGCGGCCTTTCTCCCTGCCCGGGGAGTCAGAACGCTAACAGCCCCGGCCCAAAAACGGCCGGGGCTGAAGTCTGCTGCGTCAGGAAACAAATTCGATTTGGAAATGGAGGAAAAGATCGTTGTCGATCAAATCCACGCGGCCCGAGGAGATGCTCTCCGGGTGAAGGAAGACCACGGCGTCTGTTTCGCTGGGCGTGAAGTTTGCCTGGGGCATATAGCCGCCGTCCGGCGTGCCGTCTTCATCCACGGAATCCATATAGCGGTAATAGATGAGCTGCTTCACCTGGTAATCTCCGTACCAGTCTTTCAGATAAAATCCCTTCGTGAAGGTAACGCGGTTGTTTTCATAGGTGACGTCCGTGATGAGGTCGGGCATGGAAGCGGGATCGAAGGTGCCCTCGAAAACATTGCCGCTGACGCGCCGCACCGTTCCGAAGGGACCGCCGAGATTGATCACGTCGGGGTAGACCTTCGTGGTGTCGGGCCCGTCCGATATGGGGGAGGTGGTATACTGTGGGTCGATGCCGCCGTTTTCCTTCGTCGGCACGAATTCGCCGTTCGGCAGGGTGGGGAGGATGTATCCGTCCGGCGTGGTGGGCCAGAGGCTGCCGTCTTCCCTCGTGGGGATGATATTTCCGTTCGGCGCGGTGGGGACCGGGTTGCCCTCGGAATCGGTGAGCGGCTCTTCGCGTTCTTTCGTAATCACGTTTCCGTTTGCATCCGTTGCAGGGTTGCCGTTCTCATCCGTTACCGTAACATACTTATCCGAGGGGGCTTCGCCGGAATTTCCCCGCGTGGAAAATACCACCGCGAGGACGATGCCGATCACGATCAGCACGGCCAGCCCGATGATCAGGTTGGTTTGCTTTTTGTCTTTTACCTCAATTGCTTTCATAACAGCACCTCATGAAACCCCATAAATTTGACTGAAAAATGTATTTGAATTATAACATTTTTCACAAATGAAGTCAAAGGGAATCGCAGGCGGAAAAGCAGAGCGTAAATAGCCGGTGTATTGCCGGAAAATATGTGATATAATAACCGCAAAGCGGTTATTATACTAGCCTTATGCCCCCACGCCGCAGGAGCGGCGGGATGGGCAATTATACCATTCACGCTCCGCGTTCATGGTATAATAACCCCACGGCGGCGCGGTGGAACGCGCCGGGGCGGCGCTGCCGCCCCCGAAAATCAGAGATTTTCCCCGTGTGAACATTTTACCATCAAAAGGCGGCGCTGCGGCGCCGCGCGCGGCAAAGCCGCTTACAAACGCTGCGCGTTTGCTTTTGTGATATAATAACCGCAAAGCGGTTATTATACTAGCCTTATGCCCCCACGCCGCAGGAGCGGCGGGATGGGCAATTCTGCCGTTCGCACCACGTGCTCCCGGCAGAATGCGTGCAAGGCATTCGGATATCCGCGCCACGGGGCTTAAAGAGGCCCTTCCAAGACATACTATAATGGATACATGCGCCGCAGCCGGCGCGAAAGAGGGATGAAACATGAAAACAATCCGTGTGCTTGCGGTGGGAGACGTCGTCGGGAGCCGCGGCTGCGAGCTGCTGCGGCAGCGGCTGCCCGTTCTCAAAAAGCATTACGAAATAGACACAGTGATCGTCAACGGCGAAAACTCGGCGGACGGCAACGGCATCACGCCCCGGTCGGCGGAGCATATTTTTCAGTCGGGGGCGGACGTTATCACCACCGGAAACCACACCTTCCGCCGCCGGGAGATCTACGAGGAGCTGGACAGCAGCCCCTTTCTGCTGCGGCCCGGCAACTATCCTGATTCCGCGCCGGGGCGCGGCTGGTGCCTGCTCGACCGGGGGGCCTACCGGGTGGCGGTGCTGAACCTCCAGGGCGTGGTATATATGGAAAACCTGCGCTGCCCCTTTGAGGAGGCCGACCGCATGGTGCGCGAGGCAAAGGAGGCGGGAGCCGAGGCGGTGTTTGTGGATTTCCACGCGGAGGCCACCTCGGAAAAGAAGGCGATGGGTTTTTATCTGGACGGCCGCGTCACCGCGCTGTTCGGCACGCACACCCATGTGCAGACGGCCGATAACGATATCCTCCCCGGCGGCACCGGCTACATCACCGATCTCGGCATGACCGGCCCGAAGCTCTCCGTGCTGGGCGTGGAGCCGGAGCTCGCTATCCGGAAAATGAAGGAAAAGCTGCCCGTGCGGTTCGAGTATGCAGAAGGCCCCGTGTTCTTGAACGCCTGCCTCTTCACGGCGGACCTTACCACGGGGAAAACGCTCGAGACCGAGCGGCTGGTCATCGAATAGAAAAGGGCTCTTTTTCTTGAAAAGAGCAGGCAAAAGGTATATAATAAAAATTCAGAAAATTTTATGCTTCCGGCGCTTTTTTCGGCGCCGGCGCGTGTTTCATTCAAAACCAGAAAGAAAGGGGGGGCGTTTTTGCGAAAAGGAATTGCACTCTGCCTCGCCGCGCTGCTGCTCCTCTGCTCCTGCGGCAGGGGAAACGGGGGGGAAGAAGCCCCGGCAGCCACCGAACCGGCGACCCAAGGGACGGAAGCGCCCGGCCCGCTTTCCGAAAATGCGGTGATCCTCGCCTTCAATGTGAACGACAGCCTCAACCCCTATACCGCGGCCAGCAAGCAAAACCAGGATCTTTCCACCCTTCTCTACGAGCCGCTCGTATATCTCAATGAAAATTTTGAAACGCAGCTGTGCCTTGCTAAAATCATTTCGGGCGAAGGCGTTTCCTATACCATCGCCCTGCGGGACGGCGCGGTTTTTTCAGACGGCACGGCCGTTCGCCCGAGCGACGTTGTGTATTCCTTCGGGCTTGCAAAGACGAATCCGAAATGGGCCGCCGGCCTGCAGCAGATCGCTTCCATGTCCGTGCGGCGGGGCGATATTTCCGTGACCCTCGCGTCGCCGAACGCCCTCTTCCAAAATCTGCTGGATTTTCCCATCATCAAGCAGGAGGGGGCGGAAAGCGGCACTCCCGCGGGCAGCGGGCGGTATGTTTACCAGAAGAAGGATACCACGCCCCTCCTCACCGCGAACCCGCATTACAGCGGCGCGACGCCCGCGGTGGGAACCATCCGCCTGGCCGACGTGCCGGACGATGAGGCTCTGCAGAACAGCCTGCAGATCGGCAGCATCACCACCTATTATACCGACCTTTCCGACTGCACCATCCCCCGCCTCACCGGCAAGACCGCCCGCGTGAACCTGACGAATCTGGTTTATCTCGGCGTGAACGCTTCGCGCGGCGCGCTCGGAAACGAGGCGGTACGCCGGGCGGTTTCCAAGGCGGTGGACCGTGGAACGATTGCGCAGAAGGCGTATTATTCCTACGCCGCGGCGGCGACCGGCCCCCTTCCCCCCCAGTTTAAAACGCTTGACATTTCCAGCGAAAGCTTTTATATTCAAAGTAAAGAAGAAGCCGCCGCCCTCCTGAAAGAGGCCGGGTTTACCGAAGAACGGGCGGACGGCGTCCGTATAAGCGGGCAGACGGCGCTTGAAGTCTCCCTTCTCGTCAATCAGGAAAACGCCTTCCGCACCATGGCGGCCTCCCTCCTGCAGCGCCAGCTGGAGGATGCGGGCTTTCGGGTGACGGTGGAATCGCTCCCCTTTGCGGAGTATTCGAACCGCATCAAAACAGGGAATTACGATTTATATATCGGTGAAATCCGCCTTTCGAACGATATGGACCTTTCCCCCCTTCTCGTTCAGGGCGGGGCCTCCAGCCATGGGCTGGCCATCGGGGCCGCCTCGGCGGCGTATGCGGGCTTGCGTTCCGGGGAAAGCGCGCCTTCCGCGTTCAAGGAGGCGTTTGAACAGTCTATGCCGTTTGTCCCGCTGATTTACCGCCAGGGGGTGCTCACCTATCCGAACGAGGTGGGGACGGGCGTCCGCGCTTCGGTGAGCGATGTATATCTGAACATCGGCGGCTGGACGAAATAAACCCGTGTTTTCCGGCGGCAGGCCGGTTACAATAACAGAAACAACGTTTTCATCCGCCGGGGCTCTGCCCCCGGTGAGATCCGGGGCACATGGCCCTGTGTGAAGGAGGCAGCAGGTATGATCCGTTTGGAAAACCATCTTGGCACGATCGAGATCTGCAATGAATATTTTGAAAAGCTGGTGGGCACGGCCGCGCAGAGCTGCTACGGCGTTGCGGGCATGATGGTCCACGGCGCTTCGCAGGGGCTAAGGAGCCTCGTGGGCAAAAAGAATTTCCCCTCGAAGGGCGTGCACGTGCGGGGAGACGACCACTCCCTCACCATAGACCTGCACATCGTTGTTACCTACGGCGTGAACATTGCCGCGATTGTAAAAAGTATTGTCAATAAGGTGCGTTACACCGTTGAGGAGGCCACCGGCATCCAGGTGAAGAAGGTCAACGTGTTTGTTGACGATATGAAATCGTGACGATCGGTGAAACGACCGCTAAAGGAGTGTATATTTTTGGTTAACGGTAAGGTCCTGCGGGATGCCATTATTTCCGCCTCGAATCATATTTCAGCCCATTGCCAGGAAGTGAATGAGCTGAATGTTTTCCCGGTTCCGGACGGCGATACGGGTACGAACATGTCCATGACCATCTCCTCCGCCGCAAGGGAGCTCGCGGTTTCGGAAACGGGCACGGCCTCGGAGGTTGCGGATATCACCGCTTCCGCGCTCCTTCGCGGGGCGAGGGGGAATTCGGGTGTTATTCTGTCGCTTCTGTTTCGCGGATTTGCCAAAGGGCTGAAGGGTGTCCCGGAAGCAAGCGGGCGCGATCTCGCGAGGTCGCTCGCGCTGGGCGTGGAATCGGCCTATAAGGCGGTTATGAAGCCGACGGAGGGCACCATCCTCACTGTGGCGCGCGTCGCGGCGGAAAAAGCCAAGGAAACGGTGGAGGAAACGGAAGACGCCGTCGCTGTATGGGAAACCGTATGCCAAGCGGCTGCGGATGCCCTCGCCACGACCCCCGAGCTGCTTCCCGTCCTCAAAAAAGCCGGCGTGGTAGACGCGGGCGGCAAGGGCGTTTTGCTGATTTTTGAAGGCATGCTTTCCGTCTTCCGCGACGGCAGGATGATCGAAGGCGAAGCGCAGGGTGAGGCGGCCCCGGCCACCGCACAGAAGAATGCGGTGGCGGAATGGGAAGGCGAGATCACCTTTACCTACTGCACCGAGTTCATCGTGAAGCGGGCGGGCACATCGAACGATCCCCTGCAGCTGCGCGCCTATCTCGAAACCATCGGCGACTGCGTCGTGGTGGTGGACGATGAAAAGATTATCAAGGTGCACGTGCACACCGATAATCCCGGCAAGGCGGTCCAGAAGGGCCTCTCCTTCGGGCAGCTCGTGAATATCAAGATCGAAAATATGCGCGATCAGAACGAGCGCGCAAAGCACGAGGCGGAGCTCGCGGCGGCCTCGGCCTATACCCCCGCGCCGAAGGAAAATAAGTTCGGCTTTGTGGCGGTGGCGGCGGGCGGCGGCGTCCAGCAGCTTTTCCGCGACCTCGGAGCGGATGCGATCGTCAGCGGCGGGCAAACCATGAATCCGTCTACCGACGATATCTTAAAAGCCATCGAAACCACCCCGGCCGAAACGGTTTTCGTTCTGCCGAACAATAAAAATATCATCATGGCGGCGGAGCAGGCGGTGCCTCTCGCCACCCGCAAGGTGTATGTGCTCCAGACCCGCACCATCCCCATGGGTATTTCGGCGCTGCTCGCCTTCGACCCGGACGGCGACTCCGAATCGAACCTCCTCGAGATGACGAAGGCGGCGGAGAACGTCGGCACCGGCCAGCTCACCTTTGCCGCGCGCAACAGCGATTTCGACGGCAAAAATATCCGCGAGGGCGAGATTTTAGCCCTCGAAAACGGCAAGCTTTCGTTTACCGATGCGGACCTCACCCATGCGGCGGTCCGCCTCACGCGCAGCCTGTATAAGAAAGACAGCTCCTTCGTCACCCTCATTTACGGCGAGGATGTGAGCGAAGAGCAGGCCGAGGCGGTGAAGAACGCGGTGGCGGCAAAGCTTCCGAACGCGGAAATCACCATTATAAACGGCGGCCAGCCGGTCTATTTCTACATCATTTCAGTGGAATAAGCACTGCTGAGGCAGGGCTTTCACGGAGGGGGTTCCCATGGCATCCGGACTGGATAGGGACATCCGCTACATAAAAGGCGTGGGCGAAAAGCGCGCGCAGAGCTATTATAAACTGGGTGTCGATACCATCGGCGCCCTTTTGCATTTTTACCCGCGCGCGTATGAAGACTGGAGCCATCCGAAAAAAATCGCGGAAGCGCCCGCGGGCGAGCCCGCAAGCCTTCTCGTGCGGGTTACGAAAGAAGCGAAGCAGACGCGCATCAGCGGCGGGCGGCTCCTGTTCCGCGCCGAGGTGACGGACGGGGAAGACCAGATGGAGGTCATCCTCTTCAACAATCGTTTTGCGGCCGCGCGCTTCACCGCCGGGGCGAAGCTGCTGCTGTACGGCAAGGTCAGCCGCGAGCGGTACCGCTACCAGATGACCTCGCCCGAGGTTTCCCCCTTTGAGGAAAACGCGCGCATCCGCCCGGTTTACCGCTCCACGGAAGGGCTTTCCTCCCGCATGGTGGAAGCGGCGGTGCGGGCGGCGCTGGCCGATTATGCCGACGAGCTCGATGGGCTCGAGCATCTGCCCGATTCGCTCCGGCGGGAGGAATCGCTCTGCATCCTGCGGTTCGCCCTCCAAAACATTCATTTCCCGGAAAATGAAGAGGCGCAGGAGGAGGCGCGCCGCCGGCTGATTTTTGAAGAATTCCTCATCCTGATGCTGGGGCTTTCCCGCCTGAAGGGACGCGCCCGGGAGAAGACCCCTGTGCGGCTCGAGCGGGATTATACGGAGGAGTTTTTCTCCCTCCTGCCCTTCACTCCCACCGGCGCCCAGCGCCGCGCGGTGAGCGAGGCGGCGGCCGATATGAGGAGCGGCTATCCCCTCAACCGGCTCGTGCAGGGGGATGTGGGCTCGGGAAAAACCGCCGTAGCGGCGGCGCTCTGCTATACCTGCGCAAAAAACGGCTGGCAGGCCGCATTCATGGCGCCAACGGAAATTTTAGCCGAGCAGCACGCCGAAACCCTTCGGAAGCTGCTGGAGGGCACGGGGCTTCGGGTGGTGCTGCTCACCGGCTCGCTGCCCGCCAAAGCAAAGCGGGAGGCGGTGGAGGCGGCGCTCCACGGGGCGGATATCGTCGTTGGGACCCACGCCCTGCTTTCGGGCAATGTGGAATTCGCCCGACTCGGCCTTGTGGTTACCGATGAACAGCACCGCTTCGGTGTGGCCCAGCGTGCGGCGCTCCAGAGCAAGGGCGTCCGCCCGCACCTGCTGGTGATGAGCGCAACCCCCATCCCGCGGACTCTCGCGCTTATGGTGTACGGCGATTTGAACGTCTCCGTTCTGGATGAGCTGCCCCCCGGCCGCACCCCGGTCAGAACCTATGCGGTGGGAAGCGGCAAGCGGGAGCGGGTGTATGGGTTCATCCGCCGCCATTTGCAGGAGGGAAGGCAGGCGTACATCGTCTGCCCGCTGGTGGAGGAGGGGGAGACCGACCTCATTTCCGCCCGCGAATACTGCGAGGCTCTGCAGCAGGGACCGTTTCGCGACTGGCGGGTGGGGCTCCTGCACGGCAAGCTGAAGCCGGCGGAAAAGGAAGCGGTGATGCGCGGCTTTGCCGAAGGGCAGATCGACCTGCTCGTTGCCACCACGGTGGTGGAGGTGGGGGTGGACGTTCCGAACGCGGTGCTGATGGTGATCGAAAACGCGGAGCGCTTCGGCCTTTCCCAGCTGCACCAGCTTCGCGGCCGGGTGGGAAGGGGCCGGCACGCCTCCTCCTGTGTGCTGATTTCAGATGCGCAGAACGAAACGGCCCTGCGCCGCCTCAAGGTGATGTGCCAAACGACAGACGGCTTCCGCATTGCGGACGAGGATTTGAAGCTCCGCGGCCCGGGGGACTTTTTCGGATACCGCCAGCACGGCCTGCCGGATCTGAAAATCGCGGATATGCTGCGGGACCGGGAAATCCTGCAGCAGGCACGCCGCGCCGCCGACCGGATTCTGAAAAAAGACCCGCTCCTCGAGCGGGAGGAAAACGCCGTGCTCCGCCGGGAGGCGGAAAAGCTGTTTCTCCGCGCGGGCGAGGAAGCGATGAACTGAGCACGGGCACAAGGAACTATACAAGAGGCGAAAAACGTGATAAAATAATCGGGCTGCGGCTTTTTTGCCGGGAAAGCACGGCGCCCGCTCCCGGGCGGCTGTATCATGAAGCGTGGGAGCACTGCCTGAATGCGCTCCAACGCCGCAGATTTTCCGCCCTTCTTTCTGATTTTGCGTTAGTATGCTTTTGATACGCCCGGCAGATTGGCGGCGGAAACCCAAATAAATTTTCTCACTCTGGAGTGCAGAGCGGTTTTGCCGGGAAGCAAGTTTTTCCCGCCGCAGCGCCGTTCGGGCGGCGCTCCAAAGCGTTAAGGAGAAGCAGGTTATGAACATTTTAATTCCGGTGCTGATCGTGGCGGGCCTCGGCCTGCTCGCGGGGGTCGGCCTCAGCGTCGCTTCCGTGCTGATGGCGGTGCCGAAAAATGAAACAGCAGAAAAAATCCGCGCGGCGCTTCCCGGGGCAAACTGCGGCGCCTGCGGCTACACGGGATGCGACGGCTACGCCGAAGCGCTGGCCAAGGGCGAAGCGGAATCCGGCCTCTGCGCGCCGGGCGGTGCTTCGGTGGGTGCGGCCCTGGCGGGCATCCTCGGGGGAGACGCCCCCGAAATGGAGGAAAAAACCGCGCTGGTGCGCTGCCGGGGCACCTGCGAAAATACAAGCGATAAAATGATTTATCAAGGCGAAAAAACCTGCGCCGCGGTGAGCCGGTTTTTCGGGGGCAAGGGCGCGTGCGCTTACGGCTGCCTCGGGTTTGGAGACTGCGCCGAGGCCTGCCCCTTCGGGGCCATTTCCCTGTGCGGCGGCACGGCGGTGGTAAATCCCGCCAAATGCACGGGCTGTTCCCGCTGCGCGGCGGCCTGCCCGAAGCATATCATTTCGCTCGTGCCCGCCAAAACGCAGGCGGCGGTGCTTTGCAGCAGCCGGGAAAAGGGCGCGCTTGCGAACAAAGTGTGCAAGGTGAGCTGCATCGGCTGCATGAAATGCGTGAAAACGTGCGAATACGGTGCGGTGAAGGTGGAAAACTTTTTGGCTTCCATAGATCCTGCCAAATGCACGGCCTGCGGGGCGTGCGCCGAAGCCTGCCCGAAGGGCTGCATCCACATCCCGGCGCTCGGGCGGTAAAAACGAGAAAGCAGGAGGGCAAAGGTAACATGGATGAGAAGGATACAACAAATATAAGGGTCAAGTGGTACGCGATTTTGACGTTTATCATCCGCGCCGGGGCGTTTCTGTTTCTGTTCAGCCGGTTTCTGCTTTATGTCTTGAAAAACGGCATGGAGGAATGGTATAAGGCCGGCATACCGGCGGCGGTTATTTACCTGCTCATTGCAGGGGCCTGCCGCCTGATTCACCGCAGGCTCGGCCAGCGGCGCCGCGAAGAGGAAGACGACCCTGAGCGGTACCTGCGCGAGCGATGGAAAGAAGCGGAGATGGAAGCGGAGCCGGAGGAGGAACCACCCCGAAGGCCCAAATATCTTGCGGAACTGATTGCAATATTCCTCCCGCTCATTTTCGGGGTGTTTTTCCTTTTGTCTTTGGCCAAGGAAACCGGCACCGGAGGAGCTTTCAGCTTTATTGCAACCATTGTTGCGGTTAGTGTTATCCTTCCGATCGCGCTGAGCCTGAACCGTATTTTCAAGAGCCGGAAAAGAAAATAATGCTTCGAATCATAAAAAGCACAGGGAGCGAATGCCCCCTGTGCTTTTCTTTGCGTTTTGTTTTTTATCCGCCCGGCAGAAAAGCCGATGTGGCGTTTACAGCGTTTCGAGGGGGCTCAGCAGCCGGGAAAGCGCATAGAGCGCCATCAGGTACCCGGTTTTGCCGAAGCCGGCAATCTGCCCCACGCACACGGGTGCGATCACGGAACGGCTGCGGAATTCCTCCCGCGCGTGGATATTGGAAAAATGAACCTCCACAAAGGGCTTGCGCACGGCGGAAATCGCATCGCGGATGGCGTAGCTGTAATGCGTGTAAGCCCCGGCGTTGAGGATGCCGGCGTCGAAATCGGTGAGGCAGCGGTGGATGGCATCGATGATATCCCCCTCGCTGTTGCTCTGGAAGAAGGTGCAGGAAAGCCCCATTTCTTCCGCCTGCGCATTGACGAGGCGGTTAATGTCCTCCAGGGTCTCGCTGCCGTACACCGTGGGCTCGCGCAGGCCGGTCAGGTTAATGTTCGGCCCGTTTACTACGAGGATTCTTTTGTTCATTTCACATCGTCCTTTCCTGCGCCCTGCCGGAGGGAGCGGTAATAGGAAAACATCGCGGCGGCGTCGATATCCTGCGTGCCGGCCGATTCGCAAATGAAGGTCGGCTCGCAGCCGTGGCGGAGCGTCAGCTCCATCACCGGCTCGTAATCGGGGCCGTATACGGTGTCTTCAAACGTCAGGTGGCGTTTTTCGCCGCCCGCCGAATATTCGATCTTGGAAAAGTGAGAGTGGAATTCGTGCAGGCGCGAAGCGCCCAGCTCGTTTTCGATGGTGCGGAAAACGGTGTCGTAATCGTCTATCGACTGAAAAAAGCCGTGGTCGCGCGCATTGAGATGGCCGAAGTCGATGCAGGGGATGAGGCGTTCATCCAGCTTGCAGATCTCCATAACCTCCTGGAGCGTGCCGAGCTGGTTGACCTTGCCCATGGTTTCCGGGCAGGGGCGGATGTGGGAAAGGCCCTCCGCATCCAGCGCCTCGAGCGCGCGCTTCATCGTATCGAGCGCGAGGGAGAGCGCCTCTTCCCGCGTCATTTTACTCAGCGCCCCGGAATGCACCACGATGCGGGTGCCCCCCATGGCGTTTACCGCGCGGGCGCTTTGGAGGATATAATTGATGCTGTTGTCTCTCTTTTCCTTTTCCGGGGAAGAGAGGGAGATATAATAGGGCGCGTGGAGGGAGAGGGCGATGCCGTGCTCCCGGGCCTTTTCACCGAGCCCACGGGCCTTGTCTTCCCCGATATGAACGCCGCGGCCGCACTGGTATTCAAAGGCGTTGAGGCCGAGCGTTTCGAGGTAGCCCGGCACCTGGAGGGAGGATTTATAGCCGAGCTCCGTAAACCTTGCGCCGCTTCCGGCGGGGCCGAATCGAATCATAACATAACACTCCGTTTCTCCGGCGGAGGAAGGGGCAGAGCCGCCGCGCGTCCGCCGGGGCGCGCAGCCGGGACAGTATTATTTTTCACAGCGGCGGCGGTATTTATCAATCACGCCCGCTTCAAAATGGCGGCGCACCCGGAAGGACCACCCGGTTTCCGGGCGGATCGGTTCCACGAGGATGGAGCGCAGCCCGGCAAGGTTGCCGCCGAGGATATCGGTAAAAATCTGGTCGCCCACGATCGCCGTCTGCCGCCGGGGGAGGCAAAGGCTCCCCGCTGCGCGCAGGTAGCCGAAGCAAAGAGGCTTTGCCGCGCGGGAAACAAAGGGGAGCCCGAGCCGCCCGGCAAAGGGGGAAACGCGCGCGGCGCTGTTGTTCGAAAGAATGGTGAGTGCGATGCCGCCGGCCTTCATTTGGGCGATCCAGCGCTCGATGCCGGGCAGGGGCGTTTGGTCCTTATCCATGGCGAGGGTGTTGTCCACATCGAGGACGAGCCCCTGCACATGAAGCTCCCGGAGCAGCTCCGGGGTGATATCGGTCACGCGGTGAAGGAGAATATCGGGCTGTAAAATCTTCAAAGAAAAAACCTCCGCTGCGCTTTTTACATACAATACTATTATAAAGCATTGGTTCCGGAATGAAAAGAAAAAGAGCAAAAAAAGACCGGCCCCGCAATGCGGAACCGGACAAAAAGCGTATGAGATCAAACAGCTTTTACAGGAAACGGCCACGCTCAGCGATACTTGCGCTTGCGGGCGGCTTCCGACTTCTTCTTCCTCTTCACGGAAGGCTTCTCGTAATGCTCGCGCTTACGAACTTCCTGAATGACGCCTGCTTTCGCGCACTGCCTCTTGAAACGGCGCAGTGCACTCTCCAGCGATTCATTGTCTTTTACTCGGACTTCACTCATCTAAATCCCTCCCTCCGCTTCAGAGCAGGGGTATATTTCCCTAAATACAAAAGTTATTATACTGCAAGGAGAAAGGCAAGTCAAGAGCCGGGGTCAAGATTTTTCAAACAGGAATTTTTGCGCCCGGGATTGCAGGAAACGCAGAAAAAATGGATGCGGGGCCTGTTTTGCTTTCCGCGCGCTGCCTGTACGGCCCGGCCCGATCAAGACCGCCGGGGAAAGGGGCCTTTGCCGGAGACGCCGGGCCGTGCTTCCCGCCGCAAACCCCGCGGTTTTGATAAGCTGATATAAAAAAGCGCGTTTTCCCGCCTGTTTTTCTTACAGGTTGACGGCGGTTAATTTGTCAAAATTCTTGAAAAAGCACGCGAAATACATTAAAATATATTGGATACTCTGCTTGTACTATAAATATTGGGGGAATATAGATGCCGCAGTTCACTGATCTTTCGGCAGAAGAGCTAACATCCATAAAGGAATCCGCCGCCGCGCGGCTCGAAGCGTTTCGGGCTAAGGGAGTGAAGCTGGATATGTCCCGCGGGAAGCCGGGAGCCGACCAGCACGATCTCTCTTCCGAGCTTTTTACAAACGTCACCATGGAAAGCGGCGTCGCCACGGAAGGCGGGGTGGACTGCCGCAACTACGGCCTTCCCTTCGGAATCCCCGAAGCGCGCCGCCTGTTTGGGGAGATCCTCGGCGTTCCGGCGGAGAACGTTATCGTGGGAGGAAATTCCAGCCTCAATATGATGTTCGATACCGTTTCGCAGGGGATGCTGAACGGCTTCGGCGGCAGCCCCTGGGCCGCGCAGGGCAAGGTGAAGTTTCTCTGCCCCGCCCCGGGCTACGACCGCCACTTCGGGGTGTGTGAATACTTCGGCATTGAAATGATCGCCGTCCCGATGACCGGGGAAGGGCCGAATCTGGATGAAGTCCGCCGCCTGGCGGAAAACGACCCGATGGTCAAGGGCATGTGGTGCGTGCCGAAATATTCGAACCCGCAGGGGATCACCTATTCGGACGACACCGTCCGCGCGCTCGCGGCTCTGAAGCCCGCGGCGCAGGATTTCCGCATTTTCTGGGATAACGCCTATGCCGTGCACGACCTCTACAAGGACCGGAAGGACACCCTCCTCAATTTCTATGAGGAATGCAAACAGCAGGGCCGTGAGGATATGGTTTTCACCTTCACCTCCACCTCCAAAATCACCTTTTCGGGCGGCGGTCTCGCGGCAATGGCGGCGTCTGAACGCAACTGCGAGCTGCTCAAAAAGCGCATTTCCATGCAGACCATCGGGCCCGATAAGCTGAATCAGCTCCGGCACACCCGCTTTTTGCCCGATATGGCGCATGTGGAGGAACAGATGAAACGCCATGCGGCTATTATCGCGCCGAAGTTCCAGGCTGTGCTGGAAATTTTATCGGAGCGGCTCGGCGGCCGGGGCATCGGTGAATGGACCGATCCGAACGGAGGCTATTTCATCAGCTTCGAATCCAGAAAGGGCTGCGCGGGGCGCATCGTTTCCGTGTGCAGGGAGGCGGGCGTTACCCTCACTCCTGCGGGCGCGACCTATCCTTATGGAAAAGACCCGGGAGACAGCAACATACGCCTTTCCCCCACCTTCCCGCCGGTGGAGGAGCTGCGGGAGGCCATCCGTGTGTTCTGCGATGCGGTGGAATTCGTTTCTGCGGAAAAGCTTCTTTCGCAAACAGGTAAATAAAAAAGCTCCGCCCCGGGGGCTTAGTCCCCCGGGGCGGAACGCGTCTTTAAAAATAAAAGGGAGAGTTTTTCTATGAGCAACCGTACATACCAAAGCCCCTTTTCATCGCGCTATGCGAGCGATGAGATGCAGTACCTCTTTTCAAACGATATGAAATTCACCACCTGGCGCCGGCTGTGGGTATCCCTCGCCAAAGCGGAGCACGCGCTGGGGCTTCCTGTTACGGAAGAGCAGATCAGGGAGCTCGAGCAGCATGTGGACGATGTGAATTACGAGGTCGCCGCGGAGCGGGAGCGCGCCGTCCGCCACGACGTGATGGCGCATGTATACGCCTACGGCGAGCAGTGCCCGAAGGCGAAGCCCATCATCCACCTGGGCGCCACCTCCTGCTATGTGGGGGATAATACCGACGTCATCATCCTGCGCGAGGCAATGAAGCTCGTAAAGGGCAAGCTGCTCCGCGTGATGGACCATCTCGCCGGCTTTGCCATGGAGCACAAGGCGCAGCCCTGCCTCGGCTACACCCACCTCCAGCCCGCCCAGCTCACCACGGTCGGCAAGCGCGCCTCCCTTTGGCTCAACGAGCTGTATATGGATTTCGAGGAGCTCGAATACCGCATCGGGAGCCTCAGGATGCTCGGCAGCAAGGGAACCACCGGCACGCAGGCCAGCTTCCTCGAGCTGTTCGACGGCGACCATGAAAAGGTAAAGCAGCTCGACCGGCTCATTGCCGGGGACTTCGGATTTTCGGAAACGGTTCCCGTTTCCGGCCAGACCTATTCCCGCAAGGTGGATGCGGCGGTGCTCGCCACTCTCGGCGGCATCGCGCAGACAGCGAGCAAATTTGCAAACGATATGCGCATCCTCCAAAGCTTCAAGGAGATGGAGGAGCCGTTTGAAAAGAACCAGATCGGTTCTTCCGCCATGCCTTATAAACGCAACCCCATGCGCTGCGAACGCATCTGCGCGCTGGCACGCTATGTGATTGTGGACATGCTCAACCCCGCCTTCACCTCGGCCACCCAATGGTTCGAGCGCACGCTGGACGACAGCGCCAACAAGCGCGTTGCCGTGGCGGAGGCTTTCCTCGCGGTGGATGCGATCCTCAACATCATGATGAACGTGTGCGACGGGATCGTGGTGCATAAAAAGGTCATCGAGCAGCGCGTGATGGCGGAGCTCCCCTTCATGGCGAGCGAAAACATCATGATGCGCGCCGTAAAAAAGGGAGGAGACCGCCAGGAGCTGCACGAGCGCATCCGCGAGCATTCCATGGAAGCGGGCCGCCAGGTGAAGGATTTCGGCCTGAAAAACGATTTGGTCGAGCGCATCGTTTCCGATCCGGCCTTCCAGCTGGACGCTGCCGAGGTCGAGGGGCTTTTGAACCCCGCGGACTACACCGGCCGCGCCGAACAGCAGACGGAGGAATTCGTGGAAGGGGTGATCCGCCCGCTTTTGAAGGCGCACCTTTCGGAGCAGGCCGCGGGCGCGGAGCTCAAGGTATGAGAGCCCTCGGAAACTAGTATCATTTGACAAGTTTCGGGGTCGAACCGGAGCCGTTTTTGTAAAAAATACTGCACGCGGCCGCAGGTATTGATTGACTTTTTGCCCCCGAGACTCTATAATTACTTTTGTTATAACAACGGGCGGTGGGCCCTCTCGGCCCGTCCGCAGCAGATTGATAAAGAAGAAGCATGGGAGGATTTTGCTGATGAAGCGAACAGGAAAGCCAACGTTCTTCGTGGTGGCGTTCTTGATTCTCGCCCTGGCGTTTACCGCATTTTTCGGTATCAGCTATTATTACGGCGATAATCAAACGATCATCCTCAAGGGCGCAGGAGATATTCGTTGGGGCATCGATATCAGCGGCGGCGTGGAAGCCGTGTTTGCCCCGGGCTCTGAAGTGGAAAAGGATTCTGTTACAAAAGAGCAGATGGACGATGCCGAGGTCATCATCAAAAAGAGGCTGATCGGCCAGAACATCACCGATTCCGAGGTTTACACCGATTATAACGAAAAACAGATCACCGTGCGGTTCCCGTGGAAATCGGGCGAAAGCAATTTCGACCCGAACAAGGCCATCGAGGAGCTCGGCGCCACGGCGGCGCTGGAATTCCGCGGCGGCACTACGCAGGAGGGCGAGCTGGTCCTCGAGGGCAAGGATATCGTCCGTGCCGATGCGGTTACCGCACAGGGGTCGAACGGCTCTTATGAGCCGCAGGTTTCCCTGAAGCTTTCGTCCGACGGAGCCAAAAAGTTTGCAGACGCCACCTCGAAATACATAAACCAGCAGATTTCCATCTGGCTGGACGGCGAAATGATCTCGGCCCCCACGGTCAACACGGTCATTTCGAACGGCGAATGCTCGATTACGAACATGACGCAGGAGAATGCCGAAACGCTTGCCAACCAGCTGAACGCCGGCGCGCTGCCCTTCTCCCTGAAAGCCGATGATTCCCGTATTAAGATCATCAGCCCGACTCTGGGCGAGCAGGCTCTGAACATCATGCTGCTGGCCGGCATTATCGCGTTCTCGCTGGTGTTCCTGTTTGTGCTTCTTTATTACCGGCTGCCGGGCTTCATTGCCGTGATTGCACTCATCGGCCACCTCGGCCTCACGTTTGCCTGCATCTCCGGCTATTTCCCCATCATCCCGAGCTTCACGCTCACGATACCCGGCCTTGCGGGCGTCGTCTTATCCATCGGTATGGGCGTGGATGCCAACATCATCACGGCCGAGCGCATCAAGGATGAGCTCCGCCTCGGCAAATCGCTCGACGGCGCGATCCAAACCGGCTACAAAAACGCATTCAGCGCCATTCTCGACGGCAACGTGACCGTTATCATCGTGGCGCTCGTGCTGATGGGCGCGTTCGGCCCGACCAGCTCGTTCCTGGCAAAGCTCCTCACGCCCTTCCTCTTCATGTTCAAATCCACCATTTCCGGTTCCATCTATTCGTTCGGATACACGCTGATCGTCGGCGTTATCTGCAACTTTGTTATGGGCGTTACCTGCTCCCGCCTCATGCTGCGCGGCATCACCCGCTTTAAGGGCCTGCGCAAGGCGAAGTACTTCGGCGTTAAGCCGGAAGAAAACGAGGGAGGTGCGGACGCATGAGAAAGCAGATCGATTTCATTGGCAAGAAGAAAATTTTCTTTGCGGTTTCGCTCACCGTGATCCTGCTGGGGCTTGCCGTGAACCTCATTTTCGGCACGGAGCTCTCCATCAGCTTTAGGGGCGGCGCCCGTATTTCCTATAGCTACTCCGGCGGGGATATCAGCCTCGATGAGGTAAAAAGCCTCGTTGGCGATACCATCCATCAGAACGTTACCGTGCAGAGGGGCTCTGACCTCCAGAGCGGCGAGGAAACCCTGAGCAACCTCGTGATCGACCTCCCCGGAACAGACGCCCTCTCCGCGGAAGACCAGGACGCCATCACCACGGCGCTCCGCGAAAAATACCCCGATCAGGAAATCACCATGATCTCGCTGGACAGCGTCAATCCCACCATCGGCACCTGGATGCTTTCCAAGGGGCTTTACACCATAGCCCTTTGCTCCGTGTTCCTGATTATTTATGTTGCCATCCGGTTCCGTAAGATCGGCGGCTGGGCGGCCGGCTCCATGGCGGTTATCGCCGTAATCCACGATGTGATCATCGCGTATCTCGTGTATGTCGTTTTCCGCATCCCGCTGGACGATAACTTCATCGCGGTGGTGCTCACCATCCTCGGTTATTCGCTGAACGATACCATCGTTATTTACGACCGTATCCGCGAAAACCGCCGTTATTATGAAAACAAAAAGCCCATCCGCGAGATTGCGAACATGAGCCTCAACCAGTGTCTCACCCGTTCGCTCAACACTTCTATTTCCACCTTCATCGCGATTACGACCATCGCGGTTGTGTGCGCGGCCTGTGGGCTCACCTCCATCATGAGCTTCGCTATCCCGATGGCGGTCGGTATCGCGGTTGGCTGCTACACCTCTCTTTGCATCGCGATCCCGCTGTGGGTCACCTGGGAGGAACGCCCGAAGAAGGATAAGAAAAAGGGCTCCCGAAAGAAAAAGACCGCATAATTTCAAACCAGAACATAAGAATCCCGCCAAGGTAACGCCGAAACGGCTGAAACCTTGGCGGGATTTTTGTTGCTGCGAAGAAAATGATAACAGCACGGAGAAGAGGGCTCCCCGCAGCGGCCCGGGCCGGCGCTGCGACAAAACGGGCTTCATCTGCCGGGCGATGCCCCGAAGCCGCCGCGCTAGGGAATAAAATTGATGTTCGCACGCCGGGCCTGCTCGTGCTGGAAGGGGCGGGGGATGCGGTAAAGCCGGCCGTCCTTCATAAACCGCGCGCCGGTCTGCTTGAAGCGGAAGGCGACTCCCGCCGCCTCGCACTGGCGGCGCAGGTCGAGAAACCACTCGAAGCGGCAGGGGCGCGCGTCATTCCCCGATTCGCCTCCGGCAATCACCTCGAGTATGCCTGGCCCGAGATAGGGCCGCAGGTCGAGCGGTTCCAGAAGCGGCTCGCAGATGATGCTCCTGCACCGGATCGGCGCATCGAGAAAAATGGGCAGCCGATAATCCGCACGGTCCTGATTCTCCGCCGTGCAGCAGATATGTACGTTCTCATAGCCGCCGCCCCAGTCGTCCGGAAGGCATTTTTGCAGGCGGTCGATCCGTTTCGTGATGAAGAGGAACTGGAGGTCGGAGCGCTCCCGCATCATGGACCAAGCCTCCCCCCGCCAGGCGTCTGCATCCTCGAGCAGAAAATCGGAGGAAAAGCAGGTGTAAACCATATCGCCCGGCGGAATTTTATATTCTCCCGTGCGCGTGCGGCGGATGGGCAGGGAAAAATCCGCGTTTTTTCGGACCATGCGGCTGTCCCGCTCATAGGCGGCGTCTATCCGGTAAACATAGCAATGCTGGCAGCCGGGGGAAATCTTATGGCAGCCGTGCCAGGGGTTCCAGGTAACGGGCATCGGGGCGCCTCCTTTCCCAGGCGGTTTTTCTTTATTGTATCACAGGAAGAGGCTTTTTCCCAGCGCCCGGAGGCAAAAGAAAACGGGAGGATGGAAAGCCATCCTCCCGGGAACCCGGCGGCGCGGGTCAGTTTTTTGCACCGAGCATGGTGACCGGGTCCACGTATTTTCCGTTCATCTTCATGGAAAAGTGCAGATGGGGCTCATCCGCGATCTCGGCAGGAATGGTATCCACGCTGCCGATCACCGTGGTGGAATCCACCTTGTCGCCCTTCTTGATGGGGGGAGACTGGTTCAGGCCGGAGTAAATACCGGTCAGGCCGTCGCCGTGGTCGATTTCCACGACCGTGCCCCACAGGGCGTCGGCATACACCGCGGACACGGTGCCGGTGCCCGCCGCCTTGACCTGTTCGCCCTTTGCCGTTTTGATATCGATCCCGTTATGGGCGCGATAGTCCCCGAAGGTTTGCGAAAACACCAGCTGATCCGCGGTGAATTCCTTGATGATATCGCCCCCGATGGGCATCACGAGGAAATCGGACTTCGGCTGCGCGGACGTGGTGGTATCCTGCTTCGGCTGCGTGGGCGCCTTGGTCGGAGCCTCGGTGGCGGGCGCGGTGGTCGGAGCCATAGTGGTCGGGGCGGGGATATTGGTCATGGGTTCGGCCACATCGTCCGTTCCGGGATCTTTCGAAAGGGAATTTATTTTGCTGATCGTTCCAAAGGTTGCAACTCCAACGGCGAGAACGCAGATGGCCAAAGCCACATAAAAACCGCTGGAGGAAAAGAAACGCCTGAATCTTGATTTCTCAAAACGAAGCTTGCTCATGTGTCAAAACACCTCCGAGGATATTTTTGACCGCTTCTTCCGGCATTATACAATTTTTCCGGCAGCGTTTTGCCGGGCCGAAAAATTTTTTTGAGCGAGCCGCCGCTTTTGCCTTGGCGTGTGTGCCGGGACCGCGTGATTTCACCTCAGGGAAACAGAAAAGAAGCGAAAGGCGCAGAAAAGCCGGGGCTTGTTAGAAAGCCCCGGCCGGCAAGCCGATATGGCGTGTTACAGGATTTTATTCATGACGAGGCCGGTAATCAGCTTCGGGTAGAAATATGTGGATTTCTGGGGCATCTTTCCGCCCGCCGCCGCCACATCCCGGATCTCGGAAACGCGGGTGGGGTTTAAGATGAAGGAGCAGTCTGCCGCGCCGGAATCCACCGCAGAAAGGGCCTCGGGAATATCGCGCGTGTAGGTCAGGTTTTTCTGGTTCGCCATGTTTTCCTTGTCGATCCCCATTAAGCGCTCGAGGATGAGCGTGTGCAGAACGGAAACATCCAGCGTGCGAAGAGCCGCGCAGGCGTCTGGCAGAAGGCGGTCCATCACGGAAAGCTCCTTCAGGGTGAGCAGATACCAGCCCTCGCCGAAATAGAAGCCGAAGGCCTTTTTGCCCTCATGATAAAGTGCTTCCAGCTCCTGCTCCATGCAGGAAGGATCCGCCTTTTTCTCGATATCAAAATAATCGCCGCATTTTTCAAGAACGTCCTCCGGGGAGAAGCCCTCGAGGCCGCGCACGATACGGTGGGTCGGGAATACCACGAGGCCGTCGTTTTCCATATCCACGAGCATCATCATAACCGAATCGGAATCGCCGAGGGGCAGGCCCTTTTCCATCCGGTCGTTCCTGTAATTGAGGGCCGTTTCATAACGGTGGTGGCCGTCTGCAATATAGAGCTTGCGCTCCGCAAACTGGCGGGAAAGGGTTTCGAGAGCGGCCGGGTCGGTCACGATCCACAGACGCTGGACGATCCCCTCGCCGTCGGTAAACTCCACGTCCGGCCGGCCGGCGGAAAGCTTCGCCAGCAGGGAAGAGGTTTTGGCCTCTTCATCCATATATAAGGAATAGATCTGGCTGAAATTGCAGCCGGTTGCCTGCATGAGGTTGAAGCGGTCTGCCTTGGCCTTGGAAAGGGTCTCCTCGTGCGGGAGCACCACTCCCTTCGAGAAGGGCTCCAGCTTTACGCGGCAGATGAAGCCTTTCAGGCGATAGGTCTGCCCCTTCACGGTGAATTCCTCTTCATAAATATAAATGCCGTCCTCCGAATCGGTGGCAAGGAGGCCTTCGTCCATCCAGGAGCGAAGCGTTTTGCCTGCTTCCTCGTATGGGTCGGCACCCTCGCGCGGGAGCTCGAGGCGGATCACGTTGTGGCTGTTTTGCATGAGATACGCCTTGCGCTGCTCTTCGCTGATGATATCGTAGGGCGGGCAGGTGAGCTCGCGGATGGAACCTGCTTTTTCCGTGAATCTGAGAGCGGGAAAACCCTTAATTTCTGCCAAAAGAAACCTCCGTTCCGCCGCGGCTTTTTTCCGCGGCAGCCGCAAAACGGCGCGGCCGGCCAAAATTTTTCATTGCCGCCCGGGCGGCAAAATACCACTTTATTTTAGTACATCCGGGCGGTTTCGTCAATATCGGGAGACGCGTGAAATGCCGCTCTCACGCGGCCTTTTTTGCAAGGCGGCGGGAAACCAGGGCGAGCACGGCTCCCACCGCAATGCAGCCGAGCGAGATGCCGGCGGTGAGGGGGTAATTTACCGCAAAATCCGCCGAAAGCAGGCGGTTGATTATCTGAAAGCAGAAGTAAAGCACGCCGCCCGCGCAGAAGCAGAAGGCGAGCACAATGGTGAGGGAGGCGGAAAGGCTCTTCGAGAACACGTTTTTCCCGGAAGGCTTTGAGATGAAGGGCGTACGGAAATCGAGCAGGCTGCCAAGGATGAGGCAGCCGAGCGCTGTGATGATGAGCTCCGGGAGCATATAGGCGGCGTTATACGTGACGGAGTAATAGAGGGGAGACATCCCTTCCGGCGCCCACATGCCCCAAACGAAGTACCCCACCACACAGTGCGAGAGATAACAGAGCGTGAGGGAAACCATGCAGCCGAGGGCCAGCTCGAGGGGCTGGTTTTTTTTGCATCGATCGCGGAATATGCCGCCGAAGCCGAGCACCACGAAGGCGAGGAGGTAATCGAACAGCAAAATGGAAACGGCTGCGCCGAAATTGGTTGCGTATTTCAAGTTATCGAGCCCGAACAGCATCTGGATGAGGGCATAGGCCGCGCCGACGCACAGGCCCCATCTCGTGCGGTAGCGATAGGCGATGAGGAGAATGGGGAGCATGGAGAAGGCGGTTACCGAGCCGTCGAAGGGCATGGTAAAGATTTTGACGAAGCTCAGCACGGTGGCAAAGGCGAGCATGATGGCGCTTTCGGTCAGACGCTGGGTGGAGCTTGTTTTCATATGGACGATCCCTTTCTTTTGATAAACTACAGAAAAAAACGCCGCGCGGAATTTTCCGCGCGGCGCCCGAAGACATGGATGATAAGGTCCCGCGCCGGCATTATCCGGCTGGTAACAGGGTCAAAGCGCAGATACGCTTACTCTCAGACGGCTTTAGGGCCGACTCCCCTCCTGATAATTCTGTTGTACGCGCACCGTAAATCCGGGGCGCGTTTCTTATCGTACCCGGAAACGCGAAAAAAGTCAAGGCCCGGGAGAAAAGGCCGAAAGGCGGCGGAGAAGCGCATGCCGCCGCTCCTGCGGCAGAAACGCGGCGCGCGCTGCGTTTTGATTGCACCGGAGGAAGGCTTCAAACGGCAGGGAAAAGGCGGCTTCCAGCTCCGCGTACTCCCTCATGAGGCAGGTGGAAGAGACGGTGCGGTTATCGGTGCTGATGGAAAGGGCAGTCCCGCTTTGATAGAGCCGCAGGAAGGGATGCTCCCGCATGGAAGGCGCGGCATGCGTCTGCACGTTGCTTATGGGGCAGCACTCGAGCAGCACCTCAGCATCCCGAAGGCGCTCCAGGAGCGCCGGGTCCTCCGCCGCGCGGATGCCGTGCCCGATCCGGCACGCGCCCAGCTCGAGCGCCGCCCGGATGCTTTCCGGCCCCGCCGCTTCCCCCGCGTGGATGGTGATGGGAAGCCCGAGCTCCCGGGCGTACCGGAAGAGAGAGGCATATTCCCGCGTGGGGTAAAGCGCCTCCGCGCCCGCAAGGTCCACCCCGCAGACACCTTTTTGGGATAAGGCGGCGGCTGTTTCTATGGTTTCGCGGTTCTGCGCCTCCTCCGCGCCGCGCATGCAGCAGAGGATGAGGCCGAAGGAAACGCCGGCGTCCCCGAGCCCCGCGGCGGCGGCAAGCACCGCGTCCCGCTGGGTGAGCGCGCCCTTCGTGTGGAGCTGGGGGGCGAATCGTATTTCAGCGTAAATCACGTTTTCCCGCATCAGGTCCTCCGCCAGCTCGCGCGCGGCGCGCCGCAGGGAGGGGCCCGTCTGCAGGCAGCGAAGGGGCAGCTCGAAGCGGGTGAGGTAATCGTTCAAATCACGGCAGGGTTCGGGCGCGCGCAGGGCGTTTTCCCAAAAGGAAAGCCCGCGTTCGGGGAAGAGCCCCGCTTCCCCCGCCAGCTCCATGGCAGTGCGCGGACGCAGGGAGCCGTCCAGATGGAGATGAAGCTCGATTTTAGGCATGCGGGCAAGCTGCTGCCGGAATGATCCTGCGGGCATGGCGTCGCTTCCTTTCGTACTATTTTCTGCCGGTGCGGCCGATCAAATGGTCAACGGAAACGCCGAATATATCGGCCAGCTTGACCAGGGTGGCGAGATCAGGCTCGCGGCGGCCCTGCTCATACATGCCCACAGCGGAGGCGGAAATGTCCAGACGGTCGGCAACGTCCTGCTGGGTCATGCGGTTGGTTTTCCGAAGGCGTTTCAGCTGCAGAGCAACCACGGTTTATCACTCCTTCCTCATTGTAGGGATTTCTGGGCGGTTGTAAAGGGGCAACAATCTTCCCCTTTAGTAAACCACAGGATGCTGTCCCCTAATTGGGACAGGCCGGCCCGAAACCAAACGGAGTGAGTGATTTTCACATTTTTCCAATTGATGCACACAAAAAATCGAGATATCCTAAGAATCGAAGGGAACAATTGTTCTTATTTAAGTGAACATATATCACAAAGGGGGCGCAGGAATTGGATTTATATGAGATGTCGATGCTGTATCTGAAACAGGCAAAGGATGCAAGGAGGCTTGCGGGCATAAGGCGCGAGCAGATGAAGCACAGCATCGGGAAGGAACGAAAACGGCTCCAGATGCAGGTGAACGACCTGTATCAGATCGCGCGGGAGTGCGAAAGCACCTGCATCCACCTGCAAAGCATACTGAATCATGGAAGGAGAAAAAGAAATGGGTAGGCATACGGTTTCCCTGATGCAGCTGGGAGAAAACATAGCGCGGCCGGAAGAGGGGATGAGTAACCGCGAGTGGCGCGAAACGATGATGCGGTCCATTCGCTCGATCGTGGAGGGAGGCCTCACCGAACGCCAACGGGATTGTGTGATGCTTTATTATTTCGGCGGACTTACCGTGCAGAAGGCGGCGGAGGAGCTGGGGCTGAATAAATCCACCGTATCCCGTCACCTGGCGGCGGCGCGAAGGAAGATTTCCCGCATACTCGGCTGCCGCGGTGCATACTAACAGAAAAAGAAACGCCTCCCGGGGATATGCACCGCGCCAGTAAAAACGGACAATAGACAAAAAGCCCTCTGTGTAGGAAAATAGACTACACAGGGGGTTTTGCTATGGAGAAACGGAAATACACAAAGGTAGAAGCGTTTGAAGCGGAAATGATAGCGATGCGGGAAGCTGGGAAAACGAGGCAGGAAATAGCAGACTATTTGGGACTGGAAAAGGCGCAGATAAAGAACTGGATCAATCGGTACAATCGGAAACAAAGGAAAGAGGCAGCGGGGATCATGCTGCGGCCAAAAGGGCGGCCAGAGCCAGACGCGGAGTTGGGACAATTGCTGAAAGAGCAGCAAGAC
>CAUBKG010000003.1 GCA_958436475.1 uncultured Clostridia bacterium
CACGCACACCGTCCGCGTGGTGCTGAACCCGCGCGGCACGGCCCCCGAAACCGATGTGGCCAACAACCGCCGCTGCACCCTCGTGAGGGTGGCGGATATCTGAATTCCTTCGCGGCGGCAGAAAGCATGAAGCAAGCCGCCGCCCCCGTAGCCGGCTCCGGTCAAGAAAACGTCCTTGTATTTTAACAAAAACAACGCATTTTGCGGCGCGAAGCAGGTTTTTGCCTGTTTTTTAAATGGATAGAGCACAAGAAGCCCGCGGCAGTTTTCCTACTGCCGCGGGCTTCTTAAACGTTTCAGCGCAAGTAAAAAAGCTTTCTCCCCCTGCCCCGGCTGTGGACTGGCGGTTTTTGCGCGGCCCTCCCCGGGGCGGGCCGAAAGGAATGTGAAGATTTACAACACCCAAAACTATGGGATGGGAATAAAAAGCCAAGAAGGCTGAACGCCTTCGGCGGCGGTTTCGTGAAAAGTAATCACAGGAATAATCTGGGGAGGGGAAACAGCTTCCGGATATTCACTTGACCCGTAATTTCCTTTTTCTTATAATGATGAATGCGGAAAATAAACCCATAATGAGGCAAAATTCACTATCCCGCACGAAAAAGGAACAACGCCCAAGGAAATTTCAGGAGGTAACCCATGAAAAAAACGCTCGCGGCCACCCTGGCCTTCATCCTGCTCTTTACCCTGCTGTTCTGCAGCACGCCGGTAAGCGGCATCCTCGCCTTTGCGGAGGAAATCGTAAACCCCGAGTTCGTTATTGATGAAAACGGCGTGCTCACGAAATATAACGGCACGGCGGATGAGGTTGTGATTCCCGGAAATGTGACTAGGATTGCGCAGTATGCTTTTTATTTAAATAGCCATATTAAAAAGATTACGGTTCCTGGAAATGTAAAAAGTATTGCGAGAAATTCAATTTCGTTATTAAATTCTCTACAATATATTATTTTTGAAGAAGGGGTTGAAACAATAGAAGCAATGGCAATATCCTCTTGTCATAATCTACTAGATATTTCTGTCTCTTCTAGTATAATTTTTATCGGAGAAGATAATTTGAGCTCATGTGATCGCTTGCTGAATATTGAAGTTAGTTTGTATAATCTCAATTATTCCAGCCTTGATGGTGTTTTATTTAATAAAGATAAGACGAGTTTGTTGCGTTTCCCCCAAGCAAAGTCGGCAACGTTATATTCAGTCCCTCAAAGTGTCGTCAATATAGAAAAAGCGTCTTTTTCAGGTTGCACGCAAATTGAGAAAATAATTTTAGGGGAAAATGTTCTTTCTATTGGGGATAGTGCATTTGGACATGCCAGTATTCAGGAGATTGAATTAAATGAACGGCTCAAAACAATTGGTTCACATGCATTTTCAAATTGCAAGTCGCTGCAAAATATTATCATACCAAGTTGTGTAGAAAGCATAGAGCAGTATACATTTTCTGAATGTTCGAAATTGCAGAGCGTTACAATCAGGGGGCAAATACCACAATTACATGAATATACTTTCAATAAATGCACTTCCTTAAGAGAAGTATATTTGCCGTCAACCATAACAGTAATCGGAGAAAATGCGTTTTATGAATGCAATTCATTGAATAGCATAAGCCTTCCAAGTGACCTTCTCTCAATTGAAGAAAATGCTTTTTGGTGCTGCGGAGCATTAACGAGCATCACTATTCCAGGCGAGGTAACCAAAATAGGAGATGCAGCCTTTTTTAACTGTAATGGCTTGGAAAGCATAGTTATTTCAAATAGTGTTGAGCAAATAGGAAAAGCTGCCTTTGGCTATTGCGAAAAGCTAAATAATATTGTTATCCCAGGCAGTGTTAAAGTTATCAGTGATGGTGCATTCAAGTCTTGCACCGGTTTGACAGATATAACAATTTTATACGGTTTAGAGACGATTGGATCAAATGCCTTTGAATATTGCGCAAGGATGAAAACAGCAAGTCTTCCCAATTCGGTAACAACGATAGGTAGATTTGCATTTAGCAATTGTACATCGCTCAAAAGCATAACAATTCCAGCCAGTGTAAGTAAGATAGATTACGCTCCGTTTACGGGTTGCACCAGTATGACTTCTATTGATGTAAGCTCGAACAACAGTTATTTTTCCAGCTATGAGGGTGTTCTCTTCAGTAACGATAAAAGTAAACTCGTTGAATACCCATGTGGAAAAGCGGACATAACATTCAAGATTCCAGGTTCTGTTCAAACAATCAAACCATATGCTTTTTCCAGAAGTAAAATCCAAAGTATCAATATTCCCGCACAGGTGGAAAGAATAGAAAGGGAAGCGTTTTCTTACTGTGGATATCTCCGAACTGCGATTCTGGAAGAAGGCGTCAAGGAAATCAGTTATAATGCTTTTATGAAATGCGAGAATCTCACAAGCGTAATAATCCCGCGAAGTGTAAATAAAATAGCATATGGGACTTCCGTTTTTTGGGATACCAATGCTTTTTTGAGCTGCAATAATACCACAATATACTGCTATTCCGATTCCTATACCGCAGATGTTATTCCATATCTCAAAGTCAGCTGCCGTTATATGGATGTTACTACTGGTGCGTACCATTTACAGGTATTGGGCAAGGAGACCCAAAAACCAATTGAAAATGCAATGGTGGAGCTTAAAGACTCCGAAACCGGAGCTGTAATGTTCTCCGGGCAAACAGATGGAGCGGGCCAAATAGAAGTTCCGAATCTCAATGGATTCCAGTGGGTGGTATGTGTTACTGCGGATAGCTTTCTGGATTATGAGATGGATATTACCGCTATAGACGGAGCGAGAGATATTGTTTTTCTTTCTCCCGATTTATACCCCGATCAGCCATATCTCGTCTCTGCGGCAGTGGACTTTGGAAATCATAAAAAGGATATTTTAACAAAGACCTATACGGTAACAGCTGGAAGCGGCAGCCCGGTTGTGGCAAATATTAATTTAAAGGCAAACTGGAGGGATAAAATACCTCTGGGCTACAAGATTATGGACAACAGCAACCATGAGCTGAGAAGCGAAACAGGAATATTCAGTCAGGTAAATATCGGTGAAACGTTTGACCAAGGCGAGAAAATCTTCGCAGTGGTGATATATAAAGATTCTTTAAGCGATACCGCCGTTCGTGAAGCGCGAATTCCCTTAAATCTAAAGGTTTACTCGGATTCAAATATAACGTTTTTACCGGGGATGGACGGAAGCGAGGCCGGCACAATAGACGTGGGAAAAGCCCTGGGTTTTTCCCTCCCAGGAAACATTCCGCTTCTTGGGGGAACACAGATTCATTCCAGCATCAGTTTTCTTCCCATTCAGGTGAATTGGGATCAGGCAAATAACAAAGTAAAAGTTGTTATTGGCGTTGACCAAGACGATATTGATTTTACAGGAAATTACAACCCCAACGGAAAATACGATAAATGGAAATCCGAAATTGATAAGGCCATGAACGCAATGGACAAAGACAATTTGCGCAGTCCTTTAACGCATCCCAAGACTGGCAAAATGGGATTGGTTGGAGACACGGATCAAAGCATTAGCTTCGCTGGCTATATGGAGTTTGACGTGAAGGATGGCAACCTTTACTTAACGTCCGGCGGCATGTATTCCGAACTGGGGCTGAAGTGGGAATTCAGCAAACCGTTTGTTATAGGTGCTGTCCCCTGCTATGCGGAGTTCATCTTTGAAATAACAGCAAAACTAAACAGTACGATTACGGAATATACAGGAGGTTCTATTCAGCCGCCTGCCCTTACCATTGCGCCTAAAATCACTGTCGGCGCGGGATTAGGTGTCCCTCATATTGCCCGTGTTGGAGGCAGGGGAAGCCTGGAGCTTGAAATGCTGTCGGATTATGTAAATTCCCATGACCGTGTTTCTCTGAACGGCACACTGTCGATTTTTGGTGAGATAGCAATTTTCAGCGCGGAAATTCCGCTGCTTAACGGCACCTGGGTCATATACGATAACTACGCAAACGGCGCGAATACCCTGCGGTCTTCCTCCGTTATGCCGAAAATGGCGCTGAGCCTTTACGATTCCTCGGAATATTCCATCAGCAGCCGTGATTACGGCGATAAGCCCGGGCAGTGGCTCGGCGGCGGGGCGCGCCTGCGCTCGCTTGCCCTGCGTTCGGGCACGCCGGACGTCAGCCGGCAGGAAACCCTGCTGCAAACCTCGGTATACAGCGGCGCGGAGCCGATGATCGGGGAATACGGCGGAAAGCGCTTCCTGCTCTGGACGGCGGACAGCGCCTCCCGCGGTGCGGCCGACCGCACCATGCTCTCCTATTCGGTTTACAATCCCCTCACCGGCGGCTGGAGCGCGCCGCAGGCCCTGCAGGACGACGGCACGGCCGATTCCTTCCCGCAGTTCGCGGGCGGCGATGACCTGTTTGTTGTATGGCAGGATAATAACACCCAGTTCGGCGATACGGCGGAATTGAACGCCTGGGCCGCCAGCTCCGAAATCAAGGTGGCAAAGGCAGCCGGGGCCGATTCCCTCGGCAGCGCCGAAATCACCACGCTCACGAGCAACGCTTCGGCGGATTTCATGCCGAAGATCGCGGCCGAGGGCAATGAAGCGGCGATCGTTTGGCTCGGCAACAGCGAGAACGATATGCTCGGCGTTTCCGGCGCCAACTCGGTGTTTTTAAGCACTTATAACGGCTCCGAATGGTCCGCTCCCCAGCAGATTTTCGAAACGCAGAGCCCGGTCATGAATCTGGATGTGGGCTTTGTGAACGGGGATGTTTCCGTTGCCCTCGATGTGGATACAGACGGCGACGCATACACGCTGGAGGACCGCGAAATATTCCTGAAGAAGGGCTCGGCCGGCTTCGAGCGGCTGACGAACAACGAAACGCTCGATTCCGGCGCGCAGTTTGCGGAAATCGGCGGGGAGACTGCGCTCTTCTGGTATGCAGACGGAAACATCGCCTACCAGACCTTCTCGGAAAACGGCGGCCTGCATACCGTGTTTGCGGAGCAGAAGGCCGACCTCAGCGATACCTTTGAAATCATCACGAACGGAGAAAACACCGCGCTTACCTGGTCCAAGGAAATCGACGAAACGGCCGAAGTGTTCGCAAGCATGTACAACAGCGAAACGGGCGAATGGAGCCGGGAGACGGCGGTGACCGCCGCCGGGGCCTCCCTGCGCAATACCCACGGCGTGTTCGATGATTCCGGCAACCTGATGATTGCCGCCAACCGCAAGACCCCACAGGAAAGCGGCGGATTCCAGAACGACCTCGTGGTATATTTCGTGCCGCCGAAGCCGGACGCCGAGGCGATCGACTATTATTACGAACAAGCCGATGTGCAGGCGGGCGCGCAGCTGCCCGTGACCGTGGGCGTCGGCAACGAAGGCCAGCAGCCGATCGAGGAGGTAACGGTCACCATAGCGGACCCGTCCGGTGAGATCCTTGTGGCCGATACCAAGGAATGCAGCATCCTGCCGGGAGAAACGGCAGACGTCACCTGCCTGCTTCCCCTTCCGGAAGCTATCTGTTTGACGGAATACACCGTAACCGTCACCACACCGGGCGATGGAAACGCCCGGAACGATTTCCTCACCATGAAGGTGGGCTACACCGACCTCTGCCTCAGCGTGGAGGAATACGATACCGAAACCGCCCGCTACGCCGACCTGATGATTACGAATCTTACCGACGTTCCCACCGGCGCCACTCTCACGATCCGGGAAAACAGCAAGGACGGCCCCGTGGTCTACGAGCAGGAATTCGAAACCATCGATAAAAGCACGAACGGCGCCTATCTCTTCCGTATCGATAAAACCACCCTCGAATACGAAGCGGACGGTACCAAGACCTATTACTATTCCGTTTCCAGCACGGTGGAGGAATACAGCGGAGCTGATAACACCGCGCTCACGGTCGTATCGTCCGACGACGCATACGAGCTGCAGAAAAACCTCCCGGTAACGGGCGTGGTGCTGAGCGCGGCGGCGCTTCAGATGGTCCCGACCGACACGGCGAAGATAAACGCCGCCGTTCTGCCCTATAACGCGGCAGACAAAACGCTAACCTGGTCGTCTTCCAATGAATCGGTCGCCGTGGTGGATGAAAACGGCCTCGTCACGGCCAAGGCTGCCGGCACGGCCTCCATTACTGCGGCGGCGGGTGAAAAATCGGCTTCCTGTCTCATTACGGTAAGCGAGGGCGAGCCTCACAGCATCACCCTCTCCACCGAGGGCAGAGGAACAGCCCTTTGTCCGGAAGAAGCGCTGCCCGGCAGCAAAGTAAGCATCGAGCTCCGGCCGGAGGAGGGCGCAAGGCTGAACCGGCAGGCGATTCTCTGCACGGGGATTTCCGCGGAGGATATTACCGCCGGCGGCAGCACGCTTACCTTTACCATGCCGAACCATGCGGTCAGCCTCACGCTTCCGTTTGAAGAATACGAATACGCTGTGTTCCGCGATGGAACCTGGAAAAACGGCGGCCTTACGGCAGGAAGCACGGCGCAGATAGCGGATGGCCGCCTGTGCGGCGATGGGATTTCCCTGGAAACAGGGAGCGTCCCGGAAAATCTGGGGTATCTCGTGCTGCGCGCCAAGGCACAGCCGCTCGAAAAGCCGGAAATTTCGCTTGGCGGCCGCACCTGTGCCATTGCATCGTTGGAGCAGTACGGGCGGACGCTGGAAGGCTTCGATAAAACGCTCGTGCTTGATACCGGCGGCTTCACCGGCGGCACGCTTTTCCTCAACGCCGCAGGGCTCGAAATCGAGGAGCTGTATTTTGCAAGCGAAAAGCCGGAGATTCCCTATGCAGAGGGCGAGCTCGCGGGTGTGACCATTTCGGAGGAGGAAGCCTATCAGAACCTGCCGGTTACCTTCCAGGTGCTTTCCCCGGTAGCGTACAACCGCATCAAGGCAGTGGACGACGAAGGCAATCTGCTCAAATACGAAGACGGTTACACCCTCCTGGAAAACGGCATGTACCTCTATGAGTTCTCCATCCCCTTTGCCGAGGCGGGCGAAAAAACGATCCGTTTCCACGGCCGCCTAACCCAGGATTCCATGTATTTCAGTGACATAGGAGAAACCGTGTATCTCAACGTGCTTCCCCACGCCGGCATCCGCCGCGTGGAGCAGGTGGGCACGGATTACGACGGCAAAATCCTGATCGAAGTGGAAACCCAGGCGGGGCTTTTTAACCGCGTGAAGCTCACCGATGAAAACAATGTCCTGCTGGGGCATACCGGCCTTTTCACGCCCGGCGAAAGCGATACCGATATCTGGACGATCGCCATCGATGCTCCCGCCGGCACGAAGATCACGGCCCAGGGCCGCTATGGGAGCTATTATACACGGGAGACGAAATCTATCGTTCTCCATGCGCCCGACCCGATTCCCCAGAGCGATCTGCTTTCCGTGGAGCAGGGCAGTATCGATGAATCGGGTCAGGTGACCATAACCGTTATTACCACGGCAGGGGTATATAACCGCGTGAAGCTCCTGTCCGAATCCGGGGAACTGCTCGGGCACACCGGTATTTCTTCACCCGGCAGGGAGGAAGGAACGGAAGTGTGGGTCATCACCATATCCGCGCAGGCGGGAGACACGGTAGTTGCCAAGGGCCGGATCGACAGCACCTATACCCGCGAAGCGCTTTCCTATACCATTGTGTAACGTTGCATGAAAAAGTAAAAATGCCGCAGGGCGAAAGCCCTGCGGCATTTTTCTGCGCTCATTATTTTACTTTTGTTTTTGCTTTCGCCTTTTCCTTTTCCGGGGCTTCCCGCTCCGAAGCTTCCTGCTGCTCCTCCTGCTGGATGAGGAAGATGAGATCCATCATTCGTTCTCCGAGCACCTTATAGGCGTTTGCAAAGGAGGCGAAGTTGAGCGACATCCGGCTGAGCTCCGCCGTAATGTCCCCTTCCTCCAGGGAATCGGCCGTGCTTTTAACATGGTGGGCTACCTCGCGGAGGGCCTCCTCCTGGCGGGAACAGAAAAGATCGAACACATCGCTGATATCGCGGTTCTGCGTTTGATGCGCCAGAAGCTCTTTCACGGCGGGAATGGGAAGCACGGGCTTGAGCAGGCAGACGGTAATCAGATGGGCCAGGTGGCTGCGGGAGTATTTTTTCTTAACGGGCGGCGGGATAATGCCGAGCTTCACATAGTTGTTGATCATGGCGGGGGTAATGATCTTATCCTTTCCGCTTTCGCCGAACACAGAAAGGTATTTATCCATCAGGGCCATCACCTGGTCCATATACAGGTCGATTTCCGGCAGGGACTCCCATCTCGGGAGATGAAATGCTTCCAGCTCTTCCGCATAACGATACAGCCCGGTTTGCAAATTTTCCATAACGCCCTTCTCCCATCAAATATCGGAATAAAAAAGTATAAAAAAATTCAAAGGATATCAAACTAAAACTAGGACCCGGCCGGATAAGGAAAAGCCATTCTTCAGGTGTTTTCTCCCTTCTGGCACAAACCTATAGTAACACAGTTATAATAATCCTGCAACACCCTTGACATGATAATATTAATATGATATTCTGGTTTTAGAAACTAGATGATAAAATACGGTGATCGGAGGCGGTCGTATGATAAACAAAATTGCCGTTTGGGGCGATTCCATTTTAAAGGGCGTTGTGCTCGATCCTCAGACCGGCCGGTATGTCCGGCTCAAGGATAACTGCTGTGTGGACGTGGTTTCGCAGCAGCTGCACATTCCCATTGAAAACCATGCAAAATTCGGCCTCACCTCGGAAAAGGGAAAGGTGCTTCTGGAAAGCCGTCTTCAGAAGGAGCAGGGCTGCGATGTGGCTGTTTTGTGCTTCGGTGGGAACGATGTGGATCACAACTGGGCAGAGATCGCGGAGCATCCGCAGGAAGAAAACCCGCCGCATGTAAAGCCGGAGCGCTTCGCGGCAAATCTGCGCGAGATGGTGCAAGCCGTGAGGGAAAAGGGGATCCGTCCGGTGCTGATGACGCTCCCACCCATTGACGCCAGGAGGTATTTCAACTGGCTTTCGAAGGGCATTGCAAAGCCGCAGAATATTCTCCGCTGGCTGGGGGATGTGAGCACCATTTTCCGCCACCATGCGCAGTACAGCGGCATCGTCAAGCAGACGGCGGAAAAAGAGCGGTGCGACCTCGTGGATATCCGAAGCGCTTTTTTAAACCAGCCCCGGTATTCCGATTTTCTCTGTCTCGATGGGATTCATCCGAACGCGCAGGGCCATGAGCTCATGGAACGGGAATTCCTGCGGTTTGCGAGCCAAACCCTGCATCAGAAAGGAGCATAAACCGCATGAGCTTTGAACTGATTACCGATTCCTCCGCCAATCTGACCGACGGCCAGATAGAAGCCTTCGGCCTGCATATTATTTCCCTCCGGGTGCGCGTGGAGGGCAGGGAATATTTGAGCTATGAAAAAGGGAAGCCTACCGATATCCGTCCGTTTTACGATATGATGCGCGAGAAAAAGAGCATCACCACTTCGCACATCAATTATGAGGACTGCCGGAAGGTATTCTGCTCGCAGCTGGACGAGGGAAAAGATATTTTATACATCGGCTTTTCCTCGGCATTGAGCGGGACCTACCAGGCGGCGCAGCTGGTGGCGGACGATTTGAAGCCGCAGTATCCCGACCGCAAAATTTACTGTGTGGATTCGCTTGCCGCCTCGATGGGGGAGGGGCTGCTCATCCATTATGCGGCAGACCTGCGGGAAGAGGGAAAAAGCATCGAAGAAGTGTACCAGTGGCTGCTGGATAACCGGCTTCACCTGTGCCATTGGTTCACCGTGGACGATCTCTTCTTCCTGAAGCGCGGCGGCCGCATTCCAGCGGCAACGGCGCTGCTCGGCACGATGCTGGGTATCAAGCCGGTCATGCATGTGGACGATGAAGGAAGACTCGTCCCTGTGGGAAAGGTGCGCGGGCGCAAAAATTCGCTGGATGCGCTGGTGCAGCACATGGAGGAGACGGCGGTCCGCCCCGCGGAGCAGACCGTGTTTATCAGCCATGGAGACTGCATCGAAGATGCGGAATATGTAAAGGAACAAGTGAAAAAGAGGATGAAGGTGAAGGATATCGTTATCAATTATGTGGATCCGGTCATCGGGGCGCACTCAGGGCCGGGCACGGTGGCGCTCTTTTTCCTCGGCACGAAGCGGTAGCGGAATATTGGCTGCAAGGCTCCGGCTTCTGCGTTGGCAAGCGTTTGAAGGTAAACTCATATAAGTTCTTGCGGCTGCCGGCCGGGCAGCCGCTTTTTTATTTGGATATAGGAACAACGCGTGAAATCCGGTGCGGTACATGGTATAATATCTGCAAAGCAGATATTATACCTGCCTTATGCCCCCACGCCGCAGGAGCGGCGGGATGGGCAATTATACCATTCGTGCTTTGCACTCATGGTATAATAACCCCACGGCGGCGCGGTGGAACGCGCCGGAGCGGCGTTGCCGCCCCCGAAAATCAGAGATTTTCCCCGTGTGAACATTTTACCACCAAAAGGCGGCGCTGCGGCGCCGCGCGCGGCAAGGGCCGCTTACAAACGCTACGCGTTTGCTTTTGTGGTATAATATTGACTACGCCAATATTATACTTGACCGGATGCCCTCACCGGCTCGCCGCCAAAGAGCGGCAACCGCCGGGAACGGGCAATTATACCATTCACGCTCTGCGTTCATGGTATAATAACCGCAAAACGGCGGAATGAGAATTTTACCGTCTCCATGCCCTGCCAGAGGCGGAAAGGGGCGTTGTTTCACTGGAGGCGGAAGCCGGCCCATATCGTTTTATCCGGCTCGCTCTGAAAAGAAATTCCAGTGCGTTTCCAAAACTTGAAAGGCAAAGGAGAAGATAATGAATAATATCATTCAGATCGACCGCCTGTGCAAAAGCTTCGGCGAAGTAAAGGCGGTGCAGGATCTCAGCTTCCGGGTGAAGGAAGGCGAGCTGTTTGCCTTCCTCGGCGTCAACGGCGCGGGAAAAAGCACCACCATTTCCATCCTGTGCGGCCAGCTCGCGAGGGATTCCGGCAGTGTGGCGGTCGGCGGCGAGAGCATAGACCGCAATATGGATAAAATCAAACGGGAACTGGGCGTTGTGTTCCAGAATTCCGCACTGGACCGGGTGCTGAGCGTGCAGGATAACCTCATGAACCGCGCCGCGCTCTATGGCATCACCGGGGCTGCGTTCCGCAGACGGCTGGACGAGCTAATGGAGCTGCTGGATTTCCGCGGCCTTCTGAAACGGACGGTCGGCAAGCTGTCCGGCGGGCAGCGCAGGCGGATCGACATTGCCCGGGCGCTCTTACATAAACCGAGAATCCTGATTCTCGATGAGCCCACCACCGGGCTCGACCCGCAGACCCGCAAAACGGTCTGGGATGTGATGGCAAGGCTGCGGCGCGAGGAACACATGACGATATTCCTCACCACGCACTACATGGAAGAAGCGGCAGACGCCGATTACGTCGTAATTCTAGACAGCGGTAAAATCGCAGCCGAGGGTACGCCTCTCCAGCTCAAGAATACCTGGACCGGCGATTTCATCACGCTTTATGGTGTGGATGAAGCACAGGCAGCGAGCTTTGGTATGCCGTATGAACCGATCCGGGACGCATACCGGGTGGCCGTTCCGGATACGTCCGCGGCCACGAGCCTGATCGTCCGGTACCCGGAAATTTTTCGGGATTATGAGATCACCAAAGGAAAAATGGACGATGTATTCCTCGCGGTGACCGGCAGGAAGCTTACGGGAGGTGAGGAGAAATGAGTGCATTATGGGGCTTGATCCGGCGCAATACCAAGCTGTTTTTCAAGGATAAGGGGATGTTTTTCACTTCACTCATCACCCCGCTGATACTGCTTTTGCTGTTTGTTACCTTCCTCGGAAACGTCTACCGCGAAAGCTTCCGCGCTTTTATCCCCGAAGGCATGACCGTTCCGGAAAGCCTCGTCGAGGGTTTTGTGGGAGGCTGGCTGTTTTCCTCCCTGCTTGCGGTGTGCTGCGTTACGGTGGCATTCTGCTCCAACCTTTTAATGGTACAGGATAAGGTTACGGGCGCGCGAGGGGACCTTACCGTCGCACCCGTCAAACGGTCCACCCTGGCGCTTAGCTATTATATCTCCACTGCGCTTTCCACGCTGATTATCTGCGGGGTGGCGCTCATCGCCTGCTTTCTGTATCTCTCTCAGGCGGGCTGGTATTTGTCGGCGGAAGACGTTCTCCTCACCATCCTCGATGTGTTCCTGCTCGTGATGTTCGGCACGGCGCTCTCGTCGGCCGTCAATCACTTTTTGACCACGCAGGGCCAGATGTCCGCGGTGGGGGCGATCGTTAGCGCGGCGTATGGCTTTATCTGCGGCGCATATATGCCGATTTCCCAGTTTTCAGAGGGCATCCAGAGATTCGTTTCCTTTCTGCCCGGAACCTACGGCACGGCGCTGCTGCACAACCACCTGATGCGGGGCGTGCTGAACGAGCTGGAGAACGGGTATTTTCCGGCGGAGACCGTGAATGGAATCCGCGATGGCTTTGACACCAGCATCTGTTTTTTCGGCCACCAGGTTACACCCCCGCAGATGTATGGGATCCTCGGCGGCTCCGTTATCCTGCTGATCGCCGTGTATATCGTGCTGAACGCGGGAAAGGGCAGGCGGGCGGCAGGCTGAGGAAACGCGCCAAGCGTTTCCGCTTCGAACACCGGCCGCACGGCGGAATCTGCGGAAATGCCGCGCCGCCAAAGCCCGAAATCCCTGCGCAGGGGGCGGCGGGCCGGGAAAAAGCACGGCGCTTTACCCGAAAAAGGAAGGAGGAATCGCATTTATGCAGCTCGAAACCAAACGGCTCATTCTGCGCCCCTGGGAGGACGGCGACGCAGAGGAGCTCTATCGATACGCAAAGGACCCGGCCGTCGGCCCCATTGCAGGCTGGCCGCCGCACACGAGCGTGGAAAACAGCCTCGGGATCATCCGCGGCGTTTTATCCGAGCCGGAGACGTATGCCGTGGTGCTGAAGCAAACCGGAAAGCCGGTGGGCAGCGCGGGCATCCTGTTTCCCGGGAAGGGGAACGCCCCTATGAAGGAGAGCGAGGCGGAGGTGGGATACTGGATCGGCGTGCCTTACTGGGGGAGGGGTCTCATCCCCGAAGCTGTAAACGAACTGCTGCGCCGCTGCTTTGAGGACCTTTCCCGCACGGCGGTGTGGTGCGCTTATTTTGATGGAAACACGAAATCAAAACGGGTGCAGGAAAAGTGCGGGTTCATCTATCACCATACGGAACGGGATAAGCCCTGTGAATTGCTGGGGGGCGCCCGCACGGAGCACTTCACACGCCTTACGGAGGCGGAATGGAGCCGCAGGCGGGAAAAGAAGAAAGCGGAATCCTGAAGCCTCACGGCCGATGCGGCACGGCGGGAAAATTTTGATAGACAGGCCGCAGCCCACCCGTGATCAGACGGCGGTATGAAGCTGCAGCCCAAAGGAGAAGCAGGTATGAAGTATAGAGCCACGCTGCTTGTCACCACCGACATGGAGCGTACAAAACGGTTTTATGGGGAAGTGCTGGGGCTTTGCATCGTTGCAGACTTCGGAGCTAATATCACCATGACCGGAGGCATCAGCTTTCAGACCCTGGAAAGCTGGGCCGGGTTCATCGGTATGCCGGAAGGAAAAATCCGATTGGAAGGAAGGGCCGCCGAGCTTTACTTTGAAGAGGACGATTTCGACGGCTTCACCGCCCGGCTGGAGAAAATGGAGAATATCCGCCTGGTCCACCCAGTGGTAGAGCACCGCTGGGGCCAGAGGGCCATCCGGTTTTATGACCCGGATGGGCATATCATCGAGGTGGGCGAAAACATGGCGGCGGTTTGCCGGCGCTTCCTTGCAGGCGGTATGACCGTGGAACAAACGGCGGCGCGCATGGATGTGCCTCTGGAGATGGTACAAAAGGCGCAGCAAGAGCAGCCCAACACATAATAGTTAAGAAAAGGAGAATCATTTTTTGAAGAACAATCGTATGTTCGATTCGGAGATTGCCGGAAACCGGGAGGTTTGCGCAAAATAATCTCCGCAAAGCCTCCCAAAAGGATGAATATCGCTTTTAGGAGGAAAATCTCTATGAACCGGGAAAATAAAAGAAAGCAATTGGAAAAGGGATATTATAAAACACACGCCTGCCGGGAGAGCTTTATCTGCAAGGTCTGCGGGAGGCCGGTCGTCCCGGAGGGGGCCGGAAGCGCCCACAGGAACCACTGCCCGAACTGCCTCTCCAGCCTCCATGTGGATATTTCCCCTGGAGACCGTGCCTCCGACTGCGGCGGCATCATGGAGCCCGTTGCCGTATGGGTGCGAAAAGGGGGAGAATGGGCGGTCATCCACCGCTGCCGCCGGTGCGGAGCGCTATCCTCCAACCGTGTGGCGGCGGATGATAACCCCATGAAGCTGATGTCTATTGCCATGAAGCCGCTCTGCCAGCCGCCCTTTCCCCTGGAACGGATTGAGGAGCTGACGGCGCTCATGGGAGGGAGCGGCTCCCCCGCGCCATAACGCCCGGCGCGGCAATCCATGCTTTCCTAAAAAATTCGTGATAAAAACAGCCGTGCCGGAAGCTCTATCTGGAGCTTCCGGCACGGTTTCGTTATTGGGCTTCGGAGCACAATTAGCTGATGCCGAACAGGCGGCGCAGCTCCTTATTGGCGTTCCCTTCCACGATGACGATAACATCGTCCCCGCCGAAGAGGCAGGTATCGCCTCGGGGAATAATCATTTTTCCGTTATGGATTACAGATGCCAGAACGCAGTTGTCCGGCAGGGGAAGGGCGGTCAGGTTCGAACCGCTGTATTTCCAGTTATCGGGAATCAAATACTCGCAGATATTGGCCTCGCCCCGGTTGATATTGCTGAGCAGCTTTACGCCCGCGGGGTCGATTTCCCGCTCTATGAAATCAATAATGACATTGGTGCTGCTCACCGGAAAATCGACGCCGAGCCTGCGCATGACCTCCACGTTTTTGGGGTTGTTGCTGCGGGCGATCGTTTTTTTTACGGCGAATCTCCGCTTGGCGATCTGGCAGGCAATGAGATTGTCCTCATCGTTGCCGGAAACGGCGGCAAACACATCCGCCTTGGAGATGCCCACCGCGGTCAGGGATTCCACGGAGGTGCCGTCTCCGCAGAGGACGCGGACGTCCAACTCGTCTGCAATGCGTGCGCAGACCTCTTCCTTGCTTTCGATGATGCGGACGGAATGGCCGTTTTCCCGCATGGTTTTGCAGAGATAATAGCCGACCTTTCCGCCGCCCATGATAATGATGTTCACTTCGAATGCCTCCCCGTCAATGCGCGATCTTGCTGATGACGAGCTGGTCGTCGTCCTGCAGCAGATAGTTTCCGTCGGAAGCGAGCTGCATGTGCCCGCCTGAAATAACCGCAAAGATAACTTCCTCGTGTTTCACGGGCACGTCCGCCAGGCGGCGGCCCACCCAGGCGCGTTCGATGGAGCGCAGGGAAAATACCACGGTGGAAAGCCCAAAATGCACGAGCTTATCCTGATGCCCGTCCACCAAAACCTCCACCATGGCGCTTGCTGTGAGGCGCGTGGGGCAGATGGTTTCCAGGCCGAACTGGTGGAATACGTCTTCCCGGGAGGGATCGAGGATCCGGGTGACGACGCGGTTTACGTTAAAAAACTCCTTGGCGATTTGCGCTACCATGATATTGACGTTGTCGTCATCCGTCACGGTGGCCACCACATCGCAGCTTTCGATTCCCGCCTGACGGAGCACATCGAGGTCCATCGGGACGCCGGCGATCGTAAAGCCGTTGAAGTTATCGTCCAGCTTGTTGAAGCTCGACGCCCGGCGGTCCAGAACAGAGACCGCATGCCCCTGGTGGGAAAGGATATTTGCAAGCCTGGAGCCGGTTTTGCCGCAGCCGACAATGAGAATGTTCAAGAAAACATCTCCTTAAAAAGAAAATGCAGAGGCGATACACCTGGATACCCCGACGGTATCGCCCGGGCAAACGGTGGAAAAACCTTGGTTCCGCCGCCCGCCATTGCGGATTTATTATACTACACCACGGTGTAAAAGCAAGAAATTTCTATCTATTTGTTTCCATAGGCTAGGCGATACCATCCGAATACAATCTGTTTTTCGCGGAAGCCTGAAAAAGGCAAGTTTGTTGGGCGTTTTTTCCATGAGCCAGCAAGCCTGTAAACGCCCGCTGCCCTGCCTTTTCCATTCACCCGCGAAAAATATTCGACCCCAAGAGGGGGTTTTTGTTGCTTTCAAGGCGGAAGCCGCAAGGCCCAGCGCCTTGCGATGACCGGCAACGCCGAAAGCGGTAAAAAGGATCCGCTTATGGCGCATGGTACTCGGATGGTATCGCATGTAATAATAAAGCGAAAATTCTCCTCGCCCTATCATTCCCGGCGACGGAAAGCTTCATGCGGAAAAATGCAAAAACCCCCGCCCGGGCAAGGGCGGGGGAAGGAAAAGCTTATAGGTGGTTCCAACCGTTTTTCCGCATAAAGGAGGGGTAATCGAAATACCCGATGTTCAGGTCCACATCGTTTGAAATCCCAGAAACCCTTCCGCGTTCGGAATACTGCCAAATCTGATAGGAGCGGGGGTAATCGGTCTGCTGTGTGTAATGGGCCAGCCAGAAATCATAACCGGAAAGCCGGCCTGGCTCCATTTCATCCAGCATCCAGCTCTTGCTCGCATAAATTGCGGGATAATAGCCGGCTTTTTTAATGGTGTTGCAGAAGTCGATGCAGAAGTTGGTGCGGTCCGCGTCGCTCAGGTTTGCAAGATTGGTGCGCGCGCCGGCGTTCGCATCCTTTTCCGTATCGAACACCACGGGGTAAGTGAGCTGATAGCCCTTGATGGCTTCCAGCACAAAAACGGCTTCTTCCACCGCCTCCTGGCGGGTGATCGCCTGGGAATAGAAATACACGCCGCATTCGATGCCGGCGGCTTGCGCGCCGCGGATATTTTCCACGAAGTTCGGGTCGATCCGCAGGTTGCCGGAGGAGCCCCAGCCGCGGTACCCCACGCGGATAAAGGCGAACTGAACGCCCGCGCGTTTAACGGCGTTCCAGTCGATCTTGCCCTGATGGTAGGAAACATCGATTCCCACTTGAGAAACGAGCTTGCCGGATGAATCAAAGGAATAGCGGAAGCCCTGAATGGTTTGCAGGCCGGTCACGGGCCTGCCGTTCTGATACAGGAAAAGGTCTCCGTTCGCATCGGTGAACCAGCCGTCAGCCGGAGGCTTTACCGGTTCGGTCGCAGGAGGAGCCGTGGGCTCGGTGGGGGAAGTGGAGGGGTCCGGCGGGGAGGTGGGAGGCTCTGTTGTGGGCGCCGCCGTGGGAAGGGGAGTGCCGCCGCCCTCAGGAGGGCGCTCCACATCCGGCAGGGTATCCACAACCGGAGGCTCGGTACTTACCGGCTTGTGATACTGAGGATCGTCCTCAGCCATTTCCTTTTGGGAGGGGATATATTTGGGATCGTCCGTAATTTTTTTGCCGGAGTAGGGAATGGTTACGGGCTGGATCTCCGCTTCCGTGGTGGGCTCTACCGTGGTTTCCGGCTCCGTTGCTTCCGTGGTTATGAGGGGCTCGGGCTCTGTGGAAACGGGCTCCATAACAGGCACCATAACGCTGCTGAGCGCGTTTTCACGCATGGCGCCATAGCCGAATGTGGTTCCCGCAAGGCACGCGACCAGCAGGAAAGAAACGATTCGTTTTACAAGCATCTGCAGAGCCCCCTTATGCTTTTATGGTATAATAACCGCAAAGCGGTTATTATACCTGCCTTATGCCCCCACGCCACAGAGTGGCGGGATGGGCAATTCTACCATTCACGCTCCGCGTTCATGGTATAATAACCGCAAAGCGGTTATTATACCGGCTTTATGCCCCCACGCCACAGAGTGGCGGGTTGGGCAATTATACCATTCACGCTCCGCGTTCATGGTATAATAACCCCACGGCGGCGCGGTGGAACGCGCCGGAGTGGCGTTACCGCCCCCGAAAATCAGAGATTTTCCCCGTGTGAACATTTTACCACCAAAAAGCGGCACTACGGCGCCGCACGCGGCAAAGGCCGCTTACAAACGCTACGCGTTTGCTTTTGTGGTATAAACAGCTTTCGCTGCCTCATTTGATAACGGATTTGCCCCGCCCGCCTCTCTGCGGCGCGAGGGCATGAATATATAAACTGCTTTTTCGTTATTCTATCATATGCGACGGCGCTTGACAAGAACATATCAGGAGTTATGTCTACCAATTTTATCCTTGGCTTTTTGTGCAAAGAGACGCATTTCGGCCCAAAATGGCGAAAAAAACGCCCGCGGATAACAAATCCGCGGGCAAACGGGAGCAGGAAGGCAGCGATCAATCCTTATCGCTCAGGAGTTTTTTCACTTCTTCCATAAAGGTGTTGATGTCTTTAAACTGGCGATATACCGATGCAAAGCGGACATAAGCCACTTCATCGATGTTTTTGAGCTGCTGCATGGCGAGCTCGCCGATACGGTCGGATGTGATTTCACGGTCGAGTGAATTTTGAAGGGTGGCTTCGATCTCATCCACCGCGCGCTCCAGGCGTTCGAGCGGTACGCACCGCTTTTCGCAGGCGACCAGCAGGCCTTTCATCAGCTTGTTGCGGTCGAAAGCTTCGCGGGATTTATCCTTTTTCACCACGATGATCGGAAGGCTTTCAATGATTTCATAGGTAGTAAAACGTTTCTGGCATTTGAGGCATTCCCTGCGGCGGCGGATGCGCGCGCCTTCGTCGGTTGGACGGGAATCCACGACCTTGCTTTCTTCATATCCGCAAAACGGGCATTTCATCGCTTCACGCTCCTATCGCCGGAGAAGGCCGGCAGATTTGCTGTGGCTCCTTCTCTCCGGCGGGCCGGGGAAAGAGCAAAATGATTTATGTAAATTCAGTATATCATAAAAAAAACTTTTTTTCCAGAAGAAATGTAAAAAAACGGATGGAAGAGCCGCCGGGGCTTCCATCCGTTTTTGATCGGTCAGTTTTCTGAAAAACGCTTGAGAAAGAGCTTTGTGCGGTCGTGCTGCGGGTTGGAAATAACCTGCTCCGGCTTGCCCGTTTCCACGATCACGCCGTTGTCCATAAAAATCACACGGTCGGCAACGTCCCGTGCAAAGGCCATTTCATGCGTGACGATGACCATGGTCATGTTTTCCCGGGCCAGCTCCCGGATGACCTTTAGGATCTCTCCCGTGAGCTCCGGGTCGAGGGCGCTGGTCGGCTCGTCGAAAAACAAAAGCTGGGGGTTCAGCGCCAGGGCCCGCGCGATGGATACGCGTTGCTGCTGGCCGCCGGAAAGCTCGCAGGGGTAAGCATCCGCCTTATCGAAAAGATCCATTTTCCGCAGGAGCGCGTCTGCCGTTTCGTTTGCCTCCCCGCGGCTCTTTTTCAGCACGCGGATGGGCGCTTCCGTGATGTTCCGCCGAACGCTGAAGTGCGGGAACAGATGAAAATTCTGAAACACCAGCCCGATGTTCAGTCGGATATCCCGAAGAACGTCGGCCGGGGCGTAAACCGGCCTGCCCTTTTCATATCCGGCGATCATTTCCTTTCCGCAAACGGAAATAAACCCGCCGTCCGGCCGCTCGAGCTGATTGACGCAGCGGAGCAGGGTGGATTTCCCCGAGCCGGAAGGGCCGATAACGGCAATTACCTCGCCGGGCTCCACCTGGAAAGAGATGTCGGAAAGAACGATATTGTCGCCAAAATTTTTTCTGAGGTTATTAACGCTTAAAATCGCCATGCCGTTTTCCCCCTTATTTATAATAATCCAGCTTCTTCTCGGCAAAGGAGAAGAGGAGGGTAACGACCCAGTTGAGCACGAAATACATGAGGCCTGCGGCGAACAGCGGAACAATGGAGAATTTGAAGCTTGCCTGCTTCTGTGCAAGGGCAAACAGTTCCACCACGCCGATGGTCTGCGCGAGGGCAGTATCCTTCACGAGGGTGATGACCTCGTTGCCGCTTGCGGGAAGAACGCGTTTTATCACCTGCGGCAGGATGATGTGGAAAAAGGTCTGCGACCTCGTGAATCCAAGCGTTGCGGCCGCTTCGTGCTGGCCGTGGGGAATCGATTCGATGCCGCCGCGGAAAATTTCGGCAAAATACGCGGCGTAATTGAGCGTAAATGCGATGATGACGGCGGTGAAGCGGTCGTAAGAAAAATTGAAGAGATAATAGGGAGCAAAATAGACGAAAATGATCTGCAAAAGCAGAGGCGTACCCCGCATGATGAGGATATACAAGCTCACCGGCGCGGAAATCAGCCTGTGCCTCGACATTTTTCCAACCGCCACCAGCATGCCGAGGGGGATGGAGAAAAGAAGGGTGAGGCCGAAGATGAGCAGTGTTTTTCCAGCGCCGCTGAACAGCATGGGGAGGAGTTTATCAAAAATATATTCCCAGGTCATAGCTTTCTGTTCCTTCCAACATAGAAAGATTCATATGGGCAGCTTCCCGCCCATATGAATCCCCGGTAATTGCAGCGAAATCGATACCGTGCGCCCGGCGCCTCTCCGGTACCATGCTCATGGCCCGCCCGCCGCTCCGCGGGACGGGAAATACCGTTTCCGATTATTTTACGGTGCTAACGTCCTTGCCGAACCACTTTTCAGAGATTTCGGCGAGCTTGCCGTCTTCTTTCATGTCATGCAGGGTGGCCTGCACCTTGTCGCGCAGCTGCTGATCGTTCTTGCGGAACCCGATGGCGTAATCCTCTTCGGTCAGGCCGTCCTGGAGGATGCGGTAATCCTTTTTCTGCTGGGCGATGAAGTGGTCGGCCACTACCTCGTCGAGGAACACGGCGTCGATGCCCTTGGCTTCGAGGTCCATAAAGGCGGTGACATTGTCTTTATACCCGACCGCTTCCTTGATGGTTCCGTAGAAATCGGATTCTTCGAGGATCTTCTGCGCGGTGGAGCCGTTCTGCACGCCGATGGTCTTATCCTGGAGGTCGGCCTGGCTCTGGTAGCCGGAATCACCCAGAACCACGAGAACCATGCGGTTCTTCATATACGGCTCGGAAAGGTTCATCACGCGCTGGCGCTCTTCGTCAATGGACATGCCGTTCCAGATGCAGTCGATATTGCCGGAATTCAGTTCCTGCTCCTTGGCATCCCAGGAAATGGGCTGGATTTTCAGCTCAACGCCCATGCGGGCGCACACTTCACGCGCGAGGTCAATATCAAAGCCGACGATCTCGTTGTTTTCATCCCGGTAGCCCATGGGCGGGAAGCTGTCGTCCAGGCCGAGAACGAAGGAGCCCTTATCCAGGACCTTCTGGAGAGATTCGTCTTTCGTATTCTCCTGCTTGCAGCCGGTGAAGCCGAGCACGCTCAGCAGTGTCAGCACGGCGAGGAGAAGGGTGAGTAACTTTTTCATGGTTTTCCTCCTGTTTCCCTCTGAAAGGGTAAAATAACGTTATTATTGTAATGCATTATCGGAGTAAAGTAAAGACGGTTTTTCGCAAAAAAGAAGGAAATGCAAAGGCCGGTCCGATTGTGAAGAATGCCGGGGCAAAAAATTCCCCGCCGCAGAGGAGAGCGGCAGGGAACAGGTGAAGTTTTCTGTTACGAGGAAACAGATACCCGGTTGGCTTCGCCGATGGGAATGGTAAAGGTCTTAGAATGGGTGGAATCCCAGCCAAAGGTCATTTCTATGTTGCTGTCCGGAAAGATAGGAGAGAATGTCATAATGGCAGAGGAACCTTCCCCTTTGCGCTTTGGGGGGTATTCTCTTCCGTTCATATTACCGGATACGATCCTGTTCCCGACAAAGAAATCGATTTGATAATCGACAATATAACTGGGCGATTGTTTCGGTGAAAGGACGCTGTAGTATATTGTGGTGCTGTAAGCGTCAATGGTAACAGTTTGAATCTCAATGCTGAGTTCATCGTCATAAACATACGTCTCATTGACTGCATACTTGTAAACACCGTTGTATTCCAGCGGGAATTCGATGGCCCAGTATCCCTTGACGCCGCAGATTTCGCCGATCTCCAGCCGGACATTCTGCGGATGGTCGATTTTTGTATCAATCTCGTAGGTTTCGGTGAAGGGCTCTCCGATTTCGCTTCCCGCCTTAATATGGCGGATGGAATTAAGATCGGTATCATCTGTGTTATAGGTATAACAGTTGCCGTCTTCATCAAACAGCTTCATAGCCTGCAGATTATCAATAAAGATAATGGTATCCGGTTCCTCCGCACCGCTGAACCCGAGCTGGAGGGTGACCTTATCGCTTCCGGCTACGGCGGCGCGGACTTCCACCGTGATGCCGTGATCCTCCGCAGAGCCGAGCGCGGTCTGCACATTTCCCTCCTGCTCCGCCTGAAAGAGCCCGGCAGAGATTTTTTGGAAGAGGGAGCCGGAAGCCTCTTCGTCTGAGGCACAGGCAGAAAAAGAAACAGCCAAAATGAGAATCAAAAACACAGGAAGGATTTTTTTCACAGTATTCCCCCTTTATTTTATCCGGTTGGCTTCACCAATGGGAATGGTAAAGATATTATAATGATAAGAATCCTCTCCGAGCAATAATTCGATATCTGTATTCGGCAACAGGGGCGCAAAGGTCATGACGTAATCTACTTTCCCGTTTTCATCCGGCGAAGAGCCCCTTCCTTTTATGCGATCTGGGTGGTTGTGCCAATCTTCCGAATCGCCGTTACAGAAGATGATATGATAATACGAGCTTTCCAGTTGGTCATAGTAAACTGTGGTACTGTATGCGTCAATCGTAATTTCTTTTATGAATATAGAGATATCATCACCATAAGAATAAAGTTGGTTTACTTCATATTTATAAATTCCCTTATACTCCAGCGGAAATTCAATGGCCCAGTATCCACTGACGCCGCAGATTTCGGCAATCTCCAGCCGGACATTCTGTGTATGGTCGATTTTTGTATCAATTTCGTAGGTTTCGGTGAAAGGCTCGCCGATTTCACTACCGGATTTTACGTGGCGGATAGTATCTGTAACAGAATCGTCCATACGGTATGAGTAACAGTTTCCATCCTCATCATATAATTTTATGTTTTGCAGGTCGCGAATATAAAGGATGGTGTCCGGTTCCTCCACACCGCTGAACCCGAGCTGGAGGGTGACCTTATCGCTTCCGGCCACGGCGGCGCGGACTTCAACCGTGATGCCGTGATCCTCCGCAGAGCCGAGCGCGGTCTGCACATTTCCCTCCTGCTCCGCCTGAAAGAGCCCGGCAGAGATCTTTTGGAAGAGGGAGCGGCCATAGGGCGTGGCGCTTGCAACCACGGTTGTAGAAAAAGCCGCAATGAGAACTGCAGCGACCAGGAGCGTTTTTCCCAGCTTTCGGCGCGGCTTTTTCCGGGAAGCCGGCAGGGAAGCAGGCGAAGCGTTTACCCCCTGCTCCATAGACTTTCCGAGCGAGAGAAGTTTTTCATCCCATTGCGTGAAGTTCATTTGGCTCCCTCCAATCTTTTTTGATGGCTTCAAGGCTGCGGTATAACCGGGATTTTACAGTGGAGAGCGGAAGGGAAAGCACGCCGGAGATTTCCTCCAGGGAAAGCTGGTGAAAATAGCGAAGCGTCAAAATTTCCCGGTCGCTCTTTTTCTGCCGGCTGATGAGGTCAAAAAAGAGCCATTGCTCTTCATCGAATGAGCATAAGCCGCTTTCCTCCAGCTCACTGAGAGGAAGCGCGGCATTGCGGTTCCTGCGAAGAAGCTGGCGGCATTCGTTGATGACGACCCGGCTCATCCAGGTAGAAAAAAACGCCGGCTCCCGCAGAGAGGAATATTTTTCGTACGACTTTAAGGCCGCTTCCTGCAAGGCATCCTCCGCAAGTGAGGGGTTCCGCAGAATGGAAAGCGCCGTAAGATATAGCTTTTTATAAATCCTCTCGTATTGGGCTGCAAAAAATTCAGCCTGTTCCGGGGAAGGCCGATCCATCAGAACCCCTCCTTACGTTATATTAGATGCGAAAGAGCGTGAGAAAGTTTCAAAAAATTTATTTATAGCTTGAAGAAAAAAATTTAAAGCGCTTATAAGAATCAGAAAGGCTAAGAGACTCTGTGGTGATTACAACGCCACGTTTTTTGATGAATTGAACAATAGCCTGATTATTTATAAGCATATCACTTTTTCCGGTTCTGTAAATTATTAATGCCGTTTGATGTGTTTCACGTGTACCATAACTGGAAAGTGGAGATGAGCTATAATTTAAGCGTAAATCTACAATTTGTTTGTTTGACGCCGATGTACTGCTCATGTTATCTAAACTGAGATCGCTAGTGGTGGTTGAAACTCCATATTGAAAAGAAAACCCCCCAATTCCTTTTCCCGTTCCTGAAATGCCGGCCGAAAAATTATTTTGGCGTACTTGGGGTTCGCTTTTCGGTGTATAGTCTTCAATATAAATTCCTGAAGTGTTATAAAACTTCAGTGCATCGGAATAAAATCTGACCTGCGCAGTTTTATTATAGCTAACTGAAGTCGGATAGTATGTAGGTGTGGTAGTTACAACGACCTGTGTAGCGCCATAATAGTTATTGTTGATTCTTTTTGTAAAGCGATAATATGTATACTTAGCGCACGTGGAAAAACCATTGCTTGATAATGCTTGATCGCGATTTTCACCACATCCGAGCCAGCCCGAGCCAATATTTGCTTCTGGGTCAAAGGCGTTAACGGGTAGGGCAAATGAAGTGCTTGCTTCATCGGCAGACATATCGTTGATTGCCGTAGTATAATCTTTCCGAACGGAGAACATATAATATGCGTAAGCTTGGCTTAGATTCTCATAATTGGTTTTAATCGTTCCAGTACGATATTTTCCGGCTAAATTCACCGTCAGATACGAAGCCACCATGTTTTTCGCCTGATCCTGCACGATGGAGTAATCGTCCAGCAGGGAATCGACCAGCCCGAACTGCATCTGAACGCGGTCGCGCGTTTCCAGGCTGTTGGTTTCAAAAAAGACGGAATATCCATTGGCCATGGCCCGCTTGATAGACGGGATGTTTTCTTCGGCAAAGAAGCTGTCCACAGCATCAGCGCCAACAAGAATGGAGAAAAGCTGCTCCTTGTCAGTTTTTTCTTTGATTCCTTTAAAGTTAAAGGTATCATGCCAATGGATGTTTTTCAAGTGAAACGTGGTGAGTTCGGGCTCCGGTATCTGCTCAGGCGTTTCACCCGCATTTTTGGGATAGGTTTCAAGGGGAATATCGTTTGAGAATTCGGGATTTCCGTATACATGGATATCGATTTTAGAGGATTTGGTTTCCAGGAAATCTTTCAGATCATACACCGATTCAAGGCTGCCGGAATCCGGTTCGATTGCCAGGGCTTCGGGCAGAGCAACGAAGCCGAAGAGCTGAACAATTGCCATGACGAAGACCAGGGAAAGAACCTGGATGCTTTTCAGTATTTTTTCTTTTGTATTTTTCATTCTAGCCTCCTAAAGCTTATTAATTTTGGGGATTGATGTTGTCGCCTGGAGAGGTAAAAGAGACCGGGGGAAAAGCCAGGTCGACCTTTACATAAGGGATGGCGTTCATATTGTCGTTGGACGCAAGGATCCGGTAAGTATTTTCCGCCTCACCTCCCTTCAGTACTGCACCGTACGATTCTGTCTGCCACTCTGTATCGGAAACACATTGTTTCACATATTCCGTAATATCAAATTCCAGTCCGCCAGACTGGGGAGAGGCGTGCTGGATGGCGCTTGAAGCCTCTGCTTGGGTGCTCCAGGTCAAAAGGCGGCTGAACCATTCTTCTTCCGCTTGGTACATTGTGATCTGCGGATCGCCGGAAGAGAGGATTTCAGGAATATACAGAGAAGCGGACAGAACGTCCGACGGTATGCATTTCAGAATTGCGTTCAGGCGAAAACGAAGGTATTGAACGCTGGTTCCCAGCTCCGGATGAGACCCCAGAACCGATATATCATTTAAATAGCTGTTCTCATTCGGCACTTTGGAAAATATGGGACTGTCCGGAATCTTATTTTCATAAAAATCACAGGAGGTAAGGCACGTCAAGGGAAGGGACGCTCCCAGCTCTGATGCATATTTTGTGAAATCGAGATTTATCCTGTAACCGTGGCTGTCCTCATCCAGTGCTTCCACCTGAATATCCGGACGGAAACAGACATTGCCGCTGCTTTCAGAGGCAAACGTAAAGGAAAAATTAGCGGAAAGAACAGAGCTCTGAAAAAAGCTGATATATCCTGCGGAATTTACGGTAAAGCTTGTAAACGGAGTGTCTTGCAGCAAAAAAGACAGGGTGTTGTTTTTCGGCATCTGCTGCAGCACAATTTCACTGGTCACACCGCTGTTGCTGGGGTAGCAGGTAATGGTGCGGTCTGAATATTGGTATTGCACGCAGTCTGTTTTTAGCCGGTACATGTTTTTTATGCGTTTTTTCGCAGAAGACTGAAATTTAGAATGGTCGGCTTCCGGAGAGAAGAAAAACTGCTTCTCTTCCTTCTGCAATAATATAGAGCAATCGTTCAGATTGCTTCCAAAAAAGCATTGTGTTTGAGCCTGCTTGTTGGTATAAAGGTAAGATGTTCTGCCAATTGGCTGCTGTTTCACGCGGACAAGCGAATTATCAATCAAATGGTACTTCCCATTTTGATCGGCAAACTGGATGGGAGAGGAGAAAATATAAAAGGAATAGGTGTCGTCATTTTTTTCACAGAGGGTATAAGGGCTGTTGTATTGCGCTAACATGCGCGATGGATGCAGCATCAATGCAGTACCGGAAACAGCAATCTTGCCGGCGCTGCAGGAGGTAAGCAAAAAGGACATGGAAAGCAAAACTATAAATACAATTTTTTTCATAATCATACACATCTCCACGATAATATGTAACATTATACCTTAATATAAATAAAAATTTAATATTTGTGTAAATATTTCACATTATCCTGAAAAGGTATAAAAAACTCCCCGCACTAGGCCAGTACGGGGAGAAAACAACAGATATGAAATGCTTATTTGAAATACCGCACGCCCGATTCGAAGAGCTGCTGATCCTTCACGCCGGGCACGTTGCGGCAGATATCGGCGCCCTTGCGCTCCGAGTGGCCCATCTTGCCGAGCACGCGGCCGTCCGGTGAGCAGATGCCCTCCACCGCGCAGACCGAGCCGTTCGGGTTCCATTCGATTTCCCCGGTGGGGGCCCCTTCCGGGTTCACATACTGGAACGCGATCTGGCCGTTTTCGATGAGACGGCGCATGGTGGCGTTGTCCGCCACGAAGCGCCCCTCGCCGTGGGAAATGGGAACCGCGTGGATATCGCCCGCCTCGCAGCCGGCGAGCCACGGCGATTTGACCGAGGCTACGCGGGTATACACCATGCGGCTGATGTGGCGGCCGAGCGTGTTGAAGGTGAGGGTGGGGTCAGCTTCGGAAAGGTCGCGGATCTCGCCATAAGGAACGAGGCCGAGCTTGATGAGCGCCTGGAAGCCGTTGCAGATGCCGAGCATGAGGCCGTCCCGCTCCTTCAGGAGGCGGTTCACGGCGTCGCGGATTCTCGGATTGCGGAAGGTGGTGGCGATGAATTTGCCCGAGCCGTCCGGCTCGTCGCCGCCCGAGAAGCCGCCGGGAAGCATAACGATTTGGGAGCCGTTTATCTTCTTTTCCATTTCGAGAATGGATTCTTCAATGGCGGAGGCCGAGAGGTTGTTTACCACCAGGATTTCCGGAAGGGCGCCCGCCTTTTCAAAGGCGCGGGCCGTATCCACCTCGCAGTTGGTGCCGGGGAACACAGGGATAAACACGCGCGGCTTTGCTGCTTTGACTGCGGGGGCCTTTCCGTTTCGTTCGCGGAAAAGGGGAACCTCCGGCTGCATTGCGGGCGCGGGGGCCCTGAGGGCGAATACCGGCTCCAGCGTGCCGAGCCAGGTTTCTTCCGCTTCGCTGAGGGGCAGGGAGGAATCGCCGAGGCAGAGCTCGGGATTTTCCGCTGTTTTGCCCAGCAGGATGGAGGAAACGCCCGTGGGGGCTTCGTCTGTTTCGAGCAGCAGAGAACCGGAGAGGGGGGCGAAGAGCTCCGCTTCCGAACGGTTTTCAAACCGGAAGCCGAGGCCGTTTCCAAAGCACATTTTGGCAGCGGCGGCCGCCGCGCCGCCTTCGCGTACCACGGAGGCGCTGCGGACCTTGCCTTCTACGGTCAGCTTCCAGACCGCTTCATACATCGCCTTCAGGGCGGGGTAATCGGGGAGCCCGTCCGCTTCGTTTACCGGCACAGGCACGAGATACACGCTCCGCCCGGCTTCCGTGAAGCAGGCGGAAAGAGTATTCGAGGCCTTCGTCATGGCGATGGCAAAGGATACGAGCGTGGGCGGGACATCCAGCTCATTGAAGGAGCCGGACATACTGTCTTTCCCGCCGATGGAGGGAACACCGAGCTGCTTCTGCGCCTCGAACGCGCCGAGCAGGGCCGCCGCGGGCTTGCCCCAGCGTTCCGGCCTGTTGTGCAGGCGCTCGAAATATTCCTGGAAGGTGAGGCGCGCGGTTAAGGGGTTCGCGCCCACCGCAAGCAGCTTCGAGAGGGATTCCACCACGGCAAAGGCCGCGCCGTGAAAGGGGGAAAAACGGGAAATGCCCGGAATGCAGCCATAGGCCATGGCGGTGGCATCGTCGGTTTCGCCCTGCTCGAGCGGGATTTTCGCAACCATGGCTTCCTCGGGGGAAAGCTGATATTTTCCGGCGAAGGGCATCAGCACGGTGCCCGCGCCGATGGAAGCATCGAACCGCTCGCACAGTCCCTTCTGGGAGGCGACGTTCAGGCGGCCGAGGTTTTGCTTCATAGCGTCCGCAAAGGAGCGGCCGCGGAGCAAAGCCGGCACCTGGGCGCGGTAGTTTTTATGCATATCGGGGGCGGGGATAAATGCGTCAGCCTGCTGGGTTACGCCGTTCGTATCGAGAAAGGCGCGGCTGATATTCACAATCGTATCGCCGTTCCAATTCATTTTGAGCACGGGCTCTTCCGTGACGGCCGCCACGGGAGTCGCCTCGAGGTTTTCGAGGTTCGCTTCCCGGATGAAGCGGTCCACGTCCTTTGCTTCGAGCACCACGGCCATGCGCTCCTGCGATTCGGAGATGGCAAGCTCGGTGCCGTCCAGTCCGTCGTATTTCTTGGGGACTTTATTCAAGTCGATCTGGAGGCCGGGGGCAAGCTCGCCGATGGCCACGCATACGCCGCCCGCGCCGAAATCGTTGCAGCGCTTGATCATAGCGGCGACCGCTTCCTTGCGGAACAGACGCTGGAGCTTGCGTTCGGTGGGCGGGTTGCCCTTCTGCACCTCTGCGCCGCAGGTCTCGATCGAAGAGCTGTCGTGTGCTTTGGAGGAGCCGGTGGCGCCGCCGCAGCCGTCGCGCCCGGTGCGCCCGCCGAGAAGAACGATCACATCGCCCGGTGCGGGAGTGCCGCGGCGGACGTTCTTTTTGGGAGAAGCGCCCACCACCGCGCCGATTTCGAGGCGCTTGGCAACGTAGCCGTCGTCATACAGCTCGGTCACCTGGCCCGTGGCAAGGCCGATCTGGTTGCCGTAGGAGCTGTATCCATGGGCGGCGGAGGTGGTGATCTTTTTTTGGGGGAGCTTGTTCGGCAGCGTTTCATCGAAGGGAGTCAGCGGATTTCCGCTGCCCGTGACGCGCATAGCCTGGTAGACGTAAGCGCGGCCGGAGAGTGGGTCGCGGATGGCGCCGCCGAGGCAGGTCGCCGCGCCGCCGAAGGGCTCGATCTCAGTGGGGTGGTTGTGGGTTTCGTTCTTGAACTGAACGAGCCACGGTTCGGTTTTGCCGTTTATCGTGACCGGCACCTCGATGCTGCACGCGTTGATTTCCTCCGATTCGTCCAGATCGGGGATGAGACCGCGTTTTTTGAGGAGCTTTGCGCCCATCGTCGCCATATCCATAAGGCAGACGGTTTTATCGCGCTCGCCGTAAACCTCTTTTCGGGCGGCGAGATAAGAAGCCAGGGCTTCTTCGATGGCGCGGGAGGCGGCCGCCTTTTCAATTTCGATGTGGTTGAGCCGGGTCAGGAAGGTGGTGTGGCGGCAGTGGTCGGACCAATAGGTATCAATCACCTTGAGCTCGGTGATGGTGGGGTCGCGGTGCTGCTCGCGGGCAAAATAATCCCGGCAGAAGCAGAGGTCTTCGGCGGTCATCGCAAAGCCCATAGATTTCCAGTAGGCTTCCACCTGCTCGTTGCTCCAGGAGGAAAAGCCCTCCACTCGGGCGATTTTTTCGGGGATGTTCAGGGTAATATCGAGCGAATCGGGCTTTTCGAGGCCTGCAAGCCTCGCCTCCACGGGGTTGATGAGATAGGATTTCACCTTATCGAACTCGGTATCGGAAATATCGCCCATGAGGATGAGCACCTTAGCGCTCTGGATGCGGGGACGCTCCCCCTGCGTTAAGAGCTGGACGCACTGCGCCGCGGAATCGGCGCGCTGGTCGTACTGCCCGGGCAGGTATTCCATGGCGAACACGCGCGCGCCGGGAGCTTCCGGCAGGGTTTCGTCATAGACCATATCGGTATTGGGTTCCGAGAAGATGGTGGTGCGTGCCGCACGGTATTCCTCTTCGGACAGGCCTTCCACATCATAGCGGTTTACCACGCGGAGCGTTTCGATGTTTTTGAGGCCGAGGCTGTCTTTCAGGTCGGAAAGGATGTGCCCGGCTTCTACATCAAAGCCCGGACGCTTTTCCACAAAAATACGTCTAACCATATTTCCTCCTTGATCGGGGTCTTTGCGTGCGATGTTACAGGGTAACGCCCATCTCGGTGAGGCGGCGTTCGATTTCAATATAGGCTTCCTCCACATTGCCGAGGTCGCGGCGGAAGCGGTCTTTATCCAGCTTTTCGCCCGTATCGGCGTCCCAGAAGCGGCAGGTATCGGGGGAGATTTCGTCCGCTAAAATGATATGATCGTGATAGCGGCCGAACTCGAGTTTGAAATCCACGAGGATGAGGTTGCACTTTTTCATGACGTCGGTCAAAATCTCGTTGACCTTGTAAGCCATTTCGGCAATGGTGTCCATTTCTTCCTTGGTGGCGAGGCCCAGCGCGCGCACGTGGGACACGTTGATCATCGGATCGCCGAGCTCGTCGTTTTTATAGCTGTATTCGAGGACGGTGGAATTGAGCCTTGTGCCCTCCGGCAGGCCGACACGCTTGGAAAGGGAGCCGGCGGCGATGTTGCGGACGATTACTTCAACAGGGACGATCTCCACACGTTTGACCACGGTTTCGCGGTCGGACAGCTCCTCCACGAAATGGGTCTCGATGCCGTGCTTTTCGAGCAGGCTCATCAGACGGTTGGAGATGCGGTTGTTCATTGCGCCCTTGTTCTGGATGGTGCCCTTTTTGAGACCGTTGAAAGCGGTAGCATCGTCTTTGTAATGGACCAGAAGGTAATCGGGATTGTCCGTTTCAAAAACCTGCTTGGCCTTTCCTTCGTAAAGCATCTTGCCTTTTTCCATATTGATTCATCCTCCTAAAATGCGTAATAAGACAACTATCATATTACCACTTTTCGCGGCATTTTACATCACCTTTTTTTAATTTCCGGGAAAAATTGAGGCGGGAAGCGCAAAAACGCAAAAAACGCCGCCCAAAGGGCAGCGTTCCAGTATAGCTCTGCAGGGCGTTTACCAGCCGAGCAGCTCTTTTGCGCCGTCGGCCAGGGCCGCAGCCGCGGTGGAGAGGATGTCTTTTTCGAGCGTGGCCGGGTCGATCCCCGTGAAGGCGGGGATGAGCTCCGGGATGTTCGTCACCGTCCACTCGCCGGACTTCTTTGCAAACACCAGCGTGACGTTGGAAGAAATGGAAGGCGCGGCCTCTTCCACCCGTTCCCGGAGGAGGCGAAGGGCCTCCCGCACGGCGCGTTCCTTCATGGCGGGCAGGTCGGAAAAGGAGCCTTCGGCCAGCGCGGTTTTTACCGCCGCGCGGTAAATGTCCGGGTCGAGCAGGAGCGTCCGGCAGTCCACCGCCCGCACGGTAACGGCCACATGGTGTTCCGTTCCCTCCGCGCCCTTTTGGGCAACGGAATCCCCCACCTCATATTCGAGCTTGCCCGCAGCGGCGCGGATGAGCTCCAGGGCTGGTTCCGTATAGGCTTCGTCCATATAATCGGACAGGCGGAGCTGCTCGGCGGTAAAGCTGCCGTTTTTCACGGCGGAGAGGGAAAGCTCCGCCATTTTTTTGCCCACGAAATCGGAAGAACAGCCCGAAAACAGCAGGAGAGCCAACAGAAGACAGAGAGTAGAAACGAGCGGACGTTTCATAAAAATCATCCATTCCGCCGCTTCGCGCCGGCACGAAATTGGAAGGAAAGCGCAAATCTTATCACGCGAAGCAAAGGAATGATAAGATGTTTTTTGCACATCGGGGCGGGAGTGAGCGAAACGAACCATACGCCCCGTGCATCGTCCCGCGAGCGGGATATAGTGAATATTTTTCACACTATCTCCCTTTCTGCCGCGTTTGCGGCGCGCCTATTCTATTGTAATAAAAACGGCGGGCCGATATGCACGGCCCGCCGGGAAAAGCTCTGGTTTATTGATCGGAACGGTAGGTGTTGAGAATGCTGTCCAGGTCGAATTCATCCCGGCCAAAAGAAGCGTCTTCCGCTTCAGCGGCAGGAGGCTCTTCCGCCTGCGCCGGGCCTTCTTCCGGAAGCTCCGCGGCGGCGGGCTCTGTTTCTCCTTCGGTGGGAAACTCTCCGGGGAAGGCAGCGGACCGGGCAATGAATTCCTCCCCGGCGGGGAAAAATTCATCCAGCGTCTCTTCCGGTTCATCGCCCGGCGTTTTCTCCGGCCCGCCGGCCGCAGCACAGCGGGGGAAGCGGAACAGGAAGAGGAGGATATAGATGGACAGGAACAGGTCCACACCGAATGCGAGCGGCGTGGTCTGCATGAGGTTGATACCATACCGCAGGCCGGCCACGAGCCTCGGCACCGCATAGCTGAAGAACAGCAGCACGGCAATCAGCCCGAAGGCATAGGCCTGCCTGCCGGAGCTTTCCGAGGAATAGCCGGAAACGAGCCGGGAATGGCTCATCAGGAAGAGAGAGGCCGCACAGATGAAAACGAGGTCGTAAAAGGCTTCCTCCAGGTGGGCGGTGGCGGTCAGGGCCATATAAAAATTGACGAGCCGGATGCAGGACCAGAGAGGAACCGCGAGGGACAGCACGGCCGGCGGCGCAGACGGCTCGCCTTCCCGGCTGGTAAAGTAACAAACCAGGAGGCAGATGAGATAGATCACCGTAAACACGCCGAAGAAAAGCTGAACGAAGGTGAGGATTTGATAAGTACGGAAGGCGGATGCCTCCATCCCGTAATTCACGAACTGAAGCGACTCCAGGGATTCCCATGCAATCATCACGCCGAGCAGGATGGAAATCATGCCGAGCAGCGGGCTGTGGGGAAGGGACATGCGCGAGGGAAAGCCCTTCTGAAGCCGGTAAACGAGATAAACGGCCAGGATGGAGACCATGATCAGAACCGTGCACACCACCGAGAGCACGCTCCCGGCCGCCACGGAATTGGAATCGGGGGTCGTATCGCCCAGAAGCTGGAAGATACGAAACGGCAGAACCACCGCGAGGCAGAGTAAGAACACAAGGAAGCCACGATGCGCTTTGATGCTTTTCATACAACGCTCCAATCTCCGACGGGAAGGGAATATCCGCGGCGCGGTCGGAAGCGGCGCGGAGCATCGGGTTACCGGTCTTTCAGCGGCAGATAGCTGCGGCTTTTGAGAACGGCCTTATAAGCGGGGCGGATGATTTTCCCGCCCGAGGTGATTTCTTCGATCCGGTGCGCGCACCAGCCCGCCACGCGGGAAATGGCAAAGAGCGGGGTGAAGAGGTCTTCCGAAATCCCAAGGGATTTATAAACGAGCCCGGAATAAAGGTCTACATTGGCGCACATCATTTTTTCCACGCCCTTCACCTGCCGGAACGCCTCCGGCGTAAGGCGCTCGATGGCCTCTAAAAGCGCGAAATCGTTGGCGAGGCCGCGCTCCTCCGCAAGCTTTTTCGCATTGCGCTTCAGGATGACAGCGCGCGGGTCGCTCAGAGTGTATACCGCGTGGCCCATGCCGTAGATCAGGCCGGAGCCGTCGCCTTCCTCGCGGCGAATGATTTTCTTCAGGAATTCGAGGATCTCATCATCGTCCGAAAAATTACTCACGTTGCTTTTCACCGCTTCGAGCTGCTTCATCACCTTGATGTTGGCGCCGCCGTGGCGGGGGCCCTTGAGCGCGCCGATGGCGCCGGCGATGGCGGAGTATGTATCCGTCCCCGAGGAGGAGAGGACGCGGCTCGTGAAGGTGGAGTTGTTGCCGCCGCCGTGCTCGGCGTGGAGGATCAGGCACATATCGAGAATTTGGGCTTCCTCCTTCGTGAACGAGCGGTCGGCGCGGATGGAGGAGAGGATGAACTCCGCGGTGGAATGCCCTTTCGTCATCGGGTGGAGGAACATGCTCTGGTTATCGTAATGGCGGCGTTTGACCTGATAGGCATAGCACATGATGGTGGGCAGCTGCGCGATCAGGGAAATGGACTGCCGCATCACGTTTTCAATGTGCGTGTCGTCCGGGGCGTCGTCGTACGAATACAGGGCCAGCACGGAACGGGCCAGCTTATTCATAATATTCGGGGAGGGGGCCTTGATAATCATATCCTCCGCAAAATAATCGGGCAGCTCGCGCCAGACCGAAAGCAGGTCGCGGAAGGCGGAAAGGTCCTCTTCGCCCGGCAGGGTGCCGAACAGGAGCAGCCAAATCGTTTCTTCAAACCCGAAACGGCCTTCCCGCAGGCAGTTTTCCACGATCTCGGAAACCTCGATCCCGCGGTAATAGAGCTTGCCTTCGCGTGGGATGAGCTCGCCGTCGTCGATAATATAGCCGTGCACGTTGCAGATGAGGGTGAGGCCGGCCATCACGCCGGAGCCGTCGCTGTTGCGCAGCCCCCGCTTGACCTGAAACTTTTCATAGAGCTGCGGAGGAATCTGGTTATTTTTTTTAAATTCTTTACATAGCTTTGTAAAGGCGGGGATGGAATCCTGTTCTCGTCCGGTGCTCATGGGACAACTCCTTCCACGGCGGCAGGCGGCAGGGCCCCCGCCCGTGATGCAATTTACCAAGGCTGATGCCCGATTAAAAAGCCGCCATGCATCGGAAAACGAGTTTTTTCATCAGAAGGCGCCCGGGAAGGGCGGCTATAGGGCATATGGCAGGCTTACGGGATGTATGATAGCGGGAGAAAAGCCGTTTATCCAGGCGTTTTCTTCCGGCCGGGTTTCAGCCGCGGATCAAAGAATATTAATACTTTAATTTTAATATTTTAAACGTATTTACTTATAAAGTCAAGACGGCGGCGGTCGGAAAGCCTGCCGCGCCACAAGAAGGAGGAAGAAAAAATGAAACATGCGTATGGAATCCTCGGGGTGCTCCTGTTCCTGATTCTTGCAGCCGCCCCCCTCACCGCGGCGGACAAGTCGCGCCCGGCGGAGGGTGCAGCGGACTTTTCCGTGCTGATGAAGGAGACGGGTGAAGTGGAAGGAGTCGGCCGGGTCGATTATGTGTGCGGCGTCGTTGCCGCGGAAATGTCCCCCTTGAACCACGAGGAAGCGCTCAAGGCGCAGGCGGTGGCGGCCTACACCATGGCCTGCCGGGCAAAGGAGACCCAGCAAAACAATCCTGACCCGAACCTCAAGGGGGCCGATTTCAGCAACGATCCCGCGAGCTTCCAGGGGTATTTGGACGAGGCGCAGCAAAGGGAGCGGTTCGGCGAAAACTATGAGGAATACAGCCGCCGTATCCGGGAGGCCGTGGAGGCGGTGGACGGGGAAAAGCTGACCTACGAGGGGGAAACGGCCCTCGCGGCATACCACGCCATTTCAAGCGGGCGAACGGAGACGCCGCAGAACGTGTGGGGAGGCGGGCCGGAATACCTGAAATCGGTGGAAAGCGTGGGAGACCTGCTCGCGCCCGATTATCAGAAGCAGGCGAGCTTTTCCTCCGCGGAGGTAAAGGAAAAAATGAGCGGGCTCGAAATCCCCTTTAGCGAAACCCCCGCCGAGTGGTTCGGGGAGCCGGAGCGCACGCAGGCGGGAACGGTTTCTTCCATCCCCGTGTGCGGTGTGAGCATCAAGGGCTCGAAGGTGCGCGAGGCGCTTTCGCTCCGGTCTGCAAACTTTGACGTCGCCTTTCAGAACGATACCTTCACCTTTACCGTGCGGGGCTATGGGCACGATGTGGGCATGAGCCAGTACGGAGCAAATTACATGGCGAATGAAGGCAGCGGGTACCGCGAGATCCTCAACTGGTATTACCCCGGCTGTGAAATTAGAAAAACCTGATGCTTCGGGGGAAAGCGTATATCGGCGCCTCTATGCCGTTTTTGGGGATGCTCTTGTGAACTGCCGCTTCCCGCCTGGAATATTTTTTTGTTTCCCGCGTAAACTAAAAGGAAAGCATTCGGAGCGGGAGGAACTGATATGAAAATTCGGTGGAAACAGCTGATTATACGGCTGCTGGTACCGCTGCTGGGCGGCGCTCTGGTGGCGCTGTATACCAACGGCTCGATGCAGGGCGTTTACAATACGATCGACCGGCCGCCCCTTTCCCCGCCGCCCTGGCTGTTCCCGGTGGTGTGGACGGTTCTATACCTCTTAATGGGCTATGCCTCCTATCTCGTGGCGGAAAAGGGAGGAGAAGGGGCCGAAAAGGCGCTGTTTTTCTACCATGTTCAGCTGCTTCTGAATTTTTTATGGCCGGTCCTCTTTTTTAAATTTGAGCTGTTTTTCGCGGCGGCGGTGGAAATCGTGCTGCTGCTTATTTTCCTGGCTGTTACCACCGTGCTGTTCTGGAAGGTACGGCCCGCGGCGGGGGCGCTGATGCTCCCCTATCTTGCATGGACGGTGTTTGCGTCCTACCTCTGCATCGCCACTGCGGTTCTAAACTGAAGCAAAAACGGCGCGCCCCGCGGGGTGCGCCGTTTTCATCTGCTCTTTAAAAAAAATGGCCGAGCAGGAGCCACAGAAGGCCCACCAGAATAAAAAATCCGAGCAGCAGCAGGCAGATTCGATATTTCACAGGAACCCCTCCCCCCAGCATATTTCAAACAACAGTCTATGCGGAGAGGGAGAAAAAAAGAACCGAATCAATCCTTCACGATGTGAACGTCGAGCTGTGGGAAGGGAATGCTGATCCCCTCGCGGTCGAAGAGCGTTTTTACCCCTTCGTTCATATCGTACATGAGGTCGAAATAATCCTCGTTCCGGCACCAGACGCGCGCGGCGATTCGGATGCAGCTGTCTGCGTGCTCGGAAACGCGCACGATGGGAGCGGGGTCGGAGAGAGTCTTCGGATGGCGCGCGATCTCCTCTTCGATGAGGCGGATGGCCTGCTTCATATCGTCCCCATAGCCGATGGAAAAGGTGAGGTCCAGCCGCCGCAGGGGCTCGCGGGAATAGTTTACGATTTTTTCATTCACCATCTGGCCGTTCGGAATCACGACCGAAAGCCCGTCCGCCGTGGTGAGGGTGGTGTGGATGATGTCGATTTTCTTCACCGTGCCGGAAAGGGAGCCCACAGCCACGAACTCATCTGTTAAAAAGGGCTTGGAAAAGAGGATGACCATGCCGCCCGCCACGTTTGCGAGGCTGTCCTTCACAGCGAGGCTGACCGCCACGCCGACCGCGCCGAGGGCGGTGACGAGGCTGGCGGTGGAAACCCCTAGGCTCGCGAGCGCGCTGATGACCACCACGACCTCCAGGAGGATTTTAATAATAGTTACCACAAACGAGCTCAAGGAGGGATCGAACTGAAACCGCTTCATCCAGCGCCGGGAGAGCCGCACGAGCAGCTTCACGGCAAGGAAGCCGAGCACGAGGATCAGGGCGGCTTCTAAAATTTTTGCGCCATAGCCGTTCATAAAGGATTCGAACCAGGTAAAAAAGCCTTCCATATTTTATTTCCACCTTTTCATGAGATTTTGCCGCACCCGGGGTATGGAATCAGAATACCCTCGGTGTACAAGAGGCAATATGGTTTTTCGGGGCAGAAGCACCGCAAGGCGGTGTTTTCATCATTTTCATCCACGTGCTTATCGTAAAACGCGGAAAAAACCCTTTGCAGCTCTTCGCGCAGCTCCCTGTTTTCGGGGGCGAGCGGATGCCCGATAGTAACGCCTGCCCCGTGTGCAACGAACAGCTTATAGCAAACTGCGGCGGATGGATTGGAGGAAAGATCCTTCATCTTTCCGCTTTGCGTATTCGCAGTGATATAAAAAGCGGTGTTTTTATAAAAAGTGTTTACGATTCTGACGTTAGCGCGCCCGTGATCCACGGCGGCGAGGGACATGGCTCGGTCTTTTCCATAGCAGCCAGGGCTTCTTCAAAATAGTTCATGGTCTACCTCCCTGTAGAATATGATGCGGCGGTTGCCAGCATATTGCCCAACCCGCCGCTTCGCGGCGTGGGGGCATAAAGCCGGTATAATAACCGCTTTGCGGTTATTATACCATGAGTGCAAAGCACGAATGGTATCATTGCCCAACCCGCCGCTCCGGCGGCGTGGGGGCATAAGGCAGGTATCATAACCGCCTTGCGGTTATGATACCATGAACACGAAGCGTGAATGGTATCATTGCCCAACCCGCCGCTTCGCGGCGTGGGGGCATAAGGCAGGTATCATAACCGCCTTGCGGTTATGATACCATGAACACGAAGCGTGAATGGTATCATTGCCCATCCCGCCGCTTCGCGGCGTGGGGGCATAAGGCAGGTATAATAACCGCCTTGCGGTTATTATACCATGAACGCGGCCAAATAAAAACAGCCGGAACCTCCCGTCCCCTCAAGGCTTATCCATCTTGAAGGGAGGCGGCTCCGGCCGGCAGTGCATTTTATAGGCTGATACTCAAGGGATGATGAGGGGGCGAAGCTGCCTGCCCTCGAGCGCCGCGTCGATCGCTTCGGGGATGCGGGAGAAGTCCAGCACCATGGAGGTAGGTTTCTTCTCGGGGTCGTCCTGCCGCATGGGCACGAAGTAAATATTTTTTGCGTTTTCCAGCATGGCGATGCTGCGGGCGGAGATGCCGAGCGCATCGTTGGTGGAAACGCCGATGAGCACCGGGCGGCCGTTGCGCAGATGCGATTTGGTCGCCATGGTCACGGGGGTGTCGGTGATGCCGTTCGCAAGCTTGCCGAGCGTGTTGCCCGTGCACGGGGCGATCACCAGGATATCCAATAGCTTTTTCGGCCCGATGGGCTCCGCCTCGGGAATCGTGGTGATGAGCTCGCGCTGGCAGATCATGCGGACGCGGTCGGTGAAGTCCTGCGCTTTGAAAAAGCGAGTGTCCATCGTGGCCGCGTTCTGAGACAAAATAGGTATTACATTCATGCCGGACTGTACGAGCCCTTCGAGACAAGGCAACACCTTTGAGAAGGTACAGAACGAACCGCAGATCGCGAATCCGGCAGTGATATTTCTGCTCACATGTTTTCCTCCTCAATCATGTTTTTGATGGCGCCGAGGATGACGTCTCCCGCGGTGCGGGGCGCGACCTTCCCCGGCAGGGAAAGGGCCCAGATGCAGTTTACATCCAGCTGCTCTGCCGCATAGAAGTCCACGCCGCCCGGCTTGGAGGCGAGGTCGATGAGGCAGACGTCGGTTTTCAGAATTCTGAGCACGGATTCCGGAAAAAGAAGATGCGGAACCGTGTTGAAGATGAGGTCGAAGCGCCCGGCGCGCGTTTTGATGTCGTCGGACTTCATGGGCGTGAGCCCGCGCGTGGTGATCCAGGCAAAATCGCTGTATTTTCGGGCGCTCACCGTCACCTTGGCCCCGAGGGCCTTCAGCATGTCGGCAAGCACCTTTCCGATGCGGCCGTACCCGCACACGAGGCACCGGGAGCCGAAGATGGTATGCTTCGTCTGCTCCATGGCGATTTGCAGCGCCCCCTCCGCCGTAGGCACGGCGTTGAGAACAGCCATTTCCTCGCGGCAGAGGTAATCAAATAGCTTGAGCCCCCGGCCTTCGGCCTCTTCCAGCAGCCGGGGAGAAATTTTGCCCCCGAACAAAAGCTTGCTGGGCGTGGCGCCGGCGAACACCTCTGCCAGAGAAAACGTTTTTTGCGAAAGCGGCGTCCAAATGGTTTTGGAATCGTCGCTGAGCGGCATAGGGAGAATCACGCAGCCGCTTTCCGCGACCGCCTCCTGTACGGTGTGGGCGTGCCGGACGGAGGGGTGGAAATGATGCGTATCGTCGAACCCGAGGGAAAGCACCTTACAGCCCTCCTCCGCCAGCTGGTTGGCAATATAAATCTGGCGGATATCTCCGCCGATCACGGAAAAACAATCACAATTTTTCATGTTCCTTTGAACCTCCATTCTCTGGCCTTTGCCGCAGGGAGAGAAAAAGCGTTCGCCGGGCGGTTTCCCGACCGGCAGGATGCTTCTTACCCATCATATGAAGGAAAAAGGAATCGGTTAATCAAAAGCCGGGCCTTTCGCGGCGGTCGTTGCCGGAGTTCCTGTTCTTCTTTGCGAAATGCCGCCCGAGGGGCTTTCCGGCAAAGAAAAAACCCGCGGAAGGGAAGAGCGGCAAAAGCCGGTCTCCGCCTTCGGCGGGCGATGGTTTCTATCGGACGTTTTCAAGCGGCACTCACAGTGCTTCGCGGATGCCCGGCAGGAGGCCGAGCAGTGTTTCACGCCGGTTGAGGGAAGGGGCTTCGATTACCCGGTCGAGCAGGGCCGTAAGGGCCCGGCCCGTTTTGCGGCCGGAAATGCCGTGCTCCCGAAGGTCGTCCCCGCCGACGGCGAGGTCGCAGATGCGGTAAGGCTCCTTTTTTCTCAGAATATCCTCCGCGAGAGCGGCGGCAGGCGCGGTATTCTCCCCGGTAAGCACGCCGCGGGCGAGGAGGGAGAGCGCCCAGAGCTCCGGGCACAGGGAGCAGAGCCCCCGCTTGATTTCCGCGCGGCTTCCTGGCAGGGGGGCCTGCCAGGAGGCGGCCAGGGCTTCGGCCCGTTGCCTTCGTTCCTTCGAACGCTTGAGGGTGCGGCAGATATCCTCCGGCGGCACGCCGCAGGCAAAGCAAAGCGCGGCGAACCGGATGGAGGGCTCCTTCGGCAGAAGCGAAAAGGAAAGAAGGGGCATCCTTGCTTCCGGTAGGCCGAAGGAAAGCAGCCCTCCGGCGGCAAGCAGCTCGCCGAGCAGCTCCGGGCGATGGCCCAGCAGCGTTTTTTCGAGCTCGGAGGCAACCCGTTCGGCACTCACCCGCCTGAGCGTGGGGCTGAGGGCGAGCGCGGCCTGCCGGGTCTCTTCCTCCATGGCAAAATCGAGCTGGGAGCAGAAGCGGAAGGCACGGAGGATCCGCAGAGCGTCCTCCTCGAACCGGACGGCAGGCTCGCCCACCGCGCAGACGCACCGGTGCGAAAGGTCTTCCCGGCCGCCGAAGGGGTCGAGCAGGCCGCGCACAGGGTGGAAGGCCATGGCGTTCACGGTGAAATCCCGCCGGGAGAGGTCTTCTTTAATATCCCTTGCCGGGGCGACCTCGTCCGGGTGGCGCGCGTCGCCGTACCCGCGTTCCGTGCGGTAGCGGGTAACTTCCAGCGCGTGCCCCTCCAGCACTACCGTGACCGTGCCGAAGGCGAGCCCCGTATCCACCACATGGGGGAAAATCCGGTGGATTTCCTCCGGCGGGGCGGAGGAGGCGACGTCGTAATCATACGGCGTGCGCCCGAGCAGGAGGTCGCGCACCGCGCCGCCCACCGCGTAGGCCTCGAATCCAGCCGATTCTATGGCAAATATCACAGTTTTTACGAAATCGGGAAGTAAAATTTTCATGGCGTATGTCTCTTTCATCTGTTATAATCAGTATAACAAAAGAAAAATCTTCCGGCAAGGCGCATACGCGCGGAAATGCCGGTTTATTTTGCCGCAAAAAGCAATATACTATTTTTACAGAGCCATTTCTCCCGGTATGCCCGGGAAAAATCGGCGCATCGGATTAGAGGGTGAAAATATGAAGGAGCAGCGCGAAAGCGATCAGCTTTTATCCAAGGTTAAAAATATTCATATGATCGGAATCGGCGGGTCGGGCATGTGCCCGCTCGCGGAAATCCTGCTGAAAAAGGGCTACCGCCTCACCGGATCGGATAATAACGAGTCCGACACGCTCGCCCGTATCCGTTCCATGGGGATCCCGGTCGTAATGGGCCATTTCCCCGAGAATGTGGATGGCAGCGAGCTGGTCGTTTATTCGGCCGCTATTATGAAAGACAATCCCGAGCTTATCAGCGCGCGGGAAATGAATATCCCCTGCATGGAACGCTCCGTGCTGCTCGGCGCCATCACCCGCAAGTACGATAACGTTATCGGCGTGTGCGGCACCCACGGCAAAACCACCACCACCTCCATGCTGACCCAGATCCTGCTCATGGCAGGAAAAGACCCGAGCGCCGTCATCGGCGGCAAGCTGCCGCTCATCAATGCCAACGGCCGCGCGGGCGAAAGCGATACCATCGTATGCGAATCGTGTGAATTCGTGGATACATTTTTGCAGATGTCCCCCGACGTCGCCGTGATTCTCAATATCGACGCCGACCATCTCGATTATTTCAAAACGATCGATAACCTCATCGCCTCCTTCACAAAGTTTGCCGGCATGGCCTCCCGGGTGATATATAATGGAGACGACGAGCGAACCCTCCGCGCGGTGGAGGGGCTTGAGAAACCCATGACCACCTTCGGCTTCGGCGGGCAGAACGATTATACCGCGGAAAACATTCATAAAAACGAACGAGGCTGCTATACCTTCGACCTTATTTTTAGGGGGACCTGCCTCACGGAAATCACCCTCGGCGTGCCGGGCCGCCATAATATCCTCAATGCGCTCGCGGCGGCCGCGGCCGCCGCCGGCTGCGGCGTTACGCCGGAAGAAACCGCAGAGGGGCTGCACGCCTTCGGCGGAGCGGGGCGGCGGTTTGAGCACCTCGCGGAGATCGGCGGCGTTACAGTGGCGGACGATTACGCCCACCATCCGGCGGAGCTGCGCGTCACCCTCCAAACGGCGAAGGAAATGCATTTCAAACGGGTATGGGCGGTGTTCCAGCCCTTTACCTTTTCGCGCACCTCCATGCTGCTGCACGAGTTTGCAGACGTGCTGAAGATCGCCGACCGCGTCGTGCTGACCGAGATCATGGGCTCGCGCGAAGTAAACACCTGCGGTATCCGGACGAGCGACCTCGCGGCGCTCATCCCCGGAAGCGTCTGGTTCCCGGAATTTAAGCAGGTGGCGCAGTATGTGTGCGAAAACGCCCAGCCGGGCGATCTCGTCATCACCCTCGGCTGCGGCGATGTTTACAAGGTCGCAAAGCTGATAATCAAGCAGTGGAAAAGCGAGGGCAAATAATTCCCTATAGAGAAGAACGTAGGGGCGGCCATTGGCCGCCCGGTCTACCCTATTTGGAGGATTAAACCATTTCGTAATATTTTCTTATGCATTTATGCATTCCATTGTGTTTTTTAGATGCCGTTCCTTCTGTTTCCGGCTGGCGGCCAATGGCCGCCCCTACGCCGTGGGAAGCAGCCCGGCGAGACAAGGCCCCGAGACGAGGCTTATACAGAAAACAGATAACCCACTGCGGCCGCTTTCGGTTAAGAGAGCGAGCCCCAAGTGGGTTATTGTTTTTGGCGGCATGATTTTGTACCGCGATATTCGCCCGGCAATCGGTAAGGGGCGGGTTTCCTGCTCCGCTATGCTTCCAGGGTAAACCGCCAGGAGCAGCTGCAGGAATCGTCCCGGATATCCGGGTAGCAGCTTAGGCATTCGCAGGAAATGCGGGGATCGATCGCTTTGGCAAATTCGGAATACTCCACGATCCCAACGGAGCGGCAGGGGTGAAAGCCCATATTCTTGCGCTTCCTTGCGGTTTGAACCCGGCATTCCAGCACCCGGTAGGTCAGCGTATTGCCCCGAATGATGGTTTCATCCCGATTGATGTTCGCATAGAACCGCAGGGCCAGCGCTCGGGCGAGCCCCTCGAGGCCGGCCTGCTCCGGGAGCTTCAAAAACGTTTTGATTCTCCGGGCCTCGATCACGGTAAACGATTTCCACGCTTCCTTGTCGTGATACATCGCTTCGTCCATGCCCAGCTTGCGTTCAATGGACTGAAACCACACGCCGTCCAGGGCAAGCCAGTTTTTGGAGTAAATATCGATCAGCTCGATCAGTTCGTCCTTTGTCAGTGAATCCAGGGTTTCCCGGTTTTTCAAAGCTAGTCCCCTCCACATATTAGATCTGGAAACGTGTCGCTGCCCATCCCGGCGCTCCAGCGGCGTGGGGGCATAAAGTAGATTCATATTGTATCATATGGATCGCCCCCTTGGCAATCGGGCGGTGAAACGGCAGCCTTTCCATGCGGCGGATTTTCCCCGGAAATTCCCCCGGCACCTTGAAAGCCTATTAACCCTATAGTATAATAGGTTAAACACGGAGGCGATCAATTTGATGATTTCCACAAAAGGACGCTATGCGCTGCGGGTGATGATCGAGCTTGCAACGCGCGGCGAGGGAGAATATATCCCCCTGCGGGACATTGCCGCGCGGCAGGAGATTTCCGAAAAATATCTCGAAGCCATTCTCAAGATATTGGTGCGGGAAAACATGGTCGTGGGCCTGCGCGGCAAGGGCGGCGGCTATCAGCTCTCGAAAAAGCCGTCGGAATACACGGTGGGAAGCATCCTCAAGCGGACGGAAGGGTCGCTGGCACCCGTCGCCTGCCTCGGCTGCGGAGAGGACGGCTGCCCCCGCGCCGATCAGTGTGCCACCCTGCCCATGTGGCGCGAGCTCGATGCGTTGATCGACGGCTTTTTGGAAGGGATCACCCTCGAGCAGCTCGCGGAGCAGGCGCTTCCCGCAGAAGAGCGGAAAAATGCCGAAAAGTGAACCTCATTTCCCGGATGAGAGTTTTTACCGAATAAACCTATTGACACGATAGGTTTATAGTCTTATAATACCTATCAAAGAAATAGGTTGATAAAGGAGCCCGGCCATGAAACATTTATTGATAAAGCTGGTAAGGGAAAATTTCCGCAACGGGCGAATGTGCCGCGGGTGTCGTAACGCGCTTCGTACATAAATCCGTGAAGAAAGGGAATTTTTATTATGTCTGAGAAATATCGGTTTGAAACGCTTCAGCTCCATGCCGGCCAGGAGGCGCCCGATCCCGCAACCGGCGCCCGGGCGGTCCCGATTTACGCCACTACCTCCTATGTGTTTAAAGATTCCGCGCAAGCGGCGGCCCGGTTCGGCCTCACGGAAGGCGGAAATATCTATACGCGCCTCATGAATCCCACTTCAAACGTCCTGGAGGAAAGGATTGCGGCGCTGGAGGGCGGTGCGGCGGCCCTGGCAACGGCCTCGGGTGCGGCGGCCATCACCTATGCGGTGCAGAACATTGCCCGGGCGGGGGATCATATCGTATCCTCCTCCTCGGTCTACGGCGGCACATACAACCTCTTTGCCCACACGCTTCGTGACAGCGGAATGGAAACCACGTTTGTGAACCTTTTTGATCCCGAAAGCTTCGAGAGCGCCATCCGGGAAAACACGAAGGCAATTTTCTGCGAATCGCTCGGCAACCCGAACAGCGATATTGCGGATATCGGCGCTATTGCCGACATAGCGCACCGGCACGGCATTCCGCTGATCGTGGACAACACCTTTGCAACGCCTTATCTCTTCCGCCCGATCGAGCATGGCGCGGATATCGTGGTTCATTCCGCCACGAAATTCATCGGTGGCCACGGCACGGTGATGGGCGGCCTGATCGTGGACGGCGGCCGGTTCGACTGGGCAGCAAACGATAAATTTCCCGGCCTTTCCAAGCCCTGTCCCTCTTATCACGGCACGGTGTTTACCGAAAGCTTCGGCCATCTTGCTTACCTCCTCAAAATACGCACCACCCTCCTGCGCGATACGGGTGCGAGCCTCAGCCCCTTCCATTCCTTTCTGCTGCTGCAGGGGCTGGAAACGCTCTCTCTGCGCATCGAGCGCCATGTGGAAAACGCGCTCCGTGTGGTGGAATTTCTGAAAGACCACCCGCAGGTGGAACGGGTCAATCATCCGTCGCTGGCCGGCGGCAGGCAGGGGGAACTATACCATGCCTATTTCCCGAGGGGCGCGGCTTCTATTTTTACCTTTGAGATCGAGGGCGGCGCGCAAGCCGCCCGCAGGTTTACCGAATCGCTCCGGCTTTTTTCCCTGCTCGCCAATGTGGCGGATGTAAAGAGCCTCGTGATCCATCCCGCCTCAACCACCCATTCGCAAATGAACGAAGAAGAACTGCTCGCCTGCGGCATCCGTCCGAACACGGTGCGGCTTTCCATCGGCACCGAGCATATCGACGATATCCTGGAAGACCTGGCGCACGGCTTCGAGGCCGTAAGATGAAGGAGGAACCCTTTTTATGAAGATAGTGAAAAACGTTTTGGAGCTCGTGGGCAAAACGCCCCTTTTGGAGCTGACCCATATCGAAAAGGAAGAAAACCTTGAGGCGGTTCTCCTTGTAAAGCTCGAATATTTCAACCCTGCCGGAAGCGTGAAGGACCGCATTGCCAAGGCCATGCTCGAGGAGGCCGAGGAAAAGGGCGAGTTGAAGGAAGGCTCCGTCATCATCGAGCCGACCAGCGGCAATACGGGGATCGGACTCGCGGCGGCCGCGGCCGCCAAGGGCTACCGGATCATCCTCACCATGCCGGAAACCATGTCTGCCGAGCGCCGGAACCTGATGCGGGCCTATGGCGCGGAGCTCATCCTCACCGAGGGCGCAAAGGGCATGAAGGGAGCCATTGCAAAGGCGGAGGAGCTGGCAGAGGAAATAGAGGGCAGCTTTATCCCGGGGCAGTTCCGGAATCCCGCGAACCCCGAAGCCCATTTCCGGGGAACCGGTCCGGAGATATGGGAGGATACCGATGGAAGAATCGATATTTTCGTCGCGGGCGTCGGCACCGGCGGCACTGTGACGGGAGCCGGCGGATACCTGAAGGAGAAAAACCCGCAGGTAAAAATCGTGGCGGTGGAGCCCGCCGCTTCTCCCGTGCTTTCGGGCGGCGCGCCCGGCCCGCATAAGATTCAAGGCATCGGCGCGGGCTTCGTACCAGAGGTGCTCGATACCGGCATTTACGATGAAATTATCCAGGTGGAAAATGAAGAGGCGTTTGCCGCGGGCAGGCGCATTGCCCGGAGCGAAGGCGTGCTCGTGGGCATTTCCTCCGGCGCGGCGCTCGCCGCCGCCCTGGAGCTTGCAAAACGCCCGGAAAACCGGGGAAAGGTGATTGTGACCCTGCTGCCCGATACGGGCGAGCGCTATCTTTCCACCGTGATGTTTGCCGAATGAATAGGGAGGCCGAAACATGATATATGCAGACAACGCCGCAACGACCAAAATCAGCCCCGCGGCGAAAGATAAAATGCTCGAATGTATGGAATCCTTCTGGGGCAATCCTTCGAGCCTGCACACGCCCGGCCAGAAGGCAGCGGAGGAGCTCGCGCGTGCGCGGGAAACGGTTGCCGCCTGCATCGGAGCGGATGCAAAGGAAATCACCTTTACATCCGGCGGGAGCGAGGCGGATAACCAGGCGATCCTGAGCGCGGTGACGGCCGGAGCGAAAAAGGGCAAAAAGCACATCGTTTCCACCGCTATCGAGCACCATGCCGTGCTCCATATGCTGAAAAGGCTGGAAAAGCAGGGGATTGAAATCACCCTCGTAAACGTGGGGGAAAACGGCATCGTTTCGGTTCCCGATCTTGCCGCCGCCATCCGGGAGGATACGGCGCTCGTTACCGTGATGTTTGCAAACAATGAGATCGGCACCGTTCAGCCGGTTGCAGAAATCGGCGCGCTCTGCCGGGAGCGTGGGGTTCTCTTCCACACGGATGCGGTGCAGGCCGCGGGCCAGGTAGAAATCGACGTAAAAGCGATGAATATAGATTTTCTGTCTCTCGCGGCGCATAAATTCCACGGGCCGCGCGGCGCGGGCGCGCTGTACGCCCGGCGGGGGCTCCCCTTGGCCAATCTGATCGAAGGCGGCGCGCAGGAACGGGGCCGGCGCGGGGGCACGGAAGACCTGCCCGCCTTTGCTGGCATGGCGGCGGCCCTTCGCGAGGCATGTGGAAACATGGAGGAAAACGCTGCGTATCTCAGAAGCCTGCGGGACCGCCTGATCGAAGGGCTTTCGCAGATCCCGCACAGCGCCTTGAACGGAGACCCCGTGCGGCGTCTGCCGGGAAATGTGAACGTCTGCTTTGAGGGCATCGAGGGAGAAGCGCTCCTCCTGCTGCTGGATGCGCGCGGAATCGCCGCTTCCTCTGGCTCGGCCTGCACCTCCGGCTCGCTCGATCCGAGCCACGTGCTGCTCGCCATCGGCCGCCCGCATGAGATTGCGCACGGCTCCCTGCGGCTCACCCTGAGCCCGGAAAACACGCCGGAGGAAGTGGAAGAGATCATCCGGGCGGTGGGAGAGGTCGTTTCCTACCTGCGGGGCATGTCCCCCGTGTGGCAGGCACTTGAGAAAGGAGAAAAACAGCATGTTATATAGTGAGAAAGTGATGGACCATTTCCTTCACCCTCGCAACGTCGGCACCCTCGAGGATGCGGACGGCGTGGGAGAAGTGGGCAATGCCAAATGCGGCGATATCATGAAGATGTACCTGAAGATTGAAGACGGCGTGATAACCGATGTCAAGTTCAACACCTTCGGCTGCGGCTCGGCCATTGCCACCAGCTCCATGGCGACCGAGATGATCAAGGGCAAGCGCGTGGAGGATGCACTTACCCTTTCGAACAAGGCTGTGGTAGACGCGCTCGATGGGCTCCCCGCCCCGAAAATCCACTGCTCCGTGCTGGCAGAGGAAGCGGTAAAGGCCGCCGTGAAGGATTATTACGATAAAAACGGCATCCCTTATGACGAAAAATCCTTCTGCGGGGGAAACTGCTGCCACTGCCACGGGCAGAAAGAATAAAAAAACAGCCGCGAGATGGCAAATGTTTTCCGGCAGAATTAATCAGCGGCTGTTTTTTTGGCGCTGCGGTCTCTTCGAGGCCGCGCGCTGAGATTTTACGTCCGTTGCCCGCACAGCTGCCAACATGGATAGTTTATACACTGCCTGCGGCAGTCTATAAAAAACAAGCTGCAATGAAACAAAAAACCGGCGTATGGGCCTTTTGAAGGGCCCATACGCCGGTTTGCGTTCTGCTGCATCAATAATCCACAACGATATCCTGCAGCGTGTTGAATTGATAATCGCCGTTTTTCAGGAGGTCCAGGTTGCGCAGGGCAACGCCCGTTCCCTTTACCACGCAGGAATCCGGGTCGCTCACCGGATGCACCGGAGCGTTGAGACGCCCAGACAGATAATCGGCAAAGCCGGAAAGCAGGGAACCGTTGCCGGTTAAAATAATGCCGTCGGTAAAAATATCGCCCGCAAGCTCGGGCGGCGTGCGCTCGAGCACGCTCTGGATGCCGGAAACGATCTGGTCGACCGGCTCTAAAATCGCAGGTTTCAGCTCTGCGGCGGTCATTTCAAAGGTTTGGGGCAGGCCGGAGAAGAGGTTGCGCCCCTTCACGCTCACGGCGATTTCCAGATTGCCGGGGGCGAGGGTCGCCACCGTCTTTTTCACATGCTCCGCCGTGGAAGCGCCGATCAGCATGTTATATTCCCGGCGGGCGTAGCGGATGATGGCGTCGTCGATATCCTGGCTCGCGATCTTGAGGGAATCCCAAACGGCGAGGCCGCCCATGGAAAGCACGGCGACGTCCGTCACGCCCGCACCCACGTCCACCACAATGGCGCCGTGCGGCGTACTGAAATCCACACCCGCGCCGATAGCCGCCGCCACGGGGGATTCGATGAGGCACACCCGGCGCGCGCCCGCGTGGGAAAGCACCTTCATCAGGGAACGGCGCTGCACGTTCGGGATGCGCGAGGGCATGCACACCATAACGCGCGGCTTGAACATCTGGTTGCCGCACACCTTCCGCAGATAATATTTCAGCATGACCTCCGCAGCCTCATAATCCGCAATGAACCCCCGCTGGATGGGGAGCACGGTCTTTATCTTTTTGTGGGTCCGGCCAACCATGCGGCGGGCTTCGTTCCCATACGCAATAGGACGCATGGTTTCCGCATCCATGGCAACGGCGGAGGCTTCCTTCAGCACGATCTTCTGCCGCACGATAACACGGGTATTGGCGGTCCCGAGGTCAATTCCAATGTCGAATCCAAGCATAGCTGCACCCACTTAACAAACAGAATCGGCGGCGTAGGCTGACGCGCGATAGGGAGAAAACGGTTTTGGAAGATAAAATTCCCTTGATA
>CAUBKG010000004.1 GCA_958436475.1 uncultured Clostridia bacterium
GCTCCCGGTATGAGATCCTGATGGAGGTATACAGCAAAAAGCTGCACATCGAGGCGCGCACGATGGCGGACATGGTCCGCCGGCAGATCCTCCCCGCCATTCTTTCCTATACGCACGAGCTCGCGGAAACGGCGCTTGCGAAGCGCACCCTTTCGCCCGATATCGACCGTTCGTTCGAAACCGCCGTGCTCGGGGAGCTTTCGCAGTGCTCGGCGTCTCTTCTGGCGCATACGGCAGAGCTCGAAACACGTCTGGCGCAGGCAGCCGGGCTTTCCGATATTGCCGAACGTGCCAAATATTACGCCGGCTCCGTTCTGCCGCTGATGGATACCCTCCGCAGGACTGCCGACCGCGCCGAAACGCTGACGGGTGAAAAGCACTGGCCCTTCCCCACTTACACCGACCTTCTTTACCGGCTTTGAGCCAAAGAACCGCAAAAAAAGAGCCATGCCGCAGGGCATGGCTCTTTTTCTTTTCAAAATAAAATCACAGCACGAGGGACGGAGCCGTATACACGCGCGCGCCAAGCTCGCTGTCCAGCAGATAGAGGGCCTTCGGGTCGCTTCCGAACAGCTCCATTTTGGAAATCATGTCGTGGGCGTTGGTTTCCTCCTCGCCCTGCTCCTTTACAAACCAGTCGAGGAACTGCATGGTGCGGAAATCCTTCGTTTCCTGCGCGGCTGCGTAAATGGTGTGGATCAGGCTCGTGACATATTCCTCATGGGCAAGGCCGGCCCTGAGGGCATCCATCGGCTCTTTCAGCTCCTTGTCCGGCCGGGCGATGGCCTCCAGAGTCACTGTTTCATTGTTGTTTTGCAGATACTGATAAAAAAGCATGGCATGGTCGCGTTCCTCCTGTGCCTGGACCTTATACCAGTTGGCAAAGCCGCCGAGTCCCTTTGCCTCAAAAAAGTTTGAAAAATCGAGATACAGATAGGCCGAGTAAAATTCCTTGTTGATCTGGTCGTTTAAAAGCGCGGTTACCTTTTGGTCCAACATAACGTTACAAACCTCCCATTTTATTGATAGCGGGTTAGCTACCGCTAATCATTAGTATAACGCCCGCCTCTGTGCCTGTCAACAAATGGCATAGACGATATATGAACTGTTTTTTCTTTTTTATACGATCTTTGTAAACATACTTGCCAAACCCCACCGGGCGTTGTAAAGTATAAGCAGAACCTGCCGTGCGGGCTTCTGCAAAGGGGCGGGAAGCCGGGAGCACCGCTTCCGCCGCTCAGCGAGTAACAAAAAGAAAGGGGTAAATTTTCTTATGGCAAACCGTTTTATTCTGAACGAAACCAGCTATCACGGTGCCGGAGCCGTCCGTGAGATCGTCACCGAGGTAAAAGCCAGAGGCTTCCAAAAGGCCCTGATTGTAACCGACGCCGACCTGGTCCGGTTCCAGGCGGTCAAAAAAGTGACCGACCTGCTGGACGCGGGAAATCTCCCCTATGAGATTTTTGACAAGGTGAAGGCCAATCCGAGCGTGGCCGTGGTGCAGGCCGGGGTGGAGGCCTTCCGCCAGGCCGGAGCCGATTATATGATCGCCATCGGCGGCGGTTCCCCGCAGGATACCGCCAAGGGCATCGGCATTATCGTGAACAACCCCGAGTTTGCAGACGTGGTTTCCCTCGAGGGCGTAGCCCCCACGAAGCACCGGAGCGTGCCGGTCATTGCCGTGGCCACCACCGCCGGGACCGCTGCGGAAACGACCATCAACTATGTGATCACCGATGAAGCAAAACGCCGCAAATTCGTGTGCGTGGACCCGCACGATATCCCGGTCGTGGCGATCGTGGACCCGGAGATGATGTCCAGCATGCCGAAGGGGCTCACCGCCTCCACGGGAATGGACGCTCTCACCCACGCGATCGAAGGCTACACGACGCTGGCCGCCTGGGAGCTCGCCGATACGCTCAACCTGAAGGCCATCGAGCTGATTGCCCGTTCCCTGCGCGGCGCGGTGGAAAACGACCCGAAGGGGCGCGAGGATATGGCGCTCGGCCAGTATGTGACCGGGATGGCCTTTTCGAACGTGGGCCTCGGCGTGGTGCACGGCATGGCGCATCCGCTGAGCGCATTTTACGATACGCCCCATGGCGTGGCAAATGCCGTGCTGCTTCCCTATGTGATGGAATTCAATGCGGAATACACCGGTGAAAAATTCCGCGAGATCGCCCGGGCCATGGGCGTTTCCGGCGTGGATGAGATGTCACCTGCGGAATACCGCAAGGCGGCGGTCGATGCGGTGCGCCGGCTTTCCGAGGACGTGGGCATCCCGCAGACGCTTCGTGAAATCGGCGTCCGGCAGGAAGACCTGGATGCGCTCGCAGACGCCGCCATGGCGGACGTTTGCACCGGAGGCAACCCGCGCCCCTGCACGAAGGAACTCGTGCTCGGCGTTTACCGCACCGCGTTCGGCGCGTAAAAAGGCAAAATACTCCTTGACTTTTTTCCGAAGCAGGCATATAATATGCTGCAATAACCCTTCAGGCGTCAAAAGGGAGTAGTTATAAGGCACACCGTCAACATCACGGCCGGTTCGTCCGTCCTGGCGGCGTGCGCCGGTAACGGTAACAAGACTTTTAGATGGCTGTCGGCAGAAATGCTGCGGCCGGTCTAAAAGTCTTTTTTTATAGATAGCCGCAGGCAATCTATAAAAATGCCCGCTGCACGGGCAACGGACGTAAACTCTCAGCGCGCGGCGTAAAAAAACGCCGTAGCGCCAAAAAAGCCGCCGCAGATCCGTTCTGCCGGAAGTATGTTCCCCCACCTCTCAGCTATTTTTGGGCCATGCGGGCCGAAAACGGCCCACGGCTCTGCTTTTTCCCGCCTTGCATGCGTTTCGCTGAAAAAAAGGGGAAGACTATATCACCGATAAAGGAGACTGCCATATGGAAAAAACATTTTTCAACCGCTCCCCCGAAGAGTCCCTTCGGGAGCTCGCCTCCTCCCCCGATGGGCTTTCCGCAGAAGAAGCCCGCTCGCGCGCGGAAGCATACGGCCAAAACATCCTCTCCGAAGGAAAAAAGAAGAGCATGGCCGTGGTGTTTCTCGAGCAGTTCAAAGATCTGCTCGTCATCATCCTGCTGGCCGCCGCGGTGATTTCCCTTCTCTCCGGGCAGGGAGAAAGCACGCTGGTCATTTTCGCCGTGATCCTGCTCAACGCCGTGCTCGGCACCGTGCAGTACTGGAAGGCGGAAAAGTCGCTCGAGAGCCTCAAGGCCATGTCTTCCCCCTCGGCCCGGGTGCTCCGAAAGGGCGAACGGCTGGAAATCCCCTCCGCGGAGGTGGTGCCCGGCGATATCGTGCTGCTCGAAGCGGGCGACCTCGTGGTGGCGGACGGGCGCATCCTCGAAAACTTCTCCCTCAAGGTGAACGAAAGCTCCCTTACGGGCGAATCGGAAAGCGTGGAAAAATCGCCCGAGACGATTCCTTCCGAATCGGTTGCGCTGGGCGACCGGAAAAACATGGTCTTTTCCGGCTCGCTCGTTACCTACGGGCGCGCGGGCGTGCTCGTGACCGCCACCGGTATGAACACCGAGCTCGGCCGCATCGCCTCCCTCATGAACCAAACGAAGCAGCGCAAAACGCCGCTCCAGCAGAGCCTCGACCAGTTCAGCCGCAAGCTTGCCATCGCCATTCTGCTCATCTGCGCGGTGGTCTTCGGCCTCTCGCTCTACCGCCAGATGCCGGTGCTGGACGCCCTCATGTTCGCCGTGGCCCTCGCAGTGGCGGCAATCCCCGAGGCGCTCAGCTCTATCGTGACCATCGTTCTGGCCCTCGGCACGCAGAAGATGGCGAAGCAGAACGCCATCATCAAGGATTTGAAGGCGGTGGAAAGCCTCGGCTCCGTTTCGGTGATCTGTTCGGATAAAACCGGCACCCTCACGCAAAACCGCATGTGCGTGCAGAAAATCTATGCGGACGGCGAGCTGCTGGACGGCGCGGAGCTGCGCCTCGAAAACGGTCCCCAGCGGATGCTTTTAAAGGCCGCCGTGCTCGCGAGCGACGCCACCGATGTGGACGGCGTGGTGATCGGCGACCCGACCGAGGTGGCGCTGGTACAGCTGGCGGACCTCTTCGGCGTGGAGGAGGTTTCCTATCGGAAGCAGCATCCGCGCCTCGGGGAGCTCGCCTTCGATTCCGACCGGAAGCTGATGAGCACCCTGCACGATATCGAGGGCGTTCCCACCCTGCTGACCAAGGGTGCAATCGACGTGATCCTCTCCCGCTCGGAACAGCTTCTCACGGAAAACGGGCCTGTGCCCCTCACGCCCGAGCGCCGGGAGGAGCTCATGCGCGTGAACGACGAGCTTTCCTCGCAGGGCCTGCGCGTGCTGGCCTTTGCCTTCCGCGAGCTGGATACCGTGCGCGAGCCCGCGCTGGAGGATGAAACCGGGTTCACGGTGATCGGCCTCATTTCCATGATGGACCCGCCGCGGCCCGAATCGGTGGAGGCGGTGGCGGACGCCAAGCGCGGCGGCATCCGAACCATCATGATTACGGGCGACCACAAGGTGACGGCCACCGCCATCGCCCGCCAGATCGGCATTTTTGAAGAGGGCGATCTGGCGCTCGAGGGCACCGAGCTCGAAGCGATGACCGACGATGAGCTCGACGAGGTTCTGCCCCGCGTTTCGGTTTACGCGCGCGTGTCTCCCGAGCATAAGATCCGCATCGTATCGGCCTGGCAGCGGCGGGGCAACATCGTCTCCATGACGGGAGACGGCGTAAACGACGCGCCCGCTCTCAAAAAGGCGGATATCGGCGTAGCCATGGGCATCACCGGCACGGAAGTGAGCAAGGACGCGGCCTCCATGATTTTGGCGGACGATAATTTTTCCACCATCGTCCGTGCGGTGGTAAACGGGCGCAACGTGTTCGGAGGCATCAAAAACTCCATCCGGTTCCTGCTTTCGGGCAACATGGCGGGCATTTTGTCTGTTCTGTATACCTCTCTCGCCGCCCTGCCCGTCCCCTTCGCGCCGGTGCACCTGCTTTTCATCAATTTGATTACCGACAGCCTCCCCGCCATCGCCATCGGCATGGAGCCCGCGCGCAGGGACTTGCTCAACCAGCCTCCGCGCGACCCGAAGCGTCCCATCCTCGACCGCGGGCTGATAGGCTCCGTCTTCGCGCAGGGCCTGCTCATTGCCGCCGCCACCCTCGCGGCCTTTTACCTTGGCAGCCCGTTCCAGACCCCGGCGCAGGCGTCCACCATGGCCTTCGCCACCCTGACCCTTGCCCGCCTGTTCCACGGCTTCAACTGCCGCGGCCCGCATTCCATTTTCCGGCTGGGGCTCTTCACCAACCGCTTTTCACTCCTCGCCTTCGGGCTGGGTGTGCTGCTGCTCGCCGCTGTGCTCTTTATTCCGGGGCTTTCCTCCCTCTTCCTCGTTGCCCCGCTTTCCGCTTCCCAGGCCGGGCTGATTGCCCTGCTCGCCTTCCTGCCCACCCTGGTCATCCAGGCCGGCAAAATCATACGGGGCCGGCTCGGCCGGTAGCCCATAAAACGCGGAGCCGCGCCGGCGTGTATTTTCCACTCCGGCGCGGCTCTTTCTTTATTTTATTCCGGCTTTTGAAGGATGCGGATGAGGAATTCCGTTTCCGTATGCAGCTCCGCGAGAGCCTGCATGCGCTTTACTCCCGCCTCCGGCGTCCGCCAGCAGTAGGGAGTCATCCAGAAGAGGCTTTGGATATCCTCCGGGCAGGCCAAATGAATGGTTCCGCACAGGCGGAGGTCTCTTAAAAACTTCAGCCGTTCGCTCTCGTAACCGGTTTCGTCGTTTTCATAGGGGCGGTCGTATAAAACCTCCTTGAGGCCGTATAAATGCCTGCGGCCCGGCAGCACGCCGAAGAGCAGGCCGCCAGGACTCAATACCCTCGCGATCTCCGCATCGCAGTAGGGGGCGAAGCTGTGCAGGGCAATATCCGCCCAGCCGTCTTCCACCGGGATATCGAACACGCTCGCGGCGAAATACTGCACCGGGTTTTCCTTTGAAGCCGCCATACGGGCGGCGTTTTTTGATATATCGAACGCGGCGAGGGTGAATTCCGCACCCGCTTCTTCCAGCGCGCGGCGCAGGGCGTTCGTGTAATACCCTTCCCCGCAGCAGCAGTCCAAAACGCGAAGGGGGCGGCGGCTTTCCTCCAGAACGAGGCGGCAGAGCGCCCCGGAAAGGTTCGCGTAGTACCCCTTTTCCAAAAAAGAGCGGCGGGCACGGAGCATTTCCTTACTGTCCCCATGGTTGCCGGCACCGCGGTTCGGAAGGAGAAGGTTCACATATCCGTTGGCCGCGCGGTCGAAGCTATGGCGGTTTTCACACACGAAGCGGCCGGGTTTCCCCTCCAGAACCTTTCCGCAAACCGGGCACTTGAGCATAAGTTTTATCCTTCCTTCCGGGCCTGCTGAACCGACCCTTGCCTATTTTAGCACATGTCCCGCCCGGGGGAAAGGCATATTAGGTCAAAAAGGCCGGCGGAAAAATCCGCCGGCCTTTTTGTGTGTAAAACCTTGCGTTTATTCCGCTGCCGCCGCGGTGGTAGGAGCCGCCGTAGTGGAGGTGCTGCCGCTCGTGGACGTATCCCCGCCGTTGCAGGCCGCAAATGCAAAAACAATCATAGCCCCGAGCAGTACACAAATTGCTTTCTTCATAAAAAATTCCCCCTGTCTGCTTTCACAGCATAATAAAAGATTTGGCGTTTCACCACGGTGTATTATTATGCGGATGGGAATTCGTTTATGCCGCCTCTTCCGGATTCTTTTCCCGGAAAATCCACAGCCGCGTGCCGAGATAGATAATCACGGCGGCGCAGGCGTCCACCAGCACCTTGGCGATAAATTCCCGGCCGATGGTGCCATACAGCATGAGCACCTTGTTGCACAGGATGAGGACTCCTTCGCCCGCAAACAGCGCAAACAGGTTGAGGAAGATATATTCCAGCATCTTGCGGCTCAAAAACCGGGTCTGCGTGCCGAAGGTCCACTTCCGGTTGATGGCATAGCTGACGATGGCGCCGAGGGTAAAGCTGATGATCTGCGCAAAATATTTGAACCGGCTGCTTTCCTCAAATCCTCCGAACAGGCTGTTGAGGAGGAAATAAAAGCACCAGTCGGTGGCGATGACCGCAAAGCCCGATACCTGATACTTCAGAATCCGGACGATTTCCTCTTTGACTTTATTCCAGGTGCTCTTTTGCTCCATAGCTGCCTCCCGTCTTGTTTTTCCGCTTGTTAGGTGATGATGCGCCTGCCGCCCCTTTCGGGCCCGACCGTATTTTTCGCATCAAAATCGCGGAAGAAAAAAGCCGCCCTCAGGTGTTCGCCGCTCGTTTCTTGCCTTTCTTTGGCGGGGCCTTTTTCCTCCTTGCCGCGATGCGCCCGCACACCGCATCGGACAGCGTGTGCAGCCCTGCCGCCGCATAAGGGATCAGGAATACGAAATAAGTGACCGCGTATTGGGACTTTGCTTCCCAGACCAGATGGAACAGGAACATGCCGATAAAAATCGTTGCAAACATCAACTGGCCGCGCTGAATTTTCCTGAGCCGGAGGGCCACGCCGCAAAACGCGCCGGTGAATACGAGCGATTGGTACAGGTTCATATACGACGTGAGCGCATCCTTGATCCGGCCCTCAAAAACACTTTGGAGGAAGGGCTGGGTGCCGAGCTCATTGGTCCGCGTCGTGACTACCCAGAACGACTGATAGGTAGGATTGTTCCACATGGAAGCCGTTTTTTTATAAAAGAACTGCACGGCGCGCCCCGGGTCGCTTCCGAATTCGCGGAGCGACCGCCCGATATCCTCCCGGGCAATTTGAGCGGCGGCGTCCGTATCGTAACCCGATTCCATAAAGACGCTCAGATTATAAAAATTATACCAGCCGGGGGCATACGGCCCCTCCTGCAGGCCCATGGCGACGAACGCAGCCTTAGGCACTCCCTTGCCGGTCTCCATGCCCGACCATATGGCCGTAACGCCCAAAACACATTGGCTAATTAAAAAATAACAAGCGATCGCTCCCGCCGCCACCGCAAGGGAAACAAGCTTTTTTTCGATTGCCGCGTCTGCCAGGAAATAAATCACCATGGCGATGAGCACGATGAGATAATTGTTTCGCAGCAGAACGCCCAGCGCGATGCAGACGGCGGCCGCCGCGCCGTACCGGATTTTGCGTTCTTTCAAATACCGGCATTCATACACGACGGCAAGGAGGGAAAACATGAGCCCGATGAGGTTGCCGTAAACGAACACCACGTAGATCAGCAGCGGGATAAAACCCGCCGTGAGCAGGATGGCAAGGCTGCTCACCCGTTTGCTTTGGAACTGCAGATCAGTGAATTTATAAATACAGCAGAGGCAAACGAGCAGGGCGACGACGTTGAAATACTGGATCAGCATATAATCGCCGCTGCCCGCAAGCAGGTTGCACAGGCAAAAATAATAGACCAGCCCGAGCTGGTGCGGGTAAAGCGATAAATAGCCTCCCGGCTCCAAATCGGTGAAGCTCCCCTGCACGAAATTCCGGGCGCAGCCGAGCACCTCGGCCTGGTCGTGCAGCGGGCCGATGCGCAGAACGGCCACGCCCGCGCCGCATACGGCCCCGATCACGATGCAGACGATGAGCAGCAGCTTCTGAGGCGACGGAAACGCTCGCCGCGATTTTAAAAGGAACCAGAGAACCAGACACACCGCCAGCAGGCAAAGGAGGTGCGGGAGGATGGAATCGGCTAAGTACACGGTAGTTTCCATGTCTATGATAGACGATGTATACAAAAGGCTCAAAACCGCGAGATATGCCAAGATCGGCAGAAAAAACGCCATGGGTATGATGAGCATCGCCTTGCTTACGATTCCCGCCGCATGAGGAAACCTCTTCATTTTCCCGCCTCCCTTGGTTACCCGCCCGTTTGGGGCCGCGCTGCTTCCCGCGTTTTGTTTTCTATCTGTACCATCGGTGTACAAGGGGGTAATGCTATTAATTATATCCCCTTTCGGAGGTTTTCTCAATCCTTTTTTCCATTCCCTGCCCCAATGCCCCGGGTCCGAAGCCATCATGTCCGGCAAACCGATAGAACAAAAAGCCCGCGCGAGGGGCTTCCTCGCGCGGGCAGCGGCTCAGTTGGAGCTCGTGAACTTCTGCTTCGTCTGCTGGATTTTCTGCTGGTCGGCCTGTTCGGTCTGGTACCAGCCTTTGGAGGACATCTTCATATAGATGTCGCTCTGGCGTTTGAGAGAATCGTTCAGCGCGGTATGAAACGCGTTCTGAATGTTCTGCGTAGACGCTTCGATCGTACCGTGCAGGTATAAATCGCACACGCCCTTTTCGGTGAGAAGAATGTTTTCCATTCTGTTCTTGTCGTCCATCAATGTTTCCTCCTTACGCGTTCAGCAGCTGCATGAACTGCTGGTAGGTCTGCTGATGCTGCGAGGCAAGCTGGGATACGCAGTTTTTCAGCTCGCCGTCCTGCATCTGCGCGGCGCATTCCGCGCACTGCTGCTGCAGGAATTGCTCGTGACCGAGGGCATCCTCGATATACAATAATTCTTTCGGACTCATAAAAGAATCACCTCCGTTTTCAGTATTTGTCCAACCCCCGGGGTTTATGCATGCGGCGGTTCGCTCCGTTTCAAAAAACCGGCGGGAAGCAACCGCTCCGTTTTCATAGCGGCCTGCCCTCGGGGCGATGCGCAAGGCGTACAAAAAAATCCCCGGCTTAAAAAAGCCAGGGATTCGGTTCTTCTGCTTTTTATGCCTGTACGGCTTTTTGGAGCTCTTCCGTGCGGTTCGTTTCCTCCCAGGGGAAGGAAACGTCTTCCCGGCCGAAATGACCGTAAGCCGCGGTATCGCGGTAAATGGGGCGAAGGAGGCCGAGGCTCTCGATGATGGCGTCCGGCCGCAGGTCGAACACCTCCGTAACCGCCTTTGCAATGCGCTCATCGGAAACCGCGCCCGTTCCAAAGGTATCCACAAAGACGGATACCGGCTTCGCCACGCCGATGGCATAGGCGAGCTGGATCTCACACCGCCGGGCGAGCCCTGCGGCAACGATGTTTTTCGCCACCCAGCGCGCCGCATAGGATGCGCTGCGGTCCACCTTCGAGGGGCACTTGCCGCTGAACGCGCCGCCGCCGTGCCGTGCCGCGCCGCCGTAGGTATCCACGATCAGCTTGCGCCCGGTCACGCCCGTGTCGCCCTGCGGGCCTCCCACCACGAACTTGCCCGTGGGGTTGATGAAGTATTTTGTGTTTTCATCCAGCAGCCCGGCAGGAATCACCGGCTGCACCACCTGCCGGAGCATGTCCTCCCGGATCTGCGAAAGGGAGGCGCACTCCTTATGCTGGGTGGAGATGACGATGGCATCGATACGCTTCGGCCTGCCATCTTCATATTCCACCGTGACCTGGGTTTTGCCGTCCGGCCGGAGATAGGGGAGGGTTCCGTCCGCCCGGACCTCGTGCAGGCGGCGGGCAAGCTTATGCGCATAATAAATGGGCATGGGCATGAGCACGGGCGTTTCATCGCAGGCGTAGCCGAACATGATCCCCTGGTCGCCCGCGCCGTGCTGGTTGTATTTATCCGCCTCGCCCGATTTCTTTTCGAACGAGCAATCTACACCCAGGGCGATATCGGGTGACTGCTCGTCGATCGAGGTGAGCACCGCGCAGGTGCCTCCGTCGAACCCGGTGTCGGGGCCGTTATACCCGATGGTTTTGATGGTTTCCCTTGTGATCTTCGGGATATCTACCGATGCGCAGGTGCTGATTTCCCCCAGCACCATCACCATGCCGGTGGTGCAGCATACCTCGCAGGCCACCCGCGCCGCGGGGTCTTTTTCGAGGATCGCATCCAAAACAGAATCCGCGATCTGGTCGCAGACCTTATCGGGATGCCCCGCCGTGACAGATTCGGATGTAAACAGTTTTTTTGCCATGATTCCTTATTCCTTTCCATGCTGGAGATAAAGCGCAAAAAAATCCCCCGCGGGCTTTTTGTTCCCCGGGAGGCCGTATATTCGCTCATCTTCCGGTTTCATACCGCTGGATTTAGCACCTTGCGGATGCAGGTTGCCGGGCATCACAGGGCCAGTCCCTCCGCCGCTCTTGATAAGTTACTATTCTATTAGATAACAATATATCGCATTTTCCCGCCTTTGTCAAGATTTTGCGCGGGTTTTCCCTGCCGGTTGTTTTTGCGCGGCAATCTGCTATAATAAGGAAAAAGGCCGCTTCCGGCCGCGGGCCGGGTATGAGACGGCGATTTTCCGGAAGGAAAGGCAGGTTTGATGCGTATGAAATGGATCGATATCAGCCGGGAGCTCTTTTCCGCCCCCGTATATGAAGGCGACCCCTACCCTGAGCTCGAGCCCCTGCAGCGGCTTGCGCACGGCGACGGCTACAACCTCTCCATGCTGCACGCCTGCCTGCACAACGGAACGCATATCGACGCCCCGCTCCACATGCTGGAAGACGGCGCCTCCATCGACCGGCTCCCGCCCGACGTTTTCATGGGCGAATGTCGGGTTGCCTGCTTTTCGCACGAAATCATCACCGGTACGGATATCGAGGGGCTGGGGCTCCGGGGGATGTACCGCAGGCTTCTCATCCGCGGGAACGGCAGATGCGCCCTTTCGCGGAGCGCCGCCTATGTGCTGGCGGACGAAGGGCTCCTGCTCGTCGGGATCGACGCGCCCACCATCGGTATTCCAACGGAAGATATCCTCGTGCACCGCATCCTGTTTGAAAGCGGGGCGGCTATCCTCGAAGGGCTGGATTTATCCAGAGCCCCCGCGGGGAATTATGACCTTTACGCCGCTCCCCTGAACCTGGCAGGGGCGGAAGCGGCGCCCTGCCGCGCGTTTTTGCGGGTGCGGAGCATTTCGCTTTGATGCTTTCCGGCACACCTTGCGCCGGATAAAAAGCCCATCGGCTTTCAGAGCGTTGTTGTAAGAAGAACCGTAGGGGCGGCTATCAGCCGCCCGCGGGCGCATATTATGCGCCCCTGCACGATGTTTTCTTATCTCAACGCCCCGTTCCGGTGGGCTTTTGTGTTTTCGCTATTGATCGAGCGGCAGGAAGGGCATTCGCTTCTGGTTATGGATATACACGCTCAGCACGAGGCCGATGTTGATAAACGTGGTGAGCAGCGAAGAGCCGCCCGCGCTGAAAAACGGGAGCGTGACGCCGATTACCGGGAGCAGGCACAGCACCATGCCCGCGTTCAGGATGGCCTGGAAGGCGAGCTGGGAAAAGATACCCACGCAGATGAGCATTCCCATCTTGGAATAGGAGCGGTGACCTACCATCAAAATCCGGATGAAAATAGCCGCGAGCAGCAGGAATACCGCCATGCAGCCGAGAAAGCCCAACTCCTCGCCCGAAACGGAAAGAATAAAGTCGTTATGCGATTCCGGCACCATCTGGCCCTGGATGCGCGGGCCCTGAAACAGCCCGCGGCCGAACAGCTGCCCAGAGCCGAGGGCGATTTCCCCCTGCCCCTGCTGCCAGAACAGGCCCTGGCCGGTGGGGTCGTACTGCTCGGGGTTATACACCACGAGGAAACGGTCCCTTTGATAGGGGGAAAGGATCTTAAACCAGAAGATCGGCGCGGCAATGAGCATGAGCCCGCCGCCGATCAGGAAATACCGCAGCTTCACGCCCGCCGCGAACATCATACAGATGAAAATAGCCACAAACACGGTGGCGGTGCCGTCGTCCTTCGTGGCGACGACCAGCGCGATGGGGATCAGCGCATGCAGGCCGAGCAAAACTACGTTTTTAAACTCACTCACCCTGTCTCCCAGGCGGGCCAAATGCCGGGAAAAGGTGATGATGAACGCAATTTTCAGAATCTCGGAGGTTTGCACCGAAATGCCGCCCGGCAGCATGATCCAGGCGCGGTTGTCCGACCCGGAGGGGCCGGTGCCGATCAGCAGGGTGAGCACCATCAGCCCCACCGCCGCCAGGGCGATGAATATCCAGAAGCGGGAGATATCTTCATAATCCAGGAGGGAAATGAGGATGGCGGCCACGAGGCCGATCAGCAGCGCGCAGCTCTGGACGATCGCCTGCTTGGGCGAAGACATATGCGTGGCCGAATAAATCAGGAGAAGGCCGTATACCGACGCGCCGATGCACAGGGAAAGCAGAACCTTATCGGTTTTCTTAATATATTCCCCGATGGAACGAAAAAAGCCTTTCATCTGCGCGCCCCCTTCTTTCAAGCGTTGATTTCATTATTATAAAATACGCGGCCCGGTTATTCAAGAAATAGTTTGTGAAGATTTTCTGTCAAATCTCCCCTGCGCTTACGCCCGCCGCACGATTTTGGAAAAACAGGTGGCAAGGAGCAGGGCCGCCACGTTTACCATGACCACGCTCGCCCCGGTCGGCAGGTTCAGAAGGAGGGAAAGCAGCATGCCGGCGGCAAAGCAGAATACCGCCACGCCGGCCGCCGCCGCCACCACCGCCCGGAAGCTTTTGAACAGGCGCTTCGCCGTCATGGCGGGGAAAATGACGAGGCTGGAAATGAGCAGCGTGCCCATCATGCGCATGCCGATCACCACGGTGAGCGCGGTGAGGAAGGCGATGAAAAACTGGTAAAAGGTCACGTTGATGCCGCAGGATCGCGCATAGGTTTCATCATAGGTAATGAGGAACAGGCGGTTATAAAAGAGCGCGAATAAAAGCAGCACCACAACGGACAGGCCCACGCTCAAAAGCACGTCCTGCTCGGTCATGGAAAGGATGCTGCCGAACATGTAATTCGTGATATCCACGTTGAAGCCCTGCGCGAGCGAGGTGATGATGACGCCCGCCGAAAGCGCGCCGGTGGAAACGATCCCAATGGCCGTGTCGCCGCTGCCGCCGCTTTTCTGGCTGATGAACATGATGAAAAAGGAGGCGACGATGACAATGGGCATCGAAACGGTAAGGGGCGGGAGCCCGAGCGCCACCGCCAGGGCGACCGCCGCGAACCCGACGTCTCCCAGGCCGTGCCCGATGAGGGAATACCTCTTGAGCACCAGGATCACGCCGAGCAGGGATGCACACAGCGATACGAGCACGCCGGCTAACAGCGCGCGCTGTACGAGGGATAGCTGCAGGGTTGCTATTACGGTATCCATATCTTTAAAACCGCCTATCTGCTGTTTAATGATGCGCCTGTGCCCTCAAAGGATACGTTGTATACCGGCGGCGTTCCCGGTGAACACGCCCGAGAGCCGCCATTCCTCCGCCGTGCCGTCAAAGCTCACGCCGCGGTCCACCACGATCACGCGGCTGGCGCAGCGGCCCACCTCCCCGAGGTCGTGCGAGGCCATGAGGATGGAAAGCCCCTGCTCGCGGTTGAACCGCTCGAGGAGGGTATAGAGCTCCGCTGTGATCTGCGGGTCGAGGCCGGTGCAGGGCTCGTCCAGGATCAGCAGCTTCGGCCGGCGGCAGAGGGCCCGGGCCAGCATGGCGCGCTGGCGCTGGCCTCCCGAGAGGTCGCCGATGCGCTTCTGCTGGAATTCCGTAACGCCGAGCAGCTCCATGGCTTCTTCCGCCGCGCGGCGGTCCTCCTTCGTATAAAAGGGGAGGCGCCGGCCCTTCTTCTGCGTGCCGCACAGCACGATTTCCTTTACCGTTGCGGGAAAGGAATGGTCGCTGTAATCGATCTGCGGCAGGTAGGAAACCTGCTGCTTCGGGATGCCCCACTCCATTTTTCCCCCGCGTACCGGGATGAGCCCCAGAATGCTTTTGATGAGGGTGGATTTGCCCGAGCCGTTGGCACCGATGAGGCAGGCGTAATCCCCTTCCTGCACGGAAAGGCTGGCCTTGTCCACCGTGACTACGCCGTTATAGGCAACGGTGATATCCTTTAGGGTTAAAAGCGTTTTCATTCGCCGTTCAGTCCGATCCTTAAATTTTCGAGGTTTTGCCGCATAAGGTCCAAATAGGTGACGCCCGCCTCCCGGTCTTCCTTCGAAACGTTGTGCACCGTATGCAGAAGGAGGGGCCTTGCCCCCGTTTGCTCCGCGATGCTGTTTGCGACCTTGGGGTCGGTGAATTCCTCGTAATATACTGCGGGGAGGCTTTGCTCCTCGATGGTGGAAATGACCTTCGCCACCGCTGAAACGCTCGGCTCCGATTCCGCCGAGCAGGAATCGAACGCGCTCACATGGGAGAGGCCGTAACGATTGCAGAAATAGGTGAAGGCAAAGCGCCCGCCGAACGCGAGCGTTTTGTATTCAGCGCCGTCTGCCGCCGCGCGGAAGTCTTTATCGAGCTGAGCAAGATCTGCTTTGAGGCCCGCTGCATTCTCTTCAAAATAGGCCGCGTCCGCAGGGGAAGCTTCCTTCAGCCCCGCGAGGATATCGTCTGCAATGATCTGCGCGTTGACCGGGTCCAGCCAGATGTGCGGGTCGACCGTATGGGTCTCCTCCCCGTGCTCTTCCCCTTCGTGGCCGCGATGCTCCGCGGCGGCCGCTTCGATGCCTGCGGAAACGTCCGCCACGCGGGGCGCATCCGAACCGAGGCTCTTGAGAATCTTATCCGCCCACGGCTCCATGACCGCGCCGGTATATAAAAACAGGTCCGCCTTGGAAATGCCCACGATGTCCGACGGGGTGGGCTCGTAGGTATGGCTCTCCGTGCCGGGCGGGAGCAGGAGGGTTACCTCCGCCTTCTCCCCCGCAATGTGGCGGGCAAAATCGTACTGCGGAAAGAGGGTGGAAACAATAGACAGCTTCCCGCTGCCTTCCTCCGGTTCCTTTCCGCCGCCCGCGCAGCCCGTGAGGGGCGCCGCCAAAAGCAGCAGGCCAATGAGAATACAAAAGAGACGTTTCAAAATTAAATACCTCCAAAATCTTCTTATCCGGAACCGGGCGGTTAAGCCTTGTCCTTTTCCGCACAACACCGGCAGGTGCCGTACAGGATGGTTTTCTGATCGTCCACATGGAAGCCCGCCTCACGGAAGAGGTCGTCTGAAAGGTTTCGCATCAGGGACTGGTCGATATGAATGACCTCCCCGCAGGAGCTGCAGTATAAATGGATGTGCTCTTCACAGTGCGCGTCCTCCGCCAGCTGGTAGCAGGAGCCGCTCCTCTCGGGCGTTAAATATTTGCGCAGGCGGCCTTCTTCCTCGAGCTGCTTCAAATAGCGGTAAACAGTGGATTTTGCCACCGGCTCCCCCGCCTGCTCCATCGCTTCCAGGAGCTCCTCCGCCGAGGTGTGCTCCCCCGCGTGCCGCCGCAGGTATTCATACATCATTCGTTTTTGCCTCGTGTTGCGCACGGCCTTTTGGCAGGGCTCCCGCATGAAGCATCCCCCTTAATGAAACTGAGTTGCAATAAAGAGTATACACGCTTCGGGGCCGGGTGTCAAACATTTTGATTCGCCCTAATTTGACAAGCTTTTCCTCCAATGATACAATGGCAATACCCTCGGTGTAGAAGGGTAATTTTTACGGACAAAAGGAGCATGGCAGTATGAACTACGCGGCACTCCTCGCAGGAGGCAAGGGCACCCGGATGGGCGGCGACCTCCCGAAGCAGTTCCGGAAGGTGTGCGGCCGCCCGATCCTCGCCCACACGGCGGACCGTTTCCTTCGGTGTGAAGCCATTGCGCATGTTATCGTTGCGGTGCCGGAGGACTGGCTCGCCTACACCCGCGCGCTGCTCGCCCGCGAATTCCCCGGGGAAGACCGCCTTTCGGTGATCGCGGGAGGGGAAGACCGGCAGACCACCCTCAAGCACGCCTGCGCCTTTCTGAAGGACCGTTTTTCCGTGCAGGACGACGACATTCTTCTCACGCACGATGCGGTGCGCCCCTTTGTCACCCAGCGGGTGATCGAGGAAAACATCCGGGCGGCGGAGCGGTTCGGCGCAGTGAGCACCGCGGTGCCCTCGGTGGATACCATCCTCCAAACCGAAAACGGCGAAACGGTTGCGGCCATCCCCGACCGGAGCACGCTCTACTGCACCCAGACCCCGCAGACCTTTCAGGTGGGCCGCCTGCTTGCCCTTGCGGAGAGCCTCACGGAGGAAGAGGAAAAAAGCCTTACCGATGCCTGCAAAATTTTTGTTCTGAAGGGCGAGCCCGTGCATCTGGTGCGCGGAGAATTCTTCAATATCAAAATCACCACGCCGTACGATATGGCGATTGCCGAGGCGATCGCCGCGCGGTTCAGCGAGCAGGAGCCGGAGGGCGGATTTTAACCGCACAAATCAATAAAACGGAGTCCCTTCTAAAGGAAGGGCTCCGTAAAGAAGAAGCGGCCGCTTTGCACATCTGCAAGGCGGCCGCCCGTATCAGCCTTTCTCTTGAAAAACGCCGGCGGGGAATGTCCCGATAAATTCCCCATTTTCAGCGCTTAGGTTATCGAATAAAATTCAGCCTTGGTGATAGAATATACACTTGTTTTTGTGTTTATTTCATCTTCATATTCCTTGCGCAGTGTCATCCCCATTTTTTCCGCCACTCTTCTTGAGGCAATGTTTGTGTATTTCTGATACGAATATACTTCATCAAAACCTGCAACATCAAAAGCATACCGCAAGCACGCACTGGCAGCCTGCGTGGCATATCCTTTCTTCCAAAACCTCTTGTCGATATGATACCCGATCTCAGGCGCCAGGCTTCCAAGAATCTCCTGCATGGTAATTCCGCAATCTCCAAGGAACTGATTCGTTTCCTTCAGAATCACCGCCCATAATCCAAAACCATATTTTCTGTAATTTTCTATATTCCATACGATCCAGTCTCTTGTTTCATCCAGATCAAACGGCTTTGGATAGTATGCCATCGTTTCTTTATCAGATAATATTCGGTTCAATCCTTGCAGATCATCTAAGGTCAACTTTCTTAAAATAAGTAACTCTGTTTCAATTACCGCGTCCACGATCACATACTCCTAAAATCAGATTTATTTTCGCATTTATTATGCAGCAATCCCCACGGAAAAGCCATTCGTCTTCTGTGGGGATTTTCCTTCATACCCGGCAGAGGGTTCTTTTTATTCGACTGCTTCTTCCGCCTGCTCGAGCGCTTCGCCGAGGAGGGTCCATTCCTCCACGAGCGCTTCGAGGCGGCCGTTCGCTTCCTCCAGCTCGCCCGTATACTGCATCAGCCGCTCGTAATCGGAAGCCGCTTCTCCTTGGAGGAGGGCGTTCAGCTCTTCGGCCCGCTGTTCCGTTTCCGCAATTTCCTCTTCCAGGCGGCGTAAGCGCGTTTTCTGCCTGCGCAGGCGCGAGGCCTCTTCCTTCCTCTTTTGGTATTCGTTTGCGGCCGGCTTCTTCGGTTCGGCGGGCGCGGCCTTTTTGGCCTGCACCGCGCCAGAGGCAAGAAAGCGGTCGTAGTCCCCGTCGAATTCCACGAGGCCGCCGTCCGTCATATAATAAATCCGGTCGGAGAGCTTATTGATGAAATAGCGGTCGTGCGAAACCATCAGCAGCGTGCCGCTGTAAAGCTCGAGCGCATCCTCCAGCGCTTCCATGGAATAAATGTCCAGATGGTTGGTGGGCTCGTCCAGCAGCAGAAGGTTCGCGCCCGAAAGCAGGAGCTTCAGCAGCGAAATGCGCGCCCGCTCGCCGCCGCTGAGCACCTCGATCTTTTTGAACACATCTTCTCCCCGGAACAGGAAGGCGGCAAGGCGGCTGCGGACCTCGGTCTGGGTAAGGCGGGGGTACGCATCCCACACCTCGTCCAGAACCGTTTTGTGGGAGGATAGGTGGGAAACAGTCTGGTCGTAATAGCCCACGTGCACGTTTGCACCGAGCCGGATCCCGTATCCGCCCGCCACCAGCATTTTCAGCAGGGTGGTTTTTCCGCAGCCGTTGGGGCCGAGCAGGAACACGCGCTCTCCCCGGCGGATATCCATCGAGGCGTGGTCGAAGAGGACCTTGCTCCCGAACGCCTTTCTCAGGTTTTCGGCTTTGAGCACCTCTTCCCCGCTCACCGCCGTGACCGGGAACTGGAACTGCAGGGTTTTCAGCTCCTCCTCCGGTTTTTCGAGCGCACCCACCATGCGGGCGAGCATCTTTTCCTTGCTCTCCGCCCGCTTGATGCTCTTCTCCCGGTTGAACTGCTTCAGCTTATCGATGGAGCTCTGCATCCGGTCGATTTCCGCCACCGCGTTTTTATACCGGTGCAGCTCCTGCGCGCGCAGCTCCTCCTTTTTCACGAGCCAGTTCGAATAATTGCCGCCGAACACCGTGAGCTTCCGGTTTTCGAGCTCAAAGGTGCGGGTGGTGACCCGGTCGAGGAAATAACGGTCATGCGAGATGATGACCGCCGCTCCGCTGAAATTGTTCAAAAATTCCTCCAGCCAGCCGATGGCCTCGATGTCCAGATGATTGGTGGGCTCGTCCAGCAGAAGGAGGTTTACCTCCGAAACCAGCAGGCGTGCGAGGGCCAGGCGGGAACGCTGCCCGCCGCTCAAAATCCGGATCGGCTTTTCAAAATCCTCCTCCGAAAAGCCGAGGCCGAGCATCGCCGCCCGTGCCCGGCTGCGATAGGTGAGCCCGCCGCGCTCCTGAAAGCGCTCCGTGCGGGCGGTCTGCTCCTCCACGAGCGCCTCGAGGCGGCTGCCGGAGGCCGAGTCGATCTCCGAAGCGATCCGCTTCAGCGCCCTTTCTTCCTCCATGAGGGAGGAAAAGACCGTGAGCATTTCTTCGAACGCACTGCGGTCGCTGTCTTCCACGATATACTGCTCCATATACCCGATCTTCGCCGTGCGCGAAAGGGCGAGCGTTCCGCCATCCGGCTTATACTCGCCCGTAAGGATGCGGAACAGGGTGGATTTACCCGCGCCGTTTGCTCCCACGAGCCCCACCCGGTCCCGGTCCGAAATATCAAAGCTGACGCCCCCAAAAAGGCGGCGCTCGCCAAAATCCTTTTGCAGCGACGACGCGCTGACCAGCACCATACGGTTCCCTCCCCTCTGATATCCCATTGATTTTAACACAAATTTGATCATTATCCTATGATATTCTCATATTTTTTCGTATAATGAAAAAAGGCCCCCCTTTCGCTGCGGGCAAAAGCCCGCTTTGGGCCATACTATCTGTATATCGCTTGAGGAGGGAGTCTCCATGGGAAAGCATTTAAAGCCATACATTAACCGGGAGCTGAGCTGGCTCGAATTCAACCAGCGCGTCTTGAACCAGGCGGTGGCAAAGGAAAACCCCGTGCTGGAGCGGGCGAAGTTCCTCGCCATCACCGCCAGCAATCTCGATGAATTTTTCATGATCCGCGTGGCCTCTCTGAAGGATCAGGTGCTCGCCGGATACGCAAAGCGCGATATTTCCGGCATGACCCCGTCCGAACAGCTCACTGCCATTTCCCGCCGGGCGCATCAGATGGCGGAGGACCAGTACCGCATCTATCACGATGAGCTCATCTCCCGCCTCGCACGCCGCGGGGTGCACATCCTGCCCTATTCGAAGCTGAATGAAGAACAGCTCCGTTTTGTGGACGATTATTACAAAAACGACGTATATCCCATTCTCACCCCCATGGCGGTGGACTTTTCCCGCCCTTTCCCGCTCCTGCAGAGCCGGAGCTTAAACCTCGGTGTGATCCTGGAAGGAAAGGAGCATCCCTTCGCCTTTGCCACCGTGCAGGTACCGAGTCGGCTCCCGCGGCTCATCCGCCTGCCGGGCGAGGAGGGCTCCTACCAGTTCCTGATGCTCGAGGAGCTCATCCGCAGCAAAATAAGCACCCTTTTTTCCGGGCGCACGGTGCTCAGCTGCAGCTGCTACCGCATCACCCGCAACGCCGACCTTACTTTGGAGGAAGAGGAGGCAAACGACCTTCTCTCCGCCATCGAGCAGCAGCTGAAGCTCCGCAAGTGGGGCACGGTGATCCGTCTCGAGCTCGAAGAAAGCTGCTCCCCGGAGCTTTACCGCATCCTGATGGAGAACCTGGAGCTGGAGGAATCGGAAATCTACCCGGTGCCGGGGCCGCTGCATCTCGGATTCCTGTTTTCCCTCAGCGGCCTGCCGATCGCACCCGCCAAATACACGCCCTACACGCCCCGCCTGCCCCGCGCGCTTTCCGGGGAGTATAATATTTTCGATGCGATCCGCGAAAAAGACATTCTCCTGCACCATCCGTTCGACAGCTTTCAGCCGGTAATCGATTTCGTTTCCCAGGCGGCGGACGATCCAGATGTGCTCGCCATCAAGCAGACGCTTTACCGCGTGAGCGGCCATTCCCCCATTGTGGCGGCGCTCTCCCGCGCGGCGGAAAACGGCAAGCAGGTAACCGTTCTGCTGGAGGTGAAGGCGCGGTTCGATGAGGAAAACAACATCCAGTGGGCCCGGCGGCTCGAGCAGGCCGGGTGCTATGTGATCTACGGGCTGGTGGGGCTTAAAACGCATTCCAAGATCACGCTCATCGTGCGGCGGGAGGGCGAAAAGCTCCGCCGCTACCTGCACCTGGGTACGGGCAACTACAACGACGAAACCGCCAACACCTACACCGATTTCGGCCTCTTCACCGCAGATAAAACCATGGGCAAGGACGCTACCGAATTTTTCAATATGATTTCCGGCTACTGCGTGCCGCGGGAGATGAAAAAGCTGTGTGCCGCGCCCCTCATGCTGCGCCGCCGCTTCACCGATCTGATCGACCGGGAAATTTCCTTTGCCAAGGCGGGGAAAAAGGCGCGCATCTTTGCTAAAATGAACAGCCTTGTGGATCCCGGGATCATCGACAAGCTCTACGAAGCCTCGGCCGCGGGGGTGGAAATCTCCCTGCTCGTGCGCGGCATCTGCTGCCTGCGCGCAGGGATGGAGGGCTTGAGCGAAAGGATCACCGTGCGGTCGATCGTGGGGCGGTACCTCGAGCACAGCCGCGTGTATTATTTTGAAAACGGCGGCGAGCCGGAGCTCTTTCTTTCGAGCGCCGACTGGATGCCCCGCAACCTCGACACCCGCGTGGAGCTGATGTTCCCCATTGAAGACTGCGATATTTTCGAGCGCATCCTTTCCATTATGGATATTTACTGGAGGGACAACGTGAAAACCTCCCTCATGCAGCCGGACGGCAGCTATCTGCCGCTTACCACGAAGGGCGCTCACCGTCTGGCAGCCCATAACCGGCTGATGAATCCGAAAAAATAATCTGCCGCTATGAGCGCCGGGTACCGAAGCACCCGGACGCCCCGGTTTTTTTGCTGCGGCATTTACGCCGCGCACGGATTTTGCGTCCCTGTGCAGGAGACCTGCCCTTATCATGATTTCTATTGCAAAGCAATAAGCAATAGGGCGGCGCCCGCTTAGCCGATGTGCCGTAACGAAGGAAAGCAATGCCAGGTTGAAAGAATCAAAAGCTATAACCCGCTATTGACACGTTCGGTTGAAAAAGCGTCAATAGCGGGTTATTTATGTTCTGTATCGGTTCCGACCGGGGCCTTTTGGCAGTGGTGCTTTCTATCGCGTAGGGCGTCCAGCGAAACGAAATTACCGGCCTGCGAAAAGCCATGCGGAACGCACAGGGCATACCGGGCGCCCAATGAGAGCCCTTTGCACATATTGGATTTCATTCTTCATGCCGTATCTCTTTGTTTATTGCTTGCCCGGGGCTTTTCGTTTGATTTTCCGGCTCACTTCCTCCATTTTCGCCTTGCGGCAGGCTTCGCAGCGGAACTGGGGCGCTTGGTCGTTGGTGCGGTCGTATCCGAGCCACTCGGTGATGCGGTACCCCGTGCCGACACGGCCGCAGTCCGCGCACGTTACGTCTTCTTCGATCTCCCACACGGGCTTGCGGGAAATCTTTTTGAAGATGTATTTATCCACCCAGAAAAAGATCAGGCCGCCGATCAGGTTGGCGATCACCGTAGCCCATAGGGTGTTCATCCCCGAAAGCAGAAGGAGCACCACCGTTAAGATCGGCGTGCTCAGCTGCCAGCGGATGAGATAAAAAAAATATTTCTTCAGCATATCCATCTTCCCCTTCCGGTTCTTTGCATAAAGATTATAAAAGCGAAAGCGCACCGTGTGCTTACAGAAATGCGGCGAGGCGTTTCCCTCAAAAAAATCCGGGCACAGCTCATGCTGCGCCCGGAAAGGAGAGGCGTTACAAAAAAGATGCCCCTGCGCCGCAGGCGCAACCCGCAAAAGCATGGCAGCGGCAGGAAACCGTTGCAAGGGCGTTTACAACTGAGCCTGCGAACCGAGCGAAGCCTTTTGCGGAAGAGCTGCAGCATGAGTACGCTCTGTTTTTTATAAAAAATCGGAGCAAGCGATAGAAAGCTTGCTCCGACATGGCGGAGAAGGAGGGACTTGAACCCTCGCGCCGGTTACCCGACCTACGCCCTTAGCAGGGGCGCCTCTTCACCAACTTGAGTACTTCTCCATGGTGAATTGAAATTACCTCTATTGAAACGATGCTGGCGGAGAGAGTGGGATTCGAACCCACGGCCCTTTTGGGGTCACTGGTTTTCAAGACCAGCTCCTTAAACCGCTCGGACATCTCTCCATAACGTGATATTTATGATACCAAACACTCCCCGGAATGTCAAGACGGTTGCAGGCGGGAAACGCAAAAAGTTTTATGCGATGATGAAATAAGAACCATAGCCACTCTGCTTTCTGAAAATCGGAAAATTTATTCCACCTTCTTCTATTATTGACTGCTGATTAAAAAAATCAACTTCCATTAATACTTTTTATTTATTCAATTTGTTGTAATTGACAAATTATCTTTTATATTGTAATATTTTAGTAACGTAATGGCCGGCAATGCATAAAAAGGAGGTAAAAAATGAAACGTTTTCAGAAAGTTCTTTGTGTCCTCATGGCTCTGGCTCTGATGTCCATCATCCCGGCGGCTGCGTTTGCTGTGAACCCCAATACACAGTCTAAAACTTCGAGTGGCACAGACGGCTCTATGACCGTTACCTACAGCGTAAGGCTTACCATTTCCAACCCGAATGATAAGGCTACGGTCGGCATGTCTGTTACACCGACTACAACGCCAACATACAAATGCACCAAGCTGACGGTTACTCCGAAATCGGGCAGTCCTCGTGATATGGCCAACATTTTGAACTCCACCGGCAAAAGCTCTGCCAGCACAACCATCGGTGTAGGGTACTATAACACCACCGCTGCGGTTACGGCATATATGAGTGCATCTACCGTAGGAAGAGGAAGCTCTTCCTGCACTCTCACCGCTTCCTAAGCTCTCATAACCCGCCGGCCATTACCACGTTTTTGTGTTTACAATAAGTAGTGCGAATGGAAATTATTTTGAAATTATTCTGAAATGAAGACCGTTCTTTTCGCAGATTGTGTATATTATTGGTAAGACATAGTTGGTATTCTGTTTTCACGAATCAAGAAAGTGGTGTTGCCCTGTGCCCAGAAGATTCATTGCCCTTTTGCTGCTGATGTTATTGCTGTGTACCGCCTGCTCCGGCGGAGGGGAAACCCCTCCGGATTTTTCCTGGAACACCACAGCGGCGGAGGCAACCACCGAAAATCAAAATCTTCCGGTTAATACATATGTAAATATTAATCTGCTGACGGAAGACAATATGCCGGTCAGCCGGAAAGTCCTCACCTATAACGGCGAACCCCTCACTCACCGGCTTCATCTGCAGGTTGACTCCGCAGCGGAAGCGGAGGTTACCGTTTTTATTCTCAACAACGGCGAGCTGCTCCCCTTCTCAGCCGAAGGAAAGGAAGGCACGGCACAGCAATACACGTTCCCTGTGAAAGCGGGAGAGCGTTTTGAACAGGTGCTGCCCATTACCTTCACCCCCTCCTGCGCTCCTCTGGGGGAATGCGCGGTCATTTCCTTCTGTGCCGTGGCCTCCATTTGCCGGGGGGCGGATTTCTGGGATACCTCCACCGCCGCATCTTTTGATAAGCTGATTACCGCCGGAAGCGCCTCCTGTGCCCTCCCGCCCTCGGGCAGGCAAAACGCACTGCCCGCCGCTGCGGAAACGGAGTTTACCCAAGCACACCTTATTGCGGCCATCGGCGCAAGCGGGGATCCCCATTTCGGCAGGGTAAGCACAGGGGAAAGCCACGCCCTCCGTGTGCCCGGCGCGCCCTCTCTTTACTTAAAAGGGCAAACTGCCTGGCGCGTTCTGATGGCCGCGAACGGCAGCTTTCTCCCCGCGTTCGGCGGGCAGACCTTTTTGGATGTTCCCCTGTCTGAAGGGAAGGTTCTCGAATTCCAGCTCGATCCCGGGGCGTTCTCTCCCGGCTCCCTTTACCGGATGAACGGGATCTGTTTTGATCCCGCCTCGTATTCCATCGGCCCCGAATCCAGCTTTCCGGACGAGGAAAATTATATCGACCTATTCACCTTTTCCGATACCAAATATGTAACGGTGGAATAAGGAAAGGAGCGTTTTTTCATGAAACATCCCTTAAAAGCCATTGCCCTTTTGCTTGCCCTTCTTTTGCCGCTGTGCGCTTGCTCGGGAGGCGGAGGCGGCGAGCAAAGGGAACGGCAGCCGTTTGAAAATGCAGAAGGGAATCTGTTAAATATATGCGGCGGTGAAGACGAATACAGTGTGCGGCTGGACTGGCGTTATCTTTACGACAAAAGCACCGGGAAAATCAGCCTGCTCTGCAAGCAGCCGGCCTGCACGCATTACGAGCCCTCCTGCCTTCTTCAAATGGCGCCCTCCTCGTTCCAGAATTACGGGGGCCGGCTGCTCTGCTGCGTTGGAAGGGAGGAAATTACCAGCCTCGGGAAGGACTATCGAAACAAAATCTATGAGCTGGACAGCCGCACCGGCACCCTGGAGGAATATCTGGACGTCGGCGCGGAAATCAGCAGCTTCCGCATGCTCGAAAACGGCTCCGTGTTATATGTGGCGCAGGACGGCCTCTGGACCTATGAATCCGGGTCAGGGAGCCGCAAGCATATTTTTGACCGTCCGCTTCTTGGCGTTGAGCAAATGACTTTAGACGATACCTATGCATATGTTGCCACCAAGGAGCATTCCTTATACCGGGTGGATTATACCACCGGCGAATCGAAGCTTCTCACCGAAACCAAGGCTTCCCGCCCGCTCATCCATAACGATACCGTTTATTTTTTCAATATCGATTTGAATCAGGAGGACCGCTGGGAACTGTGGAGCGTTGGGAAAAACGGCGGGAATGAACGCATGGTGCTGGACGATGTGCTGAATTATAACATTTACGGGGATTATATTTACGCCTCAACCGCCAGCGTTCCGAGCGTCACCTCGGTGTACACGTTGGACGGCGCTAAGGTCCGGGATATCGGTACCGGGGATATCGTTCAGGTGATCGTTTCCACCGGTCTCAAAAAAATTCTGATTTTTTCTCCCAACGACGGCACCTGCTCCATAGCCGAGCTAGACGGCTCCAATCCCACAAGCCTTTCCGTCCCGAAAATCTGGGGGTGACCGCGTTGGAACTTACCATGGATAACGTAACCAGGAAATACGGCTCTCTTGTAGCTCTTGACGGATTCTGCGCGGCCTTGGGCCCCGGGGTTTACGGCCTGCTCGGCCCGAACGGCGCGGGGAAATCCACCCTGATGAATATGATTGCCGGCGTGCTCCGGCCAACCGAAGGCAGCATTCTCCTGGATGGGCAAGATATCTTCCGCCTTTCGGAAGGCTACTTTCGCCAGTTTGGTTTTCTGCCGCAGGTGAGCGGCTATTATAAAAACTTCACCGCACAGGATTTTCTGCGGTATATTGCGGTGCTGAAAGGCTTTCGGGAAAAAGCCGCCATGGACCGGCGGATCGGGGAACTCCTGGAAATGGTGAACCTGCAGGACTGCGCCGCGCGGAAAATAGGCGGCTTTTCCGGCGGCATGAAGCAGCGGCTCGGGATTGCACAAGCCCTGCTGAACGACCCCGCTATTCTGGTTTTGGATGAACCCACCGCCGGGCTGGACCCGAAGGAACGCATCCGCCTGCGCAACCTGATTTCCTCCTTTTCCAAAAACAAAATCGTCATTCTCGCCACACATATCGTATCCGATGTGGAAAGCATCGCCGATGAAATCATTTTCCTTCGGAAAGGCAGGAAAATCAGCCAAGCCTCCCTAGAAGAAAGCCTGCAGGCGGCAAAGGGCAGGGTTTGGAGCATCACGGGCAACGACGCCCTGCAAAACCGCATCCTGTCTGAATACAAGGTGGTAAATATCCACAAGGCGGAAGGCGGTACAAAAATCCGTTTTCTGGCGGAACACCCTCCCGAAGGCGCCGCCCCGGAGGAGGCCGCGCTCGAAGACGTGTATCTGCACTATTTTGACGAGGTGGTGCAGGATGCTTAGGCTGACATGGTATGAAATCAAAAAGCTCCTCGGAAAAAAATGGCTTTGGATTTTGCTTGCAGCTGTGATTCTTCTCCAAAATCAAACCGTTCTCGTTGCTGCGGTGCGGTATCCGGAGAATCTGCGGTACCAGCAGAATGTGCTTCGCAATTATTCGGAGTTCGGCGGGGCGCTGACCGAGCAAAAATATAACCGGATTTTAACCGAATACGCCGCCGCGGAAACGGAATATCAGGAAGACATCTCCAAAGCCCTGGCCTCCCCCGGAAGGTTCATGCAGACCCGCGCGGAGGATTATACCTTCCTGCTTTCCTTGAAAGGCCAAGCGGAATACATTCTGAAGTCCGCAGAAGAATCCCGCATGGTAGTGGAGCAGGCCCGCCTGAACGAGGCTTTGTTTTCCGAATCGGGAAACGCTTATAAGGCCAGCCAAAACAGGCTCATCGCAAATACCTATCCCACCGGCCTCACGCTCGACCTCCTCCCGGGAGGCGGCGGCCTGCTGCGCTTGGGCGTGGATATGAACCTTCTGATCATTCTGCTGGTTTTCTTTCTCTATCCCGTTTTTTCCGGCGAGCACGAAAACCGGATGTACCCCATTCTGTTTTCCACCGTACGCGGACGGCGGCGTGTGGTCTTTTCCAAGGCGGCCGCCTCGGTTTGTATCGCCGCGGGCCTGTATCTCTTGGCCGCCCTTTCCCGCTGTGCGTTTGAAGCTCCCTTCGGCGGCTTTCATTGCTTCGGCGCCCCTCTGCAAAGCCTGCAGGCTTTTGCCCACTGTCCCTTCCCTCTTACCATCGGCGGATATTTTTTGGTACAGTGCGCCCTGCAGTGTTTTGGATTCCTAGTGTTCGCGCTTCTCTGCGCCCTTCTTTCCTCCCTGTTCCGGCAAAATTATTTCAGCCTCGCGCTGTCTCTTCTGCTGGGGCTTGGAATCTATGGCGTCTACTCCTCTTTGATGAATTCCGCCTTTACCTTCCACATCTCTTATCCCGAGGAGCAGTTCCGCAGCTTCTTTACCTTTGTGCGCCGCTGGCTCTTTTTCGGCCTGTTCGAACCAAAGGTTTACTTTACCGGATTCCTGGATACGCGAATCGGATCTTTCTCCGTTTTCGCCGTGCTGACGGCGGTTGTTTCGTCGCTTCTCCTCGCCGCCGGCCTGCTCGCCCTCACATATTGGGTTTATACCCGTCAATTCCAGGTTTCCCTGCGTTTTCATCTAAAAAAAGGCGGGGTGAAATAAATGCTGTTTCGGTATGAAGCAAAAAAATTTGCCGGCCCCCTGTTCGTTGTTTTGCTGGCCCTCGCCGTTTTGCTGCAAGCGGGGACGGCCTTAAATGCCGGCCGGTTCGACTTTACGCCCCGCGGCGGCTATTACCTCGAATACATGGAAACCCTTCGCGGCGAACTGACGCCTGAAAAGGAACAATTTCTCAGAGATGAACGCGAGCGCATCACTCCCGTGCTGGAAATCCAGGCGGAGATGGAAGAAAAGTATTTGAACGGCCAGCTTTCGAAGGAGGAATACGAGCAATATATCGACCGTCTTACCTACGCTCAGATGCATCAGCAGGACTTTGAACGGATTTATGGGGAGTATGAATACATCCTCTCCTGCAGGGAAGCAAGCCCCCCGGTTCCCGCTGAATTTGTGGACCGCTATTACTGGGACTATCTCTTTTCACCGGACAGCGTCGATTTTGTGCTGATCGCTCTTTTGGTCTTTTTCATTCCCCGGATTATCCAGCGGGAAACCGCTTCCAACATGCTGCCCATTATCGACTCGTCTCTCAACGGCCGCATGAAAACGATCCGGGCAAAAATGCTGTTGGCGGTATGCGTCTCCGTGCTGGCCGCCCTTCTGCTGAACGGCGCTGAGCTTCTGGTATATGCGTGCCGCTTTGGACTGGATCATCCCGCCGCTCCCCTGCAAAGCCTTCCGCTGTTTGAATCCTGCCTTCTCCCCCTTTCTCTCGGGCAGTACGCGGCGGCTGTGTTCCTCTGGCGCATGCTGGCCGCCGGCATTACCGGGGCGCTTATCTTTCTGCTTGCGTGCCTGTGCAAACGCGATATGGCCGCTGTTTTAGCATCTCTCGGGCTCTTCATCATTCCGTTGGCGCTCCGGCAGCTCGTTCCCGAATTTTACGCGGTTTCCATCAATGCTCTAACCCGTGTGCATCCCTTTCTTCTTCTGTTTAGCAGGCTGTTTTCTTCTCTCATTGCACAGACGGCTTGTATTTTCCTTTTCGGCCTGTGCTATCTGCTGATTGCAGTTCTCCTTTACCGGATCGTGAAAAGAAAAACGCAGCGGCGCGCATAACTGGCCGCATTGCGCGCAAAAAGCCCCCGCCTGCCGGAAATATATCGGCAGGCGGGGGCTTTTTCGCCGTCTGGTCAAATATTTTCTTCCTTCAGGCTGTCTATAATATTTTGTTTCTTGATTTTAGAGCTCGAATAGAGCATGGTGACGCCCACCACCAGGAACACGCCCACAGCGGTGATGAGAAACGCTTTCCAAGGGAAAATGCTCCAGAAGGGCATCACGAAGCTTCTCCCCGCGAGCCGGTAAAAAAGCCAGGTTACAAGCAGGCTCAGCGGCAGGCCGTAAGCCAGGGCCTTGAGGCCATAGAACACGCTTTCATAATTGATCATCCGGCCGAAGCCCCTGGGGGTCATGCCAACGGACTTGAGCATGGCAAACTCGCGTCTGCGCAGGGTGACGCTGGTGGAAATGGTGTTGAAAATGTTGGCTACGCAGATTGCCGTAATCAATACGATGAAGCCATACACAAACACGAGAATCAGGAAATTGAGCTGCTCCTCCTTCTGCCGGTTGGAAACGGTGTTGACGATTGTGGAACGCTCGAAAGAGGTGGGGTCTGCTTCTTTGATTTCCGCAATGGCCTTTTCCACCGCATCGGGCGTATCGGTGCGCAAGTAGATGCCCGCCGATTCATGCGGCCGCTCTTCTTCGCCCCACTGGGAAAGGTAAGCACGGAACATTTCCTCCGAAGCCACTACCGTGATCTGGTCGGCGGTGTAGAAGGTGCTGAGCCCCATGGCCTCTCCGTTCGACCAGCCCGCCACTTCAATTTCCGCCGGAGTCCCCCAAGCCGTTGATGCGGAAGCAAGGGTTCCGCCCTTTGGAAAGCCCGGAAGCACCTCGGTTTCCTGAAAGCTGCCGTCCGCCTGGAACCGCGTGTTCTTTACCGCGATCCCCCACGGCCTATCCGAGGAATCATCTTTGGATACGCCCGCATTTTTCGCGAATTCGGCAAAGGAAGCGTCGTCCATCGAGATCAGCCTGAGGTTATAAACCACCGTCCCTTCAGGCACGGCGTCCGCCCGATACTCGCTGCTGAGGTCCGACTGCTCCTTCGCATAATCGTTCGCATAGGCTTCCGGCACAAACACCTCCGTGTTGATCCTTCTCTGCTGAGAAGCCTCCTGCACGCCCGAAAGCTGCAAAATGCTCTTCATGGCCTTTTCCTGCGCGGCGTTTTCAATTTCGGAAGAAGAGAACGAAACGGAAATATCATAATCCACCGTCTCCCGATCCATCATCCTCGCGGAATACTCCGAAACGGAGGTAAACGCCGAAACGGATAAGAACAACAGGATGCTGATAACCAGGGAAACGATCGTGGAACGGTAGCGCCTGCGGTTGCGCTTCAGGTTTTTGAGCGCGAGCTCCGCTTCGAACCCGAAAATACGGCGCGTGAGGCGGGAGGTGCGCACGGTTTTGCCCTTGAGCTTTACATCCTGCGTTTGGCGGATGGCTTCTATCGGGGTGACACGGGAAGCCCTGCGCGCGGGAATCCAGAGGGAAAGCGCAATGGTCAGGATGGAAAGGAGAACCGCGGCAAGCACGCCAAGGGGGGATACCACGGTCCGGAAGGCGAGCTGGTCGGCCGCTTCGCGGCTGAGAAGCCCCTGGAAGATGGGATTGACGGCCGCAAAGGTGACGGCAATGCCGCCGATGCCGGCCAGAATGCCCACCGGGATGCTGATGAGCCCGATTACTGTGCCTTCAAAAAATACCGAGCTGCGCTTCTGGCGGCGCGTGGCCCCCACGCTTGCGAGCATCCCGAGGTGGCGGCTGCGCTCCGAGATGGAAATGCTGAAGGCGTTGTAAATCAGCGAAACGGAGCCCAGCACGATGATGGCCAGCACCAGCCCGCATAGGGTATAAAGCACCTGGAAGAACTGATTTCCATCCTCGTCCGCGCCGAAGTAATAGCACAGCAGGTTTTCATGGAAGGAAACGGTATAATAAACCGTCCGACGTCCGCTGGTCTCATTGCCGTTTGCATCATATTCGGGCACGGATTCCCCCGGCATCCCCATCTTTTCGGCCAGCTCGTACGCGTGCGCGCAGGCCGCTGCCGGGATTCTTCAGTTCCACCCAAACGCTGACCGGTGCGGTTCCGAGATTATTTTCCCCGAGGAGGGATATGGCGGTATAGCCGGGCGACCAGTTTTTTTCAAAGCCGGGCCGCGCCATGATGCCCACCACACGGTAGGTCCTCGTGCCCTCCGGCACGAATGTTTCCTCCTCGGTGAAGGGATTGTTCTGATCGAGCTCATAGGAATCGCCCGCCCCGCTTTCATCCGCTGCGACGCGTTTCCCCATTTGGAGGGTTACGGTGTCTCCCGTTTTCCATTTGACGCCGCCGTTTTCCTCCAGATGCGCGGGCAGCACGATCTCATCCTCGTTTTGGGGCAGGCGGCCTTCCTTCAGATAGATGGGGAAGCTTTGGAGGCCCCGCTCATCGTATTCCCGGATAAAGAGATAGGGCTTATATTCGTTTTTACCGTCCGGCAAAGAGGCATAACCGATATCGCGGCTGAGCGCGGCGGATTTGGTTTCACGATCATCTTTTATCACCTGCACGTTGGCGGGCGAAACACCCTCATACCGCACATGCCAGTTGCCGCTGTCCAGGACTTCCCCCCGGATGAGCATATCCAAAAGGGAGGTGCCGAAGGTGGCGACCGCCGTGATCATCGCCACGGAAATCACCACGCCGACGATAGTGACCAGCGTGCGCTTTTTATTGAGCTTCAAATGCCGGAGCGTAAGCTTTTGCAGTACGTTCATCGCCGTACCACCTCGTCTCTGGCGATTCGGCCGTCCTCGATCGAAAGGATGCGGTCGGCCTGCAGGGCAATGCTCTCATCGTGGGTAATGACGATGAGGGTCTGGTTATACCTCTGGTTGGAGAGGCGGAGCAGGTCGATGATCTCGGCGCTGTTTTTACTGTCCAGATTGCCGGTGGGCTCGTCGGCCAGCACGAGGGCCGGCGTGTTGATGAGCGCCCGCCCGATGGAAACCCTCTGCTGCTGCCCACCCGAAAGCTGGTTCGGCAGGTGGCTGAGGCGGTCCGAAAGGCCGAGCGTGTGGAGAATTTCATTCAGCCGCGCGCGGTCGATCCTCCTCTCATCCAGCAGAAGGGGAAGGGTGATGTTTTCTTCCACGTTCAAAACCGGGATGAGGTTGTAAAACTGGTAAATGAGGCCGATCTGCCTCCGGCGGAAGATGGCGAGGTTCGTTTCATTCAGGTCGTAAATATCCGTGCCGTCGATCATCACCTTGCCGGAGGTGGGGCGGTCTACGCCGCCTAAAATATGCAGCAGCGTGGATTTTCCCGAGCCGGACGGCCCGATGATCGCCAAAAATTCTCCCCGCTGCACGGAGAAGGAAACGTCGTTCAGCGCGTGGACCGCCATTTCCCCCGACCCATAGGTCTTGTATAAATGCTCGACTCTCAAAATTTCCATTGCCTTGGTCCTCCCCTTTCAGGTTTGCTTCTGCTTCCAGTATACCGCCCCTTCGTGACGTTCCGGTGAACGCCGGGGTGACAGTTTCGTCACACAACCAAAAAAGCGCCATCCGGCAACAAACCGGATGGCGCTGTGTTGATACGCTACACCACGGAAGCAAATATCTTGATGAGAAACGTGGTGCCGCGGCCCTTCTCGCTCTTCACGGCAATGTCTCCGCCCAGCGACTGCAGGATGGAGCGCGCCATGGCGAGGCCGATGCCGACGCTGTCTTCCGAGGCGTTCTTCCCCCGGTAAAACCGCTTGAAGATATAGGGGAGGTCTTCCCGCGCAATGCCTTCTCCGTTATCGGAAATGCGGATGAGGGTATAGAGCGGGTTGGTTTCATAGAAAACGCGGATCTCTCCGCCCGGCCCTGTATGCTCCACACAGTTTTTTAGGATGTTGAGCAGCGCTTCGGCACACCAGTTGAAATCTCCCGTGAAGGCCGCCTCGGGGTCGCCTTCTTCGAGAAGGGTCTGCTCCTTCAGCTCCATCGGGATGCGCAGGGGTGCCGCCGCGCGCTCGATGAGGCGCGGAAGAGAAATCTTTTCCCGGCTGAACGAGACCGTTCCCGCCTCCAGCCTGGAAATTTTCAGAAGGGAGCTCACCAGCCACTCGATGCGCTCGAGCTGGGCCTTCAGCCGCCCGGCAAATTCCTTGCGCTTTGCCTCGGGAAGCTCCCCTCCCAAAAGCTCGGTCAGCACGAACATGGAGGTGAGCGGAGTTTTGAGCTGGTGGGAAATATCCGAAAGGGCGTCCGCCAGCATGGCTTTATCGCCCCGAAGCTGCTCCGCCTGCGCGGAGAGCGTTACCGTTACATTATGGATCTCATTTTTGAGGATGCTCAGCTCCCCTTCGGCGTTATCCCTCACATCGAGCGAATATTCTCCCGCGCAGATGCGCTTCAGATAGGCGGAAAGCCCAGTCATCCGCCGGTACCGCACGGCGGTGTAGCCCGCGGCGACGCCGGTGAGCAGAAGGCCGAGCAAAAGGGAAATGAGCGCGGGCACGGCGCCGAAAAACAGCATGCCGGCAGAGAAAGCGAGAGTCATGAGCGCCATGAGGAGCAGCATCCGGCGGAATTCCCGGTTTCGAAGCATAGCCTTCAGCCTCCCACCTGATACCCGATGCCGCGCACCGTACGGATGAGCTCCTGCGGCGTATCCTCGAGCTTTTCGCGCAGGCGCTTGATATACACGGTGAGGGTATTGTCGTTCACGAAGTCTCCCGCAACGTCCCAAATGCTGTCGAGCAGCCTAGAGCGGCTGATGACGCGCCCTTCTTCGTTGATAAGAGTGAGCAGGAGGCGGTATTCCATGGAGGTGAGCGCCACTTCCTCGCCCGATTTATATACCTTGGCCTGCGCGGTGTTGACCTTGATCTTCCCCGATTCCCAGATCGTTTTCGACGCCCCGCCGCTCCGGCGCAGCACCGAGCGGATGCGGGAAACGAGCTCACGCACGCGGAAGGGCTTGGTGATATAATCGTCCGCTCCCATATCCAGGCACATGACGACGCTTATTTCGTCATCACAGGCGGTGAGGAAAATGACCGGAGGGCCGCCTGCCCGCTTCGCCTCGCGGCAGACGTCGTACCCGGAACCGTCCGGCAGGGTGAGGTCCAGCAGGAGGAGGTCGAAGGATTCGCGGCGCAGGGCGGAAAGGGCTTCGGCCGCCGTGCCGCAGGCCGTAACGGTGAAACCCTCCTGCTCGAGGGAATAGCGCAGGCCGAGTACGATAGAAGCATCGTCTTCCGTTAGCAAAATATGCGGCATATTCCCCGCCTCCCTGCTGTGGATTTATTTCGCCGCGTGGTTTTTCACGGGCGGTTTTTTGCCCTCTCCGTTCTCCCGGATGCGGACAAAATAATGGTTAATGTGCGGATTGCTCGTTTTGCGGGACATGATCTCAAATACCTTGAGCGAGGATAAGAAGGGGGTAAGCTTGGCGAAGCCGTAATTCCTCGTATCAAAATCCGGATAGCGCTTATTGATCAGGTTGCCCACTTCCCCCAGGAACGCCCAGCCGTCTTCATCCGAATTCTCGGTGATGATGGTGCGCAGGGTGGCGATCAGCTCATCGATATCGGTCATACTGCCGTCGGGCCCGGGCTGCTTCTCTTCGCCGGCTTCGGGATTTTCCTTATCCGGCACGCCGGTGGCGAGGACCTCCAGGTATTTGAACTTTTCACAGGCCGTGATAAAGGGCATGGGCGTTTTCCTCTCCCCCATGCCGATCACATACATGCCCGCTTCCCGCAGGCGCGCGGCAAGGCGGGTGAAGTCGCTGTCGCTCGAGACGATGCAGAAGCCGTCCACATGGCCGGAATAGAGGATATCCATCGCATCGATAATCAGGGCGGAATCGGTTGCGTTTTTACCTGTGGTATAGCTGTACTGCTGGATGGGCATGATGGAGTGCTGCAGGAGCACGTCCTTCCACGGGGTCATACGGGTGCTCGTCCAGTCCCCGTAAATTCGTTTATAGGTGGGCGTGCCGTGGTTCGAAATCTCGTCTAAAATGTGACGGATATACCGCGGCGAAACATTATCGGCGTCGATCAGTACGGCAATCTGTCTGTCTGCTTCCATAAAAAAGCCTCCTCGTTTTTCTTTGAGCGTGGGGTCGGGAGTGGTTCCGGTCGGTAAAAAACAGCAATCGTATCCTATTGAAAGCGGAAAATCTGCAGGACGCCGGAAATAGAAATTTCCCGGGCAATAACGGCAAACCGCAAAATACCGGTTCGTACTGGTCTGTTTCTATTGGTATGATACCACATTTTCCCCTGAAGTACACTCCCGGAGGCAAATATCTTTTTTACTCCAATGAGGCGTGCATTCAGCTACCAAAAAAAGAACATTACAAGAATGGATTTTTGTAAGGAAGAGCAGAAAGATTCCGGCACAAGCCAGCTGCGGAGGAGCCGTCTGCCCGTTTAAACGGGTTCCTCCCTCGGATTTTCGATGTTTTGTTTTGGAGCAAGACGAAAAAACCGGCAGTACTTCCGTATTCCAAGCATTTTTAACGCGGCCCCGGGCAACAGCATAATTTGCGGCTGCTTTTTTGTGAAAGCCGCCCGGAAAATGCGTTTTTTCTTCACACGGCGCAGGGTGCGGCGGGATGGGCAAATGATACCACGAGCGCTTCGCGCTCGTGGTATCATTGCTGCTCTATTATGATTATACCATATTAAACTAAAAATTGGTAAGTTTTTCTCGCCTTTTTTCGACAAAAAACAACAAAGAGCGGCTTCTCCCCCCTGGAAAAAGCCGCTTTGCTTATCAATTATGCATCCTCTTTGCCGATGGTAACCTCCAACTCGCCGCCCTGCACACCGATGGTGAGCGCCGCGCCGGGAGCGACTGAGTCCGCAATGATCCTGCGGGCGATCAGCGTTTCCACCTTCTGCTGGATAAACCGCTTGAGCGGGCGCGCGCCATATACGGGGTCGTATCCGTTTTCGAGGATATATTCCTTCGCTTCGGGCGTGACCGTGCAGCTGAGCTGCTTTTCCGCCAGCCTGCGGTTGAGATCATTCACGGCCAGGTCGATAATACGGCTCACATTTTCCTTCGTGAGCGGCTTATAGAACACGATCTCATCCAGGCGGTTGAGGAATTCCGGGCGGAAGGAGCGCTTGAGCAGCTCCTCTACCTCGCGCCGGGCTTCGGGTTTGATTTCTCCCTTTTCGTCGATACCATCGAGCAGATAGGAGGAACCAAGGTTGGAGGTGAGGATGATGATGGTGTTTTTGAAATCCACCGTGCGGCCCTGGGAATCGGTGATGCGGCCGTCGTCCAGCACCTGGAGCAGGATGTTGAATACATCCGGATGGGCTTTTTCCACCTCATCGAAGAGCACCACGGAATAGGGCGCGCGGCGCACCGCCTCCGTGAGCTGGCCGCCCTCTTCATAGCCGACGTATCCGGGAGGCGCGCCGATGAGCCGGGAAACGGAATACTTCTCCATATATTCGGTCATATCGATGCGGATGATATTGTGCTCATCGTCAAACAGGCATTCGGCGAGCGCCTTGGCGAGCTCGGTTTTGCCGACGCCGGTGGGGCCCAAAAACAGGAACGAGCCGATGGGGCGGTTCGGGTCCTGGATGCCGGCGCGTGAGCGGAGGATCGCTTCCGTTACGCGCGTGACGGCCTCTTCCTGCCCGATGATGCGCCGATGCAAAATTTCTTCGAGGTGGAGCAGCTTTTCCCGCTCGCCCTCCATCAGGCGGGAAACGGGAATGCCCGTCCACCTCTCCACGATACGGGCGACCTCCTCTTCGGTAACCTTATCCCGCAGGAGGGTGTTTCCCCCGCTTTCCTCGCGGCTTTTCGCCTCCTCCTGCTCGAGCTCCTTCTGGAGCTGCGGCAGCTTGCCGTATTTCAGCTCCGCCGCCTTGTTGAGGTCGTAAGCCTGCTCACAGCGCTCGATTTCCGCATGGAGCCTTTCGAGCTGCTCGCGCAGCTTCTGCACGCGGCCGATTTTGGATTTTTCGTTATCCCATTGGGCCTTCAGGGTGTTGAACTGCTCGCGCATTTCGGCAAGCTCTTTCCGGATTTCCTTCAAATGCTCTTCCGAAAGTGCATCCTTTTCCTTTTTCAGAGCGGCCTCCTCGATCTCGTGCTGAATGATCCTGCGCTGGATCACATCCAGCTCGGTGGGCATAGAGTCGATTTCCGTGCGGATCATGGCGCAGGCCTCGTCGATGAGGTCGATGGCCTTGTCGGGCAGGAACCGGTCGGTGATATACCGATTGGAAAGGGTGGCCGCCGCGATGATGGCCTGGTCCTGTATTTTCACGCCGTGGAATATTTCATACCGTTCCTTGAGGCCGCGCAGGATGGCGATGGTATCCTCCACCGTAGGCTCGTTTACCATGACCGGCTGGAACCGGCGCTCGAGCGCCGCGTCCTTTTCGATATACTGGCGGTATTCGTCCAGCGTGGTGGCGCCGATGCAGTGCAGCTCGCCCCGTGCGAGAAGGGGCTTTAAGAGGTTGCCCGCATCCATGGCGCCGTCGGTTTTGCCGGCTCCCACGATGGTGTGCAGCTCATCGATAAACAGGATGATTTTCCCTTCGCTTTTGCTGATTTCATTCAGCACCGCCTTCAGGCGTTCCTCGAATTCGCCGCGGAATTTAGCACCCGCGATGAGTGAGCCCATATCGAGCGAAAAAATGGTTTTATCGCGCAGGCTCTTCGGCACATCCCCGCGCACGATCCTCTGCGCCAGCCCTTCGGCGATGGCCGTCTTTCCCACGCCCGGCTCGCCGATGAGAACCGGATTGTTCTTGGTTTTCCGCGTTAAAATGCGAATGACGTTCCGGATTTCATCATCCCGCCCGATGATGGGGTCGAGCTTTTTGTTCCGGGCGCGTTCGGTAAGGTCGGTGCCGTATTTTTTGAGGGCATCGTAGGTTTCCTCCGGGGTATCGGTGGTCACCCGCGCGCTCCCGCGGACAGACATGAGCATTTTCAGGAATTTATCCCGGCTGAGCCCGTGCCGCCGGAACAGCGCCGAAAGGGACGAATCCGCGGTATCGATCAGCCCCAGGAAAATGTGCTCCACCGAAACGTATTCATCCTTCATATTTTTGGCGGTCTGCTCCGCCTTTTGCAGCGTTTCATCCACCTCGGGGGAAATATAGAGCTTATCCGCCTCGCGGCCGTAGCCCGTAACGCGAGGCAGGGCGGCTATCAGCTCCTCTGCCTCCTGCTTCATCTGCCGGGCCGGAAGGTTCATTTTAATGAGCATCTGCGGGATGAGCTCCTGCTCTCCCGCAAGCAGCGCATATAGGATATGGCACTGTTCGATGCGCTGGTTCTGGTGCTCTCTGGCCGAGGCCGATGCTCCTTCGATCGCCTCCAGCGACTTTTTTGTAAAATTCTGTGCATTCATAAAAATCCCTCCTCCGGGAAATCTGATTTTTGACTTTCACTGACTTTTATTATATCCACGAGATATGTCCCGTTTGCAAATAAAATGTGAAGGTTTTGTTACGAATCGAAACGGGATAAACGGCGAAAAAGCCCGCGCTTCCATACGCACGGGCTTTTTCTATGAATACGGCAGGGAAAATGTCCCCGGGAAAACCCCGGGATATTTAGAGGTTTTCTTTCAGAAAATTCTGCATCGCTTCCGCGGCTTCGGCCTCGTCCGGCCCGTTCACCGTGACCTTGATGGTCTCACCCTGCTTGGCGGCGAGAGCCATGATGGAAAAGATGCGCTTGGCGTCTCCCGTGCGCTCTCCTTTTTTGATCTCAATGTTGGAGGTGAACTCGTTCGCCTTTTTCACCAGCATTCCCGCGGGACGGGCGTGGATGCCCTCCGGATCGGCAATGACATATTCAAATTGTTTCATATTATCAAAACTCCTTTTTGAGCGGGCGGGCCGCAAAAGGCAGCCCGCCGCGGATACTTAAGATGGATCGCGGAAGGTTATGCCTTCTCGCGGATGGGCTTTTTGAGAATGGCGAGCAGCGCCATGCTGATTACCGAGCCGATGGCAAGCGACAGCAGGTACATCGGCCAGTTGTGGATGACCGGGAACACGAAGATGCCGCCGTGCGGGGCGGGAAGCGTGCAGCCGAACAGCATGGAAAGGCCGCCTGCCACCGCGGAGCCGACTACGCACGAGGGGATGACGCGCAGCGGGTCTGCCGCGGCAAAGGGGATAGCGCCCTCCGTGATAAAGGAAAGGCCCATGATATAGTTGGTAATGGTGGTTTGGCGTTCCTTTTCCGTGAATCGGTTCTTGAAAAAGGTGGTGCACAGCGCAATGGCAATGGGAGGCACCATGCCGCCGATCATAACGGAAGCCATAACGCCGGAGGATACCGCCGCGCCCGTGGCGGTGAGAAGGGAAGCCGTGCCGAACACATACGCCGCTTTATTGAACGGGCCGCCCATATCAACGGCCATCATGCCCGCAACCAGGAGCCCGAGCAGCACGCCGCTCACCTGGCCCATGTTCATGAGGGCGTTGCTGATCCAGGTGTTGAGCGCCGATACCGGCGGGTTGACGATAAAGATAATGATCGCACTGACGATCAGCAGCCCGAACACCGGATAAAAGAGGATGGGCTTCGTGCCCTCGAGGCTCTTCGGCAAACGGCTCAGCAGCTTTTTGAGGCCGAGCATCACATAGCCCGCAATGAAGCCGGCGAGCAGGGCGCCGAGGAAGCCGGAGCTGCTCGCGTTCACAAAGAAGCCGCCGTTTTGCAGCGCGTCCGGCGCATTGTTGAGGGTAAGGCCGGCATTGGCAATGGCCCCCGCCACAAAGCCGACCATCAGCCCCGGCCGGTCTGCGATGCTCATGGCGATGAAGCCCGCGAGCACCGGAAGCATAAAGTTGAAGGCCACGCCGCCCGCAGATTTGAGGAACGCGGCAACGGGCGAATTCATACCGAAGTTGGCCGGGTCGCCCTCCGGCGCAAAGATCGTATCGAACAGGAAGGCAAGCGCTATGAGGATGCCCCCGCCGATAACGAAGGGAAGCATGTGGGAAACGCCGTTCATCAGGTGCTTATAGATCTGATGGCCCACGCCCTCCTTCTCTTTTCCGGCTTCCTCCCGCTCGCCGCCCCCGGCGTGGTAAACCGGGGCCCTGCCGTCCAGGATATCCTGGAGCAGGCGGCCGGGATGGGAAATGCCTTCCGAAACCTGCGTTTGTATCACCGGCTTGCCATCGAAACGGCTCATGGGTACCTTGGTATCGGCCGCGACGATAACGCCGTCGGCCGCCTCGATTTCTTCCTGTGTCAGTATATTTTTGCGGCCGCCGGAGCCGTTGGTTTCTACTTTGACGCTGAGGCCCATTTCCTTTGCTTTGTTTTCGATCGCCTCCGCCGCCATATAGGTGTGCGCAATGCCGGTGGGGCAGGCCGTCACCGCCAGGATGCGAAAGCCTTCCTTTCGCTTGGGCTCGGCCTTCGTTTCCTCCGCCTCTTTTGCCCGATCCGCCGCATCGATGAGGCGAAGAAATTCTTCCTTGCTCTTCGCATGGATGAGGCTCCGGCGGAAGGAATCGTCCATCAGCAGAACCGAAAGGCGGCCGAGAACGTCCAAGTGCACGTTTTCTTTGGTATCGGGCGCCGCAATCAGGAAAAAGAGTCGGGTCGGCTCGCCGTCCATCGAATCGAAATCCACGCCGTCCGGCGCCACCATGGCGCTGAGCCCCGCTTTTTTCACAGCCGGGGTCTTGGCATGGGGAATGGCAACGCCCTCCCCGATCCCGGTGGTCCCCTCCTCCTCGCGCTTTAACACGCATTTTTTATATGTGGCAACATCTGAAAGATTGCCCTCGGCCTCCATCAGGCCGATCAAACGGTCGATGGCCTCTTCCTTGGAATTTACCTTCGCGTTCAGGTCGATGCCGCTAGGCTGCAGCAGGTCGGTGATGCGCATGATTTTATTTCCTCCCTTTCATGAGTTTCATAATATCGTCTCTGCCCGCGAGCCACTCCTGAAAGGCGGAGGCGCTCCCTGCGCAGAGCCCTAGTTCCACGGCGTACCGGAAATCCTTCTTCTCCAGATACCCCGCGATAAACCCGGCGACCATGGAATCCCCCGAGCCGACGGTATTCACAACCTTGCCGTCGGGCGGCAGGCTCACGATCCTCTCCCCGTTTTCCCCGAGGAAGGCGGCGCCCTGTTTGCCCCGGGATACGAGCACGTTTCGCGCTCCCATTTCCCGAAGCTTTTCCGCATAGCGGAGGATTTCTTCCTCCCGCTCGAGCGTAACGCCAAAGAGCTCTCCCAGCTCGTGGTGGTTGGGCTTGATCAGGAACGGGCGGTATTTGAGCACGTTCAGCAGCAGGTCCTTCGTGGCATCCACCACCGTGCGCACGCCGCGGCCTTCCAGCCGTTCTAAGATCCGTTCATAGATATCCTCCGGCAGGGTGTTCGGGATACTGCCCGCGAGAACGAGGATATCCCCCTCCACAAGTGTATCCAGCCGCCGGAAAAGCGCTTCCAGCGCCCCCGCGCCGATATGCGGCCCCTGGCCGTTGATTTCGCTTTCCTCTTTGGCCCTGAGCTTTACATTGATGCGGGAAAAACCTTCATCCGCCGGGATAAACTCCGTTTGGCAGCCGGCGTTCTGCACCATGTGCCCGATCGCTTCCCCGGTAAAGCCGGCACAGAATCCCAAGGCAACGCTTTCGAGCCCCAGGTTTTTCAGCATGATGGAAACATTGATGCCCTTGCCTCCGGGGTAAAGCGCTTCCCTCTCGGTGCGGTTTACCTCTCCGGGCCGGAACGCGGGCAGACGCACCACATAGTCCAGCGACGGATTGAAGGTTACGGTATATATCATGTACGGTCGACCTCCCGGATCGAAGTGTATTTGAGATAGTCCTTATCGGCCAGCAGCGTGGTGATGATCTCCGCTTCGCCCAGCGATGCAAAGCTCACTGAGGAATAAAGGCCGAATTTGGATTCATCCGCCAGCACGAAACGCTCCCGGCACCGGCGGAAGGCTTCCGTTTTGGTGCGCGCCTCGTCGACATCGGGCGTTGTAAAGCCGTGGGAAAGATGGACCCCGTTCGCACCGAAAAAGCCCTTGGTGAAATGGAACCGCTGCAGGCAGCTGACGGTCTCGTTCCCCGTGATGGCCTCGGTGATCCCTTTGATCCGGCCGGCAGGAACAAACACCTGGAAGTTTCTCTGCGCCAGCTTTTTGGCAAGGTAAATGCCGTTGGTCACATATACGGCGTTCTTCTCCTGAATATACTCCGCCATGGCCTCCGTGGTGGTTCCGGCGTCCAGATATACAAACTCATTGCCGCGGATCAGCGACGCAGCATACCGCGCGATCCGCTTTTTCTGCCCGGCGTTCATCCCATACTTTTCCGATACGGCAGGCTCAGATACACGGTAACTTCCCGGCAGGGCCGTGGCGCCTCCATGCACCTTGCGGAGTTTGCCTTCGTTGTGAAGGGCCGTCAGGTCTCTTCTTATTGTTGACTCAGATGTATCCAGTAATTCAGCCAATTCTAAAACAGTTGCTGCTTTTTTGTTTTCCAAATAATTCAAGATTACCGAATAACGTTCCTGTGTTAACATGTTCCTCACCTCCTAAATTTATACTATCACCATATTCAATCAAAGTCAATCATTTTCAGCCTAGCGATTTCCAAAAATTATGGAATCTGATTGTGCAAATTGACTTATTATTTTTTCTGTATGCAAAAATATATTTATTTTGTGATTGATATTGATTATTGTGTGAATGCACCCCACTTTTTCCTATGTTGAACATTTTTCTTAAAGCATGCAAATTATTGTCATAACTATAAAATTGTAATATACTGAGTTAAGTAAAAGGTAAGTTTTTGACGTTTTTTGATAGGGGAGGTCTTTTTATGGCGAAAATAGCTGAAATCATTAAATATGAAGGCGATAATTCCACCTTCATCTGGAAACATCCCTGTGAGGACTTCAATTCCCTGACCCAGCTCATCGTGCATGAATCTCAGGAAGCAATTTTCATGATGAACGGCCAGGCGCTCGATCTGTTCGGCCCCGGACGTTACACGCTCGAAACGCAGAATATACCTCTGCTCGGGCGCTTGACCGGCCGCATAACAGGCGATTCTTCCCCCTTTCACTGCGAAGTTTATTTCATCAATAAAGCCGAGAAAATGGCAGTTAAATGGGGAACCGACAGCAAGGTGCAATTCATCGAGCCGTCATACGGCTTTCCTCTGCAGATCGGCGCCTGCGGCGAAATGAGCCTGCGGGCAGAGGATTCCAGAAGGCTGCTTCTGAAGCTTGTGGGAACCGAGGCCGTTTTGGATAAAGCGCAGATCACCCAATATTTCAGAGCGTTTCTGATGACAAGGGTCAAGTCTTACCTGGCCCAAGCCATACGGGAAAACAAGATCAGTATTTTTGAAATCGACGAGCATCTGACCGGCCTTTCCGAGGCCTTGTTTCAAATGCTTGCGCCGGACTTTTCCGATTACGGCGTAGCTCTGGAACGGTTCTTTGTAACGACGATTGTGAAGCCGGAAGGCGATACGGCCTATGAAACGTTCAAGTCCCTGCATTTCCGGCAGTATGCCGACGTCGCCGAAGCCAAGCTCCGCCAACAGGTCGGAATCATCGATGAGCAAACGAAGGCCCAGCGCACGGTGATCGAATCGCAGGCGCTTGCGCAGAAACGTGCCCAGGAGGGCTATACCTATCAGCAGGAACGCGGATTCGATGTGGCGGAGCAGGTTGCGCAAAACGAGGCGACAGGTCAATTCACCAACATGGGAGTGGGCCTCGGCACGATGGCGGGGGTAGGAGGAGCCGTGGGCGGCCTCGTGGGGGGAGCCGTCGGCCATGCGCTAGACAGTTCTTCGGACACGCTCTCTCCCTCGCGTTCATGCCCGGAATGCGGCGCAAGCCTGCCGGCAGACTCCAAATTCTGCTTTCTGTGCGGCAGGAGCTTAGCTTCTACTTCTCCCGTCTGCACGGAATGCGGCGCCCCTCTGCCCGGCGGCGCCGGATTCTGCCCAAAATGCGGCAAAAAAATCTGAGGAGGAAATCGTATGAAAAAACGTGGATTATTCGGCGGCATCGTTCTCGCCGCTCTTTTGGCGGCCTTCCAAGTAATCGCCTTTTCTCTGCCGCACACCCCCGGCCCTGCTTATTGGCTGGGCTACGCATTTACCACTCTGGCAATCCTTTCACAGGCGGTAATTGCCTTTTGGGCCTTTCGGGATGCTTCCCGCCCGGAAAAATTATTTTACGGCCTGCCCATTTTTCGCATGGGATGTTTATATCTGACCGTTCAAACCGCCTTCGGCCTTATTTGTCTCTTCGCCCCCTCGCTCCATGCATGGGCGGCCGGGGCCGTGTCTTTTCTGATACTCGTCGTTTACGTGATCCTGCTGGCCGCCGCGATGAAATCACGCGAGCTCGTGGAAAAGGAAAGTGAAAGCGTGTACGACCGGACCCGGTTTATAAAAACGCTGGCCTGCGATGCTGAGGCTCTTGTTTCAAAGGCACAGGACGAGGAAATCAGAGCTGCCGCAAAAAAGGTTTACGAGGCCGTCCGTTACAGCGACCCGCTCTCCACGCCCACGCTTGCCCCTATCGAAGAGAAGCTTTCCGCCGCCTTTTCCGCCCTTTCCAAAGCATCGGGGGAAAACAATGCCGCGGCCTTTTCTGCCGCCGCAAGGGAATTCCTCCAGGTGCTGCAGGAAAGAAACACGCAGTGCAGGCAGCTGAAATAGAAGAAAAACAGATTTAAAAAAGGGGGGCGTTCTGTGTCCATATTCAAATGTAAAATGTGCGGCGGTGATCTCGAGATCACCGGCGAAATGAGCGTTGCAGAATGTTTATACTGCGGAACAAAACAGACTCTTCCAAAGCTCAGCAGTGAAAAAAAGACGAACCTTTACGACCGCGCCAATCATTTCCGCCGCAGTAACGAATATGATAAAGCAGCGGCTATCTACGAAAATATCCTCCACGAAGACCCATCCGATGCTGAAGCGTATTGGTCGCTTGTCCTGTGCCGTTATGGGGTGGAATATGTGGAGGACCCTTCTTCCCATAAGCGTGTTCCAACCGTTAACCGCGCGCAGTTCACCTCTATTTTTATGGATGAGGATTATAAATCCGCCCTTCGGTATGCCGACAGTTCCCAAAAGGCCGTATATGAGGCGGAGGCCAAAGCAATCGACGAAATCCAGAAGAATATCCTCGCCATCTCTCAAAGCGAAGAGCCGTTCGACGTATTCATCTGCTACAAGGAAACCGACGGCCAGGGACGCCGCACACCCGACAGCGTCCTTGCTAACGACCTCTATCATCAGCTGACGCAGGAGGGTTTCAAGGTCTTTTTTTCGCGCATCACCCTGGAGGATAAGCTTGGCTCGGCCTACGAGCCCTACATATTCGCCGCGCTGAACAGCTCTAAGGTCATGGTGGTGTTGGGAACCCGGCCGGAGTATTTGAACGCCATATGGGTGAAAAACGAATGGGCTCGTTATCTCGCTCTGATCAAGGCAGGGCAAAATAAAACGCTCATTCCGGCTTATAAGGATATGGACCCTTACGACCTTCCCGAGGAATTTTCCCATTTACAGGCGCAAGATATGTCTAAGCTCGGTTTTATGCAGGACCTCATCCGCGGCGTGAAGCGGATCGTTGGAGCGAATCGGGCGGACAGGCTGGCGGAAGCCCCTGCGGCGGGCGGCGCATCTATCGGCCCTCTTCTGACGAGAGCATACATGTTCCTCGAGGACGGCGACTGGGCCAGCGCCGATGAATACTGCAATAAAGTGCTCGATCTCCAGCCGGAATGTGCCGAGGCCTATATCGGTCTGCTCATGGTGGAAACCAAGACTCACAGGGAGGCCGATCTCAGCCGCTCCCCCGAGCCCATTTCGGGCAAAAGCAACTTTATCAAGGCCTGTCGCTTCGGAGGGCCCGAAGTCTCCGAACGCCTGGACGGATACCACAGGGCAACTCTCGAGTATATGGAGGAGCAAAAAGCAGAGAAAGCATACGAGGCTGCGTGCAGGGCGATGCGTGCTTCAAAAACAGAAGCCGAATGGAAGACGGCCGCCGTTCAGTTTGAAAATATCCCAAGCTATAAAGACGCCGGGGAAAAGCGGGCAGAATGCCTGCGGAAAGCGGAAATTTTCCGTAAAGATGAAATTTATCGATCTGCCTCCTCCGTTCTGAATACAAAGATCATTTTAAGGCTTGAAACCGCCAAGAAAAAATTCGAAACCATCCGCGATTATAAGGATTCCGAGGCGAAGATCGCCGAATGTGAAAGAAAAATCGAAGCTCTTACCCATATGGCAGAAGAAGAACGCCGAGTCGCCGAGCAGAAAATGAAACGAAAGAAATGGCTCGCCGCTGCCACCTTGCTGGTATCGGCGGCATGTATTATTCTTTTGCTGCTTTTTAACCGGAGTTGACGGCGGCAGGGCAGGAAAAAGCCCCTCCCGCCGATATGGGAAATACAAGAAGCGCCTGTTCTTACCCGCCTGGAATCGGCTAAGGTAGGAACAGGCGCTTTTTTCTTTTGAATAAACAGGCGCTTAGAGAACCTTGGATAAAAAGTCCCGGAGCCTTGGATTCTTTGGGCTGCTGAAGAATTCGTCCGGGGGAGCCTGCTCCTTGATCTCGCCTTCGTCCATAAACAGGACGCGGGTGCCCACTTCGCGCGCAAAGCCCATTTCGTGCGTGACGACGACCATCGTCATGCCGTCTTCCGCAAGCTCCTTCATAACCTCCAGCACCTCGCCGACCATTTCCGGGTCGAGGGCGGAAGTGGGCTCGTCGAAAAGCATCAGGTCGGGGTTCATGGCGAGCGCACGCACAATGGCGATGCGCTGCTTCTGGCCGCCCGAAAGCATGGCGGGGTATTCCTCGGCTTTATCCCGCAGGCCGATGCGGTCGAGAAGGCGCAGGGCATTCTCCTCCGCTTTCTCCTGCGTTTGCAGCTTCAGCTTGACCGGGGCCAGGGTGATATTTTTCAGGATGGTCAGGTGCGGGAAAAGGTTGAAATGCTGGAATACCATGCCCATCTTTTGGCGCACACGGTTGATATCCGTTTTTTTGCCGTTGAGCAGCTCGCCTTCAAACCAGACTTCCCCGCCGGTCGGCTTCTCCAGCAGGTTGAGGCAGCGGAGGAACGTGGATTTCCCTGAGCCCGACGGCCCGACGATCACTACCTTTTCCCCCTTGTCGATGTGCTCGGTGATGCCGCGCAGCACGCAGTTTTCCCCAAACTGCTTGGTCAGGTTTTTAACGTCGATCACTCTTGGCCAGCCTCCTTTCCAGCATCCGCTGAAGCTTGGTTAAACCGATTACGATTATGAGGTAAACGAGCGCCACCATGAGAAGCGGGAAGAAGGTTTCATAGGTCCTCGTGCGGACGATATCTCCCGCCTTGGTAAGGTCCTGGATGGCGATATAGCCCACCACGGAGGTCTCCTTCACAAGCGTGATGAATTCGTTGCCGAGCGCCGGCAGAATATTTTTGACGGCCTGCGGCAGAACGATGGAGCGCATGGTGGTCCACGCGCTGAGGCCCAGCGAGCGGCCGGCCTCCGTCTGCCCGCCGTCTACCGCCTGGATGCCGCCGCGCACGATCTCCGCCACATATGCGCCGGAGTTGATGCCGAAAGTGAGGATGGCAACCGGGACGCCGTTGTCTGCGGAGGCAAACACCGCATAATACATGATCATGAGCTGCACCAGCACCGGCGTGCCCCGGATCACGGTTAGGTAAATATCCAGCAGCCAGTTGACCGGCTTCAGTTTCCCGCTCTGCGCACAGTAAACCTTGAGCACCGCGACGACCACGCCGATCAGCACGCCGATCAGAGCGGCAAACAGCGTGATGACCAAGGTGTTTCCGAGGCCCTGCACAAATAAGCGCCAGCGGTCGGATTGGATGAATGTTTTGTTGAAGCTGTCCACCAGACTGAGCTGCATCAGGTCCATAGCTTAACCCCGTTTCCCACGAAAAATTGGCTTGTTCCGAAAAAAGAAGAAGGCCCCCTGTCTTTTGGGGCGGGGGCCGCCTTGCCTTTTACAAATTACTCCTGCGCCGCAGCAGAATGGTTCACAACGTATTCATCGATCTTGCCTTCATCGATCAGGCGCTGCAGTGTCTTGTTGATGGAATCGAGCAGGTCTTTGTTGCCCTTCGCCACCGCGATAGCGTATTCTTCCTCGGTGTTGGAGCCGTCTGCATACACGAGCTCGATGGTTTTGGTGCCTTCCCTGGACTTGGAGATCATCTCCGCCGGGAGCTTATCGATGACCACCGCGTCTACACGTCCGTTTGCGAGGTCGGCAGCCGCATCGATCGCGTTGTTGTAGCGGGCGACTTCCGCGCCCGTATCCTGCAGCACGCCCTGCACGGGGTTGCCGTCATCATCTTTATAGCCGTCGATCTCATCGGTGAGGATGAGGTCGCCGGTGGTTCCGGTCTGCACGCCGATCTTCATCCCCTTGAGGTCTTCGATCGTCTTGACCGTGGAATCGTTTTTCAGAATGATATACTGCTTGGAGGTGACGTATTTGATGGAGAAATCCACCTGCTCCTTGCGTTCGCTGGTTATGGTCATGCCCGCCGCGCCGAACGCGCACTTGCCCGACTGGACGGAAGGAATGATGCTGTCGAAATTCGTATCGGTCACTTCGAGGGTAACGCCGATATCCTTGGCGATTTCCTCGGCAATATCCACATCCACGCCTGCGACCTTTTCACCGTCGCGGTATTCAAACGGCGGGAAAGCGGCGTTCGTGTACATGGTGATTTTCCCGCTTTCCTTGATCTGCGCGAGCGACTGCTTTCCGCCGCCCTCCTTGGTGGTGGTGCAACCGGCAAGCACGGATACACAGAGTGCCGCAGCCATGCAGAAAGCCGCAATTTTCTTGATGATTTTCATGTTGTTTTCCCCTTTTCACATGAGATAAAATAGTTTGATAACGCCCTCGTGCAGCATCGCACCGCAGCGGAGCGTTCTTCTCCGGCGGCTTTTCATCTGCAAAAGCCAATGAACCGAAAAAAGAAAGGCAGAGATTCTCCGCAGAAGCCGGGCGTCTCCTGCCGTTTTCCAATTGTTTTTAATGTATCATATTCCATGAAAAAAAGCAAGAGAAGCGTCGCTCTTGCGCTTCCCCTTTTCCGGCGCTTTCAAGCAATCTTTCAATTGCGGACCGCTTCCGGGCACAAAAAGCGGGGAGCCCGCGATGGGCTCCCCGCAAAGAGGCTTGCAGAGGAATTACTTCCAGGTGTAAGCGTTATTGAGATGCCAGTTATACATATCCTGAGAACCGTTGTTGGCCCAGATACGGAAACCGGAACCATCGGTGGGAACGCTCTTGTTTTCCACAACACTGATGTTGGTCAGGTAAATGTCATGAACCGTGCCGCGGGCCCAGTTATGGGTCCAACCCGCGTTGCCGAGCTTATCGGCGGTCACGTTCGTGAAATCGAGCCACAGGGCCCAGCCGTCTCCCTGGCCGGTGTGGAGGT
>CAUBKG010000005.1 GCA_958436475.1 uncultured Clostridia bacterium
CAGCGGGCAACGGACCTAAAATCTCTGCGCGCGGCCTCGAAGAGACCGCATGCGCAAAAAAAATAGCCGCTAATCTCTTCTGCCGGAAATATGTCGCCTCTCTTGCGGCTATTTTTTATTGCTTTATTATTGCTTTGCAATAATAATTTGGCCATGCGGGCCGGTACCGGCCCGCGGCCTTACAGTATCATCTTTTGCCTCTAAGGCTGCTTTTACAGTTCTTCGCTTTCCTGCTTCTGCCCCTTCTCCTGATTTAAATCAAAGGTAAACGTGAGCTTTTCGCCGCACTGGTCGCAGAAGCTTGCATTCTCGTTGTTCACCGCTCCGCAGGAGGGGCAGCGGCGCATATTTTTGAGCGCGGCGAGCTGGGCTTCCAGCTCTTCGATTTCGCTCTGCTTTTCTCTGATCCGGCGGATGATATCCACCGCCTCGCTGAGATCACCTTTGCCGGCGACCGACTGGTAATACATTTCCCCGAGTGAGGTATAAAGCCTGCTGATTTTAGACTTCCGGTCGGAAATGCCCCATTTGATCCGCTGGGCCTCCACGACCTCCGAGGTCTTTTTTCCGACGGTGCCGATGACTTCCTTTGCAGTGGATACCGTATTGTCCAAAACACCCATAAAGACATCTCCTTACCGAATTTTCTTCTTTATACTACCATTATCTCCCGCGCTTTTCAACCATCAAGCACAGGAGTTCCATCTGAACGCGGTTCTTGCGGGCAAAGCTTCTTCGCACTTCGGGGAAGCGAAAAAGCGGGGCCGAAATCCGATTTGCCTTCTCCGCCTTACCCCACAAATTCGTGCAGCATGGAATCGGGCGGGAGCAGCTCCATCGGGATAGGCTCGAAATTCCCGAGGTACCCGTAAAGCCGCTCGATCATATCGTAATTCGGAACGTCCTTCGGGATGGTATCAAGCAGGGGCAGGATGCGCCCCTTTAAGATACCCGGCTCGTAATCGTGGAGCGTGTCGATATAAACATCCGCATTGTCTTCATTCGGAAAAAGGTAAAGCTCTTCCCCGCGCAGCACCTTCGTCCACATGGAAAGGGTGTTTTGGGGGCTGCTCGAGCGAAAGATATCGTCCCGGATCATGCGGCGCACGAGGCGGACCGCGCGGCGGGAAATCGCCTTTTTGTCCCCCGCCATGAGCTTCGTCCGCACGCTGACATAAAGCTTTACGAGCTTATCCTGCGGAAGCTGGCCTGTGATGATGGGGTTCATGGCATGGATTCCCTCCACGATGACCACCTCGCCCGGGCCGATCTCCACATGCTCGAGCTCTTCATCCGGCGCGCTTTTCTGAAAATTGAACACGGGAAGATTGCTTTCCCCCGTTTCCACAAGCTCGCGCAGGCACTTCGTCATGAGCGGGATATTGAGCGCGTAAACCGATTCATAGTCATACGAGCCGTCCGGCAGAACGGGGGCCTTGCCTCCGCCGAGATAAAAATTATCCAGGGAAATAACCAAAGAACCAATGCCGCGTGCTTCCAGCGCCTTTCGGATTTTGTGCGCCGTGGTGGTTTTTCCCGAACCGGACGGCCCCGAAAGCATGATGATTTCATGATTTTCGTTGGCACCGAGGATCCGCTCCGCAAATGCTTCCACCTGCGCATGGTATTTCTGTTCGCTTTCGGCAATCAGCGCCGCCGGGTCGTGCGCCGCCAGACGGTTGATTTCACCGATGTTCCGGGGAATACTCCTCATAGAAGCTCCTCACCCTTTTCTTTTTATTAAGTATATCGTTGAACCGGCTGATATATTCATACGGATACTTATAGTTGAATATCCTTTCGATCATGGGCCCGCCCGGTTCGCGGAGCTTCGTGACCGCGCCCGCGCCGCAGGCGAGGATGGTGTGCGCTTCCTCCATGATGAACACATTATATGCGCCCTCATACCCTTCCCGGCAAAAGCCTACGTTTTCGAGGTTCCCGGCGGTTTTGCTCTGGCGGTACATATAATAGGGCCGGTAGCCGGAAAGCGGAAGGCTTCGGTGGGTTTCTTCGAGCATTTGCGCCACTTCCCCGCTCCTTGCGTAATATTCCTCCCGGTAAAGGTCGGCCGAACGCTTGAGCGCAAGGGTATGTACGGTGATATTTTCGGGAGACAGCGCGCACACCTGCCGCAGCGTTTCCCGGAAGCTTTCAAAGGTATCGCCCGGGAGTCCCGCGATCAGATCCATGTTTATCGCTTCGAAGCCCGCTTCCCTTGCAAGGCGGTAGGCGGCAAGCGTCTGCTCCGAGGTATGGCGGCGGCCGATGCGCTCGAGCACCTCATCGTTCATGGTCTGCGGATTGATGCTCACCCGGTTTGCTCCGCTCTCCCGGATGGCCCGGAGCTTATCGTGGGTGATGGTATCGGGGCGGCCCGCCTCAACGGTATATTCGAGGAGAGAAGAAAAATCGAACTGTTCCGCCACTTTTCCCATAACTCTCTCGAGCTGCTCCGCGCTGAGCGTGGTAGGCGTGCCTCCCCCGAAGTAAATGGACTGGAGCCGGAGCCCCAGCTCCCTTGCATAGGCGGCGGTATCTTCGATTTCCCGGCACAGCAGCCCCACATAGGGCTCTAAAAGCTTCTTTGCCTTTTCGATGGAATGGGAAACAAAGGAGCAGTAGGAGCAGCGCGAGGGGCAAAACGGGATGGATATATACAGGCTGAAGGAATCTGAAGCCGACTGTGCGAGGATTTCCCCTTCCGACTTCGCGGTGGCGAGGCAGAGCGAGGCTTTTTCCGGTTCCACAAAAAGACGGCCGGTGAAATAATCAAGCGCCTGTTCCTCCGACCCAAGCTCCGCAAGCAGGCGGCGCATGAGCTTCGTTGGACGCACGCCCGTGAGGATGCCCCATTTGGGCCGATAGCCCGTAAGTGCGATAAAAGCGCGGAACAGGCATACGCAGATGCGGTATTCGCTCTCCTTTTCAAAATCCGGAGAGGCGGTTTCCATCTGATCGGCCTCTTCCGCCTCACGGTCCCCAACACGCACGCGGGCGAACAAACGGGTGATATCCCCTTCTTCCTTCGCCTGGGTGAGCACATAGTCTCCCTCCGCGGGAGGCTCCTGCCGAAGGGGAAGCTTGCAGTCCGGCCGGAATACACGGCAGAGGTTTTCCACCTCATACTGGTGCGCATGCCCTTTTAGAATGAGTTCCATATAATTTTCCATGCTAGCCCCTCATAAACGGATTGTTCCGCCGCTCGAATTCCAGCCGGGTTTCCGGGCCGTGGCCGGGCAGAACCCGGTAATCTCCGGGCAGCTCCGACAGCTTCCGGAGAGACCGGAAAATTTCCTCCTCGCTGCCGGAGGGCAGATCGGTGCGGCCCATGGAACCGGCAAAAAGGGTATCGCCCGAAAAAATCACGTCTTCCGTAACCAGGCTGATTCCTCCCGCCGTGTGCCCCGGGGTGTGCAGCACCGCGATATCAAGCATGCCGAGGGCAATATGGTCCCCCTCCCGCAGCAGGCGGGAAGGAGCCACCGGCTCCTGGGGATAACCGTGCACCGCCGCAAGGCTCACTGCAGGGTCGGTAAGCGCCGCCGCATCCTTTTCCCCGATCAGCACCTCGGCTCCCGTTCCCCTCTGAAGAGAGGCGGCGCCTAAAACATGGTCGTAGTGGCGGTGCGTCAAAATAATATATTCCACCGAAGAAATCTCCGGCGAAGCCAGCATCTGCCGGAGCTCCGGCCCGGGGGCAGCGGGGTCGATCACTGCGGCTTTACCGGTTGCGCCGTCGATCAGCACATAGCAGTTGGTTTCGATGGGGCCCATCCGGGCGGATAAAATTTTCATGTTTTCCCTCTTTTCAGCTCGTCGGTATCCAGTAGGATGGTAATGGGGCCGTTGCCTATGAGGCTCAGTTCCATGTGCGCGCCGAATTCGCCCGTTTTCACATCCTGCACGCCCTGTGCCCGCAGCTGCTCCACAAAATATTTATACAAACGCTCGGCCTCCGGCGGCTTTGCCGCGGCGAGGAATTCCGGACGGCGGCCGTGGCTGCAGTTTGCATACAGCGTGAAATTGGAAACCACCAGGACAGACTGCCCCCGATCGAGCACCGACAGGTTCATTTTGCCCGCATCGTCGCACAGGATACGAAGCTCCGCCGTCTTTTTGGCCAGCAGCTCCGCGTCTCTTTCGCTGTCTCCGTTCTTCACGCCCAGCAAAACGGCAAAGCCCTCCGGGATTTCCCGGCGCTCGGTTCCGTTTATCGTTACTTCCGCGCGCAGCACGCGCTGTATCACTGCTCTCATTGCTTTCTCCTCCGATTATGGGAATGCTTCCCGGTCAGCCCGCGGAGCGCTCCACCTGGATGACGCCCACCACCTTGGAAAGCTTGGCGGCGATGCTCTTCAAATGCTCGAGGCTCTGGATGCTGAGCGTAATGGTGATCTGGCAGTTGCCCCCCTTCAGCTCGCGCGCGTTGACATTGTGGATCATTACATGCATGCTGGCGAGCTGGATGGTGAGGTCGGCGAGAAGGGCCTCGCGGTCGATGGCGAGGATCTGAAGGGTGGATTTGAAGGTTTCCTTCACGGCGCTGTCCCACCGGGCGCTGATCCAGCGCTCGGGCTCCTCGGAATGGGCGGTATCCTGCGGCACGTTGCTGCACGAACGCTTGTGCACAGAAACGCCGTGCCCACGGGTGATATACCCGATGATCGGGTCTCCGGGGAGTGGGTTGCAGCACCGTGCGAGCTTGATGAGGCAATTATCGATTCCCTCGACCACAACGCCCTCGGATGATTTGGTTGCACGAGGCTCCTCAAACTGCACCACCTGCTTTGCTTCCTGCACATGGGCGATTTTCCCGTATTCCTCCTTGATGCTGTTCATCAGCTTGGAGATACGCAGGCCGCCGTAACCGATCATGGCGTATAAATCCTCCACCGAAGCGCAGTGCTGGCGGGCGGCGATGGGCTGCAGCAGCCGTTCTGTTTCCTCTGTGCTCAGGCGGATGTTGTTGCGGGCGAGCTCCCGCTCGATTTCGGCGCGGCCCTCCGCAATATTTTCCGGACGCTTTTCTTTCTTATACCAGGAGCGTATTTTATTGCGCGCTTCGCTTGTTTTTACGATCTTGAGCCAATCCTTGCTCGGGCCCTTGCCCTGCGCGCTGGAAGTGAGAATTTCCACTACCTCGCCTGTTTTGAGCACGTAATCGATGGGGACGATACGCCCATCCACCTTGGCGCCTACCATCTTGTTCCCCACGGCGGTATGGATAGCATAGGCGAAGTCAATCACCGTGGAGCCGCTCGGAAGGGTGATGACCTTGCCGCGCGGGGTGATGGCGAACACCTCCTCGGGCGCCAGATCGGTTTTGATGGTGCGGACGATTTCTTCCACATCGTCTGTATCGCTCTGATTTTCGAGAAGGCGGCGGATCCACGCGAGGCGGTGCTCGAAGCTGTCTCCCCTTTCGTTCAGGCCGAGCTTGTATTTCCAATGGGCCGCAATACCGTATTCCGCCGTGTGGTGCATTTCCCAGGTGCGTATCTGGATTTCAAAGGGGATGCCCTCGTGGGAAATGACTGTGGTATGAAGCGACTGGTAATTATTCGGCTTTGGGGTGGAAATATAATCCTTGAAGCGGCCGGGGATGGGATTGAACATATCGTGCATGATGCCGAGCACGTTATAGCATTCGGCCACGGTATCCACAATCACGCGCACCGCGTAAATATCGTAGATTTCTTCAAAATCCTTGCCCTGCATGAACATCTTCCGGTAAATGCCGTGGACCGATTTAACCCGGCCCTCCACATATGGATGCTCGAGTATCCCCTGCAGCCGCTCGCGCACGCGGTTCTTGATTTCTTCGAGAAACTGCTCCCTCTCCGCTTTCCGAATGAGGAGGGCGTCTTCAATCTCGCGGTAGGCGATGGGGTCCAGGTGCTTAATGGCGAGGTCTTCGAGCTCCTCCTTCAGGGCACGGATACCGAGCCGATGCGCGATGGGCGCGAAAACCTCCAGGGTTTCGAGGGCTATGTCTCTCTGCTTCTGCTCGGAGAGCGAATCGAGCGTTCGCATATTGTGAAGGCGGTCGGCCAGCTTTATGATGATGACGCGGATATCTTCATCCATTGCAATGAGCATCTTGCGGATATTTTCCGCCTGCTGCTCCTCGCGCGAAACATAAGGGATTTTGCTGAGCTTGGTAACGCCGTCTACCAGGCGGGCGATGCCGGCCCCGAATCCGCGGCGGATATCCTCGAGCTCCACGGGGGTATCCTCCACCACATCGTGCAGCATGGCGGCGATGAGGGAATCGGTATCCATACCGAGCTCCACGAGAATGCCCGCCACGCATACGGGATGTATGATATAGGGCTGCCCGGAACGGCGCATCTGGCCATCGTGAGCCTTTTTCGCAAATTCATAAGCGCGGCGAATGGCGTCGAGATCGTAATTGTTGCCGCTCTCCCGGATCTGCTCTTCCAAGTTTTCCATGGTTCCTGCGGTTGCCATAATCCTCATGCTGCCGCGCCTCCTTTCTCCGCCAGGCGGCGGATGATTTCACAATGCATCAAATCCACTTTTCCCTGCACCGGCCGGAGGGAAAGGGCAATTTCTTCCCCACGCTCCTTGAGGCTGATAAGCCCCGCCTGCCGCATGGCAAGCAGGATGACCCGAAGCTTTGCATAGCTGGGCGCTCCGCTCCCCATGCGGTAAAGGAGCGCTTCCGCGCTTCCCTCATATTCGCCCCGGCCGCGGAGGAAACGGTAAACTCCTGCGCATTCTTCTCTCGTTGGCAGGATGCGGGCCGCTTCTTCAGCCGAAATTTTCTCTCCCCGGTGCAGCCGCTCATACAGGCGGATTTCCCGGCCGATACCACGGTCGTCCGCTCCGGCGGGGCGAACGTCCCTCACATAAACCGAAAGCCGTCTCTCTCCCCGGTACACATTTGTTTCCAGTGTTGCGGCGAGGTCCACGCTTTCTCCCACGGAAAACGGGAATTCCTCTTTTGACGTATGGAACTTCAGCGCCGGAAAGGATATGCCGTTTTTCTCGAGCGTGAGCCGCAGATGCCGGTTTTCCTTGAGCGACGTGACTGCCTTTACCGTGACGCCGCACAGCCCGAACAAAGGCACCGGATTGCCTGAGCCGAAGGGCTCCAGCGCGCCGATGGTCTCTGCGAGCGCGAGAGACAGGGCCTTTGGGTTCAGCTTGCAGTCGAGCTGCATGGAGGGAAACGGCATATCCGGATATTCCTGCGCCGCATAGCGGTTGATCTCTTTGCGGAAAGCGGGAATCTGCTCCGTTTTCAGCGTGACGCCCGCGGCCAGCGTGTGGCCGCCGAAACGCTCCACCGTCTCCCGGCTCGCGCGGATGGCGTCAAAAATAGAAAATCCCTCCACGCTCCGCGCAGAACCCGCCGCCTCCTCCCCTTCGATCCCGAGCAGGACGCAGGGGCGGCCGTAACGCTCCAGCAGGCGGGCGGCGGCAATGCCCGCCACGCCCCGATGCCAGCCTTCTCCGGCAAGCACGAGCACGCGGTCATCCAAAAGAGCGGGATTTTCTTCGATCTGGCTTTGCGCTTCCAAGAGAATGGCCCGCTCGAGCTTTCCTCTTTCTTCATTATCCCGCTCCATCTGGCGGGCAAGCTCTTCCGCGCGGTCGGCATCGTCCGTCAGGAGCAGGTCCACGGCGCGGTCGGCAGAGCCGATGCGGCCGGCGGAATTGATACGCGGAATGAGGGAAAACACAGCGTTCGTGGAGGTGATCGCCCTGCCCCCGCCCATGCCGCACAGGGCGATCATCTTCAGAAGCCCCGGGCGGTAGCTGTGGTTGAGCTTCCGCAGCCCGCGGCGGATGATGCGGCGCGCCTCCCCGGTTACGGGGGAAACGTCCGCCAAAATTCCAAGCATGGCGAGGTCGATGAATTCATCCAGCTCCTCGGTGTATTCCCCTCCTTCGAGCGCCTGCACGAGCTTGAGGGCCACACCCGCGCCGGAAATCTCCCGGCAGCCGGAGGGGCAGTCTTCCCGGAAGGCATCAACAACCGCAGCGGCCTTCGGCAGTCGCTCCAGCGGACGGTGATGGTCGGTAATCACGAGGTCGATGCCAAGGGAAGCGGCAAATTCCGCTTCCTCCAGCGCCGTGATGCCGTTATCCACCGTGACGACCAGTGTGACCCCACTGTTTCCAAAGGCCTGAAGGGCTTCGCGGTTGAGGCCGTACCCCTCTCCGCGCGCCGGGATATAAAACATTACGTCCGCTTCCATGGCGCATAAGTAAGAATATAAAATCGCCGTGGCGGTGACGCCGTCCGCATCGTAATCGCCGTACACAGCGATCTTTTCCCCGCGATCCACCGCCAGGCGGATGCGCTCGGCGGCGAGGTCCATGTCTTTAAAAGAAAACGGGTCTACCTGCGGCTTTTCCTCCGAAAAGAAGGCCTCCGCCTTTTCAGGCGAATCCACGCCGCGCACCAGGAGCAGCAGCGCCAAAAACGGATCGATATCGCATGTTTCCGCGAGCTGCTTTGCGGCTTCTTTATTCACCTGTGAGAACTGCCATATTTTCTTGCTCATTCTTTCGGCCCTCACACATATTTAATTATATTATTTTATCATCTCCCCCCTCTAAATTCAATACACGTGTGAAAAACCGGATATTTCTCTTTTTCGGTTGAATCAAAGCTTTCTCCGTAATATAATAAATATAAAATGTAAGGCAGCGGCGGCCGGAGCCCGCCGAATAAAAATTCAGGGGGCATTTATGAAATCCATCAAAAAATACGCGGCGGAATTTCTGGGCACCTTTTTCCTCGTCTTTCTCGGATGTACCTCCGCCTGTATCTTCAGCACGGTTCTTCCCAGCAAAATAATGTTTTCCTCATATTCCTACACCATGCCTGAATCCACCCTTTCCAACGAGATGCTTTCCCTCAGCTTTACCTCTTATGTTTCCCTTATTGTTCTGACCGCCCTCACCTTCGGGCTTGCCTTTGCGGCGCTTTATTTCTGCCTTTCCCGCGTTTCCGGCTGCCACCTGAATCCGGCGGTCTCCCTCGCGATGCTTATCAACAAAAGGCTTTCCTTTGAGCATTTCATGTTTTATATCGTCTGCCAGATGGCGGGCGGCGTGTGCGGTTCCGCCCTCACCTTTTTCCTTTTTGGAAAGGGAATCGAACTGGGCGCGAACGGCTTTGACCTCGGCTCCTTTTTCCAAACGCCGATCCTCCGCGCCTTTGTGCTGGAGGTGGTGCTTACCTTCTTCTTTGTAATGGTATTCCTCTTTGTTACCGCCCGCAGGCGCCCCTTTGCTCTTTCCGGCATTGTGCTCGGCCTCTCGCTCACCGCCGTGTATCTGGTTGGGATTCCCTTTACCGGCGGCTCCGTGAACCCGGCGCGCAGCTTCGGCCCCGCACTGGTGGACAGCTTTGTGAACGACGGCATTGCTTTGAGCCAGGTATGGGTGTTCCTGCTTGCCCCCACCGTCGGCGCGGTGCTTGCAGCCCTCATTTTCCGCCTGTTCTGCCGGCCGGAGCCTGCGGCAGAGGCTTTTGAGCCGGCTCCTGTGCTTCCTGAAACGCCGGAAGGTTCCGTAGAAAGCGGTGACGCCCCGCTGTTCGAAGCGCCGGATGCTTCAAGCGAGGACGCGGAATCCCCCCTCCCGCCAAAAGAGGATTATTTTTCGGGCATTCTCTCCCAGGTGAAAAATACGGCTTCGCCGGAAGACGAAAATAAATGATAATTTCATTTTTCCCCCCTCCCCTTCATGCAAACAAAAGAGGCCGCAGGATGTTCTGCGGCCTTTTTTCAGGCAAAACGGCCGCCGGGAACTTTCCGGCGGCCGTTTTCTTTTTATGCTGTTTTAGGAAACCTCTTTCGCCTCGAACTGGCTGTTGTAAAGGTCGCAGTAAAAGCCCTTCTGCGCCATGAGCTCCTCGTGGCTCCCCTGCTCGATGATCGAGCCCTGGTTCATAACGAGGATGATATCCGCGTTGCGGATGGTGGAGAGGCGGTGGGCAATCACGAAGCTCGTGCGGCCCTGCATCAGGCGATCCATCGCCTTCTGAATAAGGATTTCCGTGCGGGTATCGACCGAGCTGGTGGCTTCGTCCAGAATGAGGATCTGCGGGTTCGAAAGGAACGCGCGTGCAATGGTCAACAGCTGCTTCTGGCCCTGCGAAATGTTGGTGGCGTCGTCGCTGAGGACTGTGTCGTAGCCCTCGGGCAGCGTTTTGATGAAATGGTTCGCATAGGCCGCCTTCGAAGCCGCGAGGATTTCTTCCTCGCTCGCGTTTCCCCGGCTTCCGTAAGCGATATTGGCGCGGATGGTGCCGTTGAAGAGCCAGGTATCCTGCAGGACCATGCCGAAGATGTTCCGAAGGTCATCCCGCGCCATATCGCGGATATCCACGCCGTCCACGGTGATGGAGCCGGAATTCAGCTCATAGAACCGCATCAGCAGGTTGACGATGGTGGTTTTGCCTGCGCCCGTGGGGCCGACGATAGCCACCGTCTGCCCCGGCTTCACCTCGAGGTTCATATCTTCGATCAGCTTTTTCTCTTCACTGTAGCGGAAGCTTACATGGCGGAACTCGATATTGCCCTTTACCGCTTCCAAATGGGCGGGATGCTCCGGGTCGGCAACCTCCTGCGGCTCATCGAGCAGCTCAAACACGCGCTCCGCCGAAGCGACGGTGGACTGCAGGGTGTTCATGATGCTCGCCGTTTGGACGATCGGCATGGTAAACTGCTTCGAATACTGGATAAAGGCCTGCACGTCGCCGAGGGTGATCTGGCCTCCGGCGATCTTGATGCCGCCGATGACACAGATGGCAACGTAATTCAGGTTATTGATGAAATTCATGACCGGCTGGATGGTATTCGAAATGAACTGCGCCTTAAAGGAAGACTGATAAAGCCGCTCGTTTTCCTCTGTGAACTCATCGATCATGTGCTGCTGGCGGTTGAAGGCCTTCACGATGCTGTGGCCCGTGTAGACCTCCTCGATCTGGCCGTTGAGCTTGCCGGTGCTGTCCCACTGGATTTTGAACTGCTTCTGCGAACGCTTGGCAATAAACATGGTGATGACAATGCAGACGGGCAGGGTAAGCAGCGTGATGAGAGTGAGCAGCCAGTTGATGGTGAACATCATGATGATAACGCCGAGGATCGTGAAAAGCACGGTAATGAGCTGCGTCAAGCTCTGCTGGAGGGTGTTTGCAATGTTGTCCACATCGTTCGTAACGCGGCTCAAAATATCGCCGCGGGTGTTGTTGTCGTAATACTTCAGCGGGAGGTATTTCAGCTTCTGATCCACCTCGCGGCGCAAACGGTAAACGGTGCGCTGCGCGACCCCCGCCATGATGAAATGCTGCATCCAATTGAAGAAGGCGCTGAGCAGGTACACGCCGATGAGCAACAGCAAAATCCGGCCCACCGCGGCAAAGTCGATGCCTGCGTCCTTTCCGATGGTGATATCCGAGCTGCGGAGCATTTCCTTCATATCTTCCAGGTTAGAGCCGCCGAAGTTTTTGATCATTTCAGACAGGGACGCATCGTCCATATGGTCGACGGCGGCGGCCATGCCCTGCACGTATTTATCGTCGCTCTTCAGCAGAGCGGCCTTCAGCTCCTCCCGGCTGACCGCGCCGGATTCCGCCTCAGCCACCAGGTTCTCACTGCTGAATACATCGATCATATGGAGCAGGGTATCGGTGGTGAAATCCTCCGGAATTTCTCCTCCGAAGTTTTCTTTTATCTGATTGGTCACGGTTTTGCTGATAATGCCGTCAAACAGCTGGTTGGTGGCCTGACCCAGGATTTTCGGCGCGGCGATGGAAAACACCACGCTGATGATGGCCATAACCATAACGAGGGCGATCTGCCACGCCTGCGGCTTCAGGTATCCGGCGAGACGTTTGATCGTGCCCTTGAAATCCTTTGCCTTTTCCACGCTCGCCATGCCGCGCATGGGGCCGTGCCCGCCTATTCTTTTCGGGGATCGGTTCATACGATGATTCGAGCTCATGCCAATTCCTCCTCCGAAAGCTGCGAGGATACGATCTCGCGGTATACTTCGCAGGTCTGCATCAGTTCCTTATGCTTGCCGATACCGGCAACCCTGCCGCTTTCCAGCACAATGATGCGGTCTGCATTCATGATGGTGCTGACGCGCTGCGCCACGATCAGAACCGTGGATTCTTTGGTTTCATCCTTCAGCGCGGCGCGGAGCTTTGCGTCGGTTTTAAAATCGAGGGCTGAAAAGCTATCGTCAAACACATAGATTTCCGGACGCTTGACCAGCGCCCGCGCAATGGCGATACGCTGCTTCTGCCCGCCGGAAACATTGGTGCCCCCCTGGGAAATCTCCGTTTCCAGCCCCTCGGGGCTATCCATAACGAAGTCCTTTCCCTGCGCGACCTCCAATGCATGCCAAAGCTCTTCCTCCGTAGCGTTTTCCCGGCCGAGGCGCAGGTTGCTGGCAATGGTCCCGCTAAACAGGAAGACCTTCTGCGGAATCAGGCCGACGCGCTCGCGCAGGTCGTCCTGCCGGAGGGAACGGATATCCACATCGTCCACGAGAATCGCGCCGTCTGTTACCTCGTAAAACCGGGGGATCAGGTGGATGAGCGTGGATTTTCCGCTGCCCGTGCTGCCGATGATAGCGGTGGTTTCGCCCGGAAACGCGGTGAAGGAAATATCGGTGAGCACCGGCTCCTCCGCCCCGCCATAAGCAAATGTGACGTTCCGGAACTCGAGCTTGCCGTGGATATTGCCGATTTCCACCGGGTGCTCCGGGTCTTTGATGCTGGGCTCGGTATCCATGACCTCATTGATGCGCTCGGCGGACGCCATGGCGCGCGGAATCATGACGAACATCATAACCGCCATCATTACCGACATGAGAATCTGCATAATATACTGGATAAACGCCGTTAAATTGCCGATGGGCATGGGGTTCACATCGCTGCTGACCCGCAGGCCGCCGAACCACATAATGGCCACGGTGGAAAGGTTGAGGACCAGCATGAGCAGCGGCATCACGCTGGCAATGATACGTCCGATGGTCAGCGCGGTTTTGGTCAGGTCCCGGTTGGCCTCGTCAAAGCGTTTTTCCTCGTAATCGTTTCGGATGAAAGCACGGATCACGCGGATGCCGCTGAGCTTTTCGCGCATAACGAGGTTGACGCGATCGATCTTCTTCTGCATGATTTTGAAATAGGGCAGCGCTCTCCACAGGATGATGCCGACGATCAACACCAGCACCGGGACGATTACGGCAATGGTGGAGGAAAGCTGAAGATCCTGCTGGAGCGCCATAATGATGCCGCCCACACACATGATAGGCGCGGCGATCATGATATTGAGGCACATGAGCACCAGCATCTGCACCTGCTGGATATCGTTCGTGTTGCGGGTGATGAGCGACGGCGTGCCGAACCGGTCGATATCCGCCTGAGTAAAGCTTTCCACCTTGGTGAACATCCCGCGGCGCAGGTCGCGCCCAAACTTCATAGCGGTTCTGGAGCCCCAGTATACCGCCGTAACGGCGCAAACGGCCAGCAAAACCGACACGCCGAGCATCAGGCCGCCCGTGCGCAGGATATAGCCGGTATCGCCCTTGGCTACGCCGTTGTTGATGATATCAGCGTTCAGGTTCGGGAGATACAGGTTTGCAATCGTCTGCACGAAAATCAAGAGCACGATAAAAATGATCTGCCCAGTATAGGGTTTCAGGTATTTCAGCAGCTTTTTCATAAACGTTCCTTCATCGCCCTTTCTCTATAGTAATGTTTCCATGGAGGAAATATATTCCACGAGAATCCGCCGGAGGGTCTGCTGGTCGCTTTCCGCGAGGCTGCCGAGCGTTTCCTCCACCTGGTTCTTCGCAACCTCCTGGAGCGTGTGGTACAGCTCTTCCCCGGAGGGCGTGAGAAATATCCGTGTGATACGGTGATCCTGCCGGTCGAGCTTCCGGCAGATGTGGCCGGCCTCCTCCAGCTTTCCGAGCATTTTCGAAACGGTAGGCGGGCGCACCCCCATGCGTTCGGCCAAGTCGTTCTGGCTTACTCCCTGCTCATGGTGCAGCGCGTTCAGGCAGAACATCTGGCCGAAAAAAATGCGGTGTTTTTGAAGCGCCTTTGACATGATCGCCTTATGCAGGCGCATGGAGCGCATCAGCAGGTGAAAGTTTTCCATGGGAAGCCCAGAAGACTGTTCTAAACAAGGTTCCCCCGGAAATGGCACGGAATCCATATCTGCTTCCTCCCTTTTTAGATAGTTAGCCCGCTAATGATTAGCAGGCTAACTATTTGTATTATAACAGATTCCGCGGGGAAAACAACTGCCGGATTCCCTAAGCTTTCCTTTCCCGGGACGTGCGGTTTTCGGCGTTATTACCAATACGTGAAACCAGATGAGGGTGAATGGAGCTGCGTGCCGTCTGGAGCATGGATTTTCCCCGCCCTTGCCTGCCTCTTACGCGCCCCGTGGACAACGACTTTATCTGCAAAAGCGCTGAGGACTTGTTTGCGGCGTTCTGCAAGGGTTGCAGCAATTCCGCCGCCGCATGCACGCACGCTTATTTCTCCGCTTTGATCTTACGGAGCACCGGGCAGCTCAATATAAATGTTTAACCTTCCTTTTTCATATTGGGAGGAGATGGTTCCGTTCATTTGCTCAATCAGTATCCTTGAAATAGACAATCCAAGCCCTGTCCCTTTTCTTGCGTTTTCCACCGTATAAAACCGGTCAAAAAGCCTTTCCGCCTGCATCGCGAAGCTTTTTCCGCAGATTGCTTATGTGCATCTTCAAAGAGCTCTCAGTACAATCGGGGGTGTCTTCGCTAATGCGGTCAAGAAGAAGGGATTTGGAAATTACCTGCGTTTGATTTTGCAGCATTAGTTTTAGAATGGCATATTCCGTCCTTGTCAGTTTTATTTCCGTATCATGAACCTGTACCCTCAGTGTACAAGGGTACCTTATGCGTATTGGCATCGAGTTCGATATCCGCAAAAAATAAAACGTCCGCTTTGCCACAATGATCGAACGTCCGCAGATGCACCGCAATACGGGCTAATAATTCCTTTGTGTGAAAGGGCTTGGTGATATAGTCGACGGCTCCGCCGGGCAAAAGGTCTACCTTACCCTCGATGTCGGCCTTTGCGCTCATAACAATAACAGGGATGCCCTTTATGTATGGCAGCACTTCTTCTCCGCATAACCCAGGCAGCATTAAATCAAGAAGCACAAGGTCCGGCTTGGCCTGCGAAAGCACGAGCACGGCTTCCGTACCAGAATATGCGCGGGCAACATGGTAGCCTTCACCCACAAGTGTTTCTTCCAGTACATTTCCGATGTGTAAATCATCGTCCACGATCAATATATTTTTCAAAATTACACAGCCCCATTCTTATTTCTTGCATCAGCAGGCTTCTTTGTACTTTTGGGAATCAGCCATATCCGGATGAAATGGACGACTCCCCTCGATACGATGTTCAGAACAGAGTTTTTATATCCGCCGGTCTGAAAGTTCCCATAATTTTGCTGTTTCCTGTACCGTTATATATTCAAACATAACAGGCCCACAAATCTTTTAATTGATATATTACCCTCGTAAATTCGTTCAAACGAACAATAGCAACGAATGGTTTGTAAATTATTGCGCTCTGAAAGAAAAAAACGGTCTCCTCCAAGCGCCGAACCCGGAGCCTGGAGGGGGCCGCAGTATCATTTATTTTTCTCAGCCCTCGTAGGCGGTGATCTCAACGCTCTCGATCCTGACTTCCTCGAGCGGCTTGCTGTTTTCATCCACCGTGACCGCGGCGATAGCATCCACCACGTTCATTCCCTTGAAGACCTGACCGAACACCGTGTGCTTGCCGTCCAGCCATGGCGTGCCGCCGTTATCCTTATAATTCCGGATGACGTCGTCGGTAAACCAATCGCCTTTTACGGCTTCCATCTGCGCCACGAGGTCGTCCGATACGGTTTTGGCCTGCACGATGAAAAACTGGCTGCCGTTGGTGTTGGAGCCCGCGTTGGCCATGGAAAGCGCGCCGCGGTAATTGCAGTAGCCCTCTTTGAATTCATCCTCAAACGGAGTGCCCCATATGCTTTCTCCGCCCATACCGGTCCCTTCCGGGTCGCCTCCCTGGATCATGAAATCGTTCATGACGCGGTGGAAGGTAACGTTGTTATAATACCCGTTTTTCGCATGGGTGGTGAAATTTTCAACCGCCTTCGGCGCCGCCTCCGGGAACAGGCGCAGGTAAATATCGCCCATGGAGGTGTGCACAACTGCGATTTCCTCGCCCTTTTCCGGCATTTCGAACTGCTTGCCCACGCCTTTTGCCGTGCTCTGCTCCGAGGCGGGCTTATTGCCGCTTCCTTCTTGCTTTTCGCTTTCCTTACAGCCTGCAAATGCAAACAGGAAGGCGAGCGCAAGCAGCAGGGCTGCTATCTTTTTCATCTGTTTCATTGATTTTTCCTCCGCTTTGTTAAAATTCGGTGATTTCGATCGTTTCGATTAGGATATCCTCCACCGGGGCGGACTGGAAGTCCACATCGGCGGCCGCAATTCTGTCTACAACCTCCATCCCCTCAAATACCTGCCCGAATACCGTGTGCTTGAAGTCGAGCCACGGCGTGCCGCCGGAAAGCCGGTAAGCTTCGGTCACCTCTGCCGGGAAGCCCTGCTCCCGGAGCTCCTCCATCTGCCGGACGAGGCCTTCATCCACCGTTTTGGCCTGCACGATAAAAAACTGGCTGCCGTTGGTGTTCGGCCCGGCGTTCGCCATGGAAAGCGCGCCGCGGTAATTGCGGCGGTCAATGGAAAATTCGTCCTGGAACGGACGCCCCCAGATGCTTTCCCCTCCAGTACCGTTGCCCACGGGGTCGCCGCCCTGGATCATGAAATTGTTAATCACCCGATGGAATTTCAGGCCGTTATAATACCCGTTTTTCGCATGGGTGGTGAAATTTTCGACCGCCTTCGGCGCTTCCTCCGGGAATAGCCGGAGCTTGATATCCCCCATCTTGGTTTTGATAACGGCCACAGTCTCGCCTTTTTCCGGCCGTTCCAGCTGCTTCTTGCTCATAGGGCCATGCCTCCCTCAATTTTTATCATTTTTTAGTATTGTACCGGATAGGGCGGAATAGTGCAAGAGGCGGATGCTTTTCTCATGAAGAAAAGCCGCGCCGATCCATAGACCGGCGCGGCTTATTGAACAAAGCAGAAATCAGGTTACGCTTTGGCAGCCACATCGAAGATGCGGGTGGGAAGCTCAGATTCGTCTGCCGAAATGGTGAAAATAAAGCGGGTGTCGGAAAGCTCGGAAAGCTTGTTGACGGAAGCGATGAAATCCGCCAGGGCTTCATAATCCCTGCCGCCGATTTTGAGCGTTGCATCGATGCAGATATCGGTTACATCGTAGTTTGCAGCGCAAAGGCCGGACAGGAAGCCATAGAACTGGTCATAACCCGAAACGCCGTAAACATCGGTATCGATGAGGCGGGCCTGGTGAGAAATATCATAGGTGAGCTTGCGGCCCTTTTCAATGCAGAATACGTTGCCCTTGGAGGCTTCCACCGCAGCATTGACCATGTCGATCAGCTTTTTGGTTTTACCGGAGCCCTTATTTCCAATGATCAGAGATATCATAGCTGTTCATCTCCCAAAATGTATTTTATTTTTACCGCCCTCCGGCGGAATGAAAACTATCATCAGAGGCCGAGGCGCTGCTCGAGCGCTTCTTTATCTGCTTCATAGCCGGGTTTGCCGAGAAGGGCGAACATATTCTTTTTATAGCTTTCCACCCCAGGCTGGTTGAAGGGGTTTACGCCCAGCATATAGCCGGAAACAGCGCAGGCCTTTTCAAAGAAATAGAAAAGATAGCCGAGATCCGCTTCGCTCGTGCCGTCCATCTCCAGGACGAGGTTCGGGACGCTGCCGTCCGTATGGGCGAGGATGGTGCCGAGGAATGCCTTATCGTTGACGTAAGACATGGTTTTGCCGGCCAGGAAATTGAGGCCGTCGCCATCGTTTGCGTCTTTTTCGATCACAACGTCCGCCGGGCTGCTGCCAAGATGGATCACCGTTTCGAACATCAGGCGGGCACCCTCCTGCACATACTGGCCGAGGGAATGCAGGTCGGTAGAATAGGTGGCGGAGGCGGGGAAAATGCCTTTGTTGTCTTTCCCTTCGCTTTCGCCGTACAGCTGCTTCCACCATTCGGCGATGAGGGTGAGGCGGGGCTCGTAGCTGATGAGCATTTCCGTCGTTTTGCCCTTACGCGCCAGGATGTTGCGCAGCGCCGCGTATTTATAGCAATCGTTTTTATCGGGATCGGGATCGCAGAGCTCTTGCTCCGCTTTCCTTGCGCCTTCCATGAGCCGGTCGATATCCGCGCCGCACACGGCGATGGGAAGAAGGCCTACCGCGGTGAGCACGGAGAAACGGCCGCCGACGTCGTCTGGAATCACGAAGGTTTCATATCCCTGTTCTTCTGCAAGCTGTTTCAGGGTTCCGCGCGCTTTATCGGTAGTGGCATAAATGCGCTTTTTCGCGCCTTCCCTGCCGTAACGCTTCTCGAGATAATCACGGAACACGCGGAAGGCGATAGCCGGCTCCGTGGTGGTGCCGGATTTGGAGATAACGTTGACCGAGACCTCCCTGCCTTCGCAGATTTCCAGCAGTTCCGCAAGAGCGGAGCCGCTGATGCTGTTGCCGGCGAAGAAGATATCCGGCGTGTTCTTTTTCCTGACGTTATAATTCGGAGATTGCAAAAACTCAATGGCCGCACGTGCGCCGAGATAAGAACCGCCGATGCCGATGACGATGAGAATATCGGAATCGGACTGGATGCGCTTCGCCGCCGCCTTGATGCGTTCGAATTCTTCTTTATCGTAATTTGTGGGGAGATGAAGCCAGCCTAAATAGTCGTTTCCGAGGCCGGTGCCCGCCGTCAGGGTTTCGTGGGCCGCCCGGACAGAAGCTTTCATTCCCTCCAGCTCGTGAGGTGCAACAAAGCCGGATAAGTATTTGTCGTTAAGCCTTAATGCCATTCTTTTGACCTCCAGTTCTTGTATACATCTATATTAACTGATTACCCCGCTTTTTTCAATACATGCGCAAAAATATTTACATTTTTACGAAATTCCACAAGATGTATTGCAGGGCCTTCCAGACTGTGAGCTCCGGGATATCCACCGCCGAAACGATCTTGTATTCCGCAAGCACCTCGCCGCCGGCGGAAAGCGTTACCCGGCCGACCTCATCCCCCCGCGCAACCGGCGCCTGCACCTCCGGCTCCATGGTGATTTCCTGTGTGATCTCCCCTTCCTTCCCCTTGGCGATCAGGATGGAAGAGGGCTGCTCCATTTCGAGCGGGACCTGCTTTTCCGTCCCTTTTTTCACCGGGACCTCGGGAAACTGGGTGGGGTCTACCTGCGGGGTGCACATCGACCAGTTGGCAAAGCCGTAATCGAGCAGCTTGCGCGCGCTGTTGAAACGGTCGTCGCTCGTCTCGCACCCCATCACTACGGCGACGAGATGCACGCCGTCCCGCTCGGCCGTTGCGGAAAGGCAGGAGCCCGCTCCGCTGGTGGTGCCCGTTTTCAGTCCGGTGGTCCCCTTGTAAAAACGGACGAGTTTATTCGTGTTGACGAGCTCGGTCTTTCCGCCGCGCAGGGTATCCATCCATATCTTGCTGTATTCGCGGATGAGGTCGTGCTGGATCAGGATGCGGGACATCACGGCGATATCGTTTGCCGAGGTCAGATGCCCGGCGGCATCGAGCCCCGTACAGTTCAAAAAGGTGGTGTCGTTCATGCCGAGCTCCGCCGCGCGGGCGTTCATCATGCCAACGAACGATTCCTCCGAGCCGGCCACATATTCGGCGAGGGCTGTGGCGGCGTCGTTCGCGGAGGCAACCGTGGCGGCCTTCAGCAGGTCGTTCACGCTCATCTGTTCGCCGGGCTCGAGCCAGATCTGCGAGCCGCCCATGGAAGCCGCGTGAGAGCTCACCTGCACCATATCATCCAGGCCGATCTTGCCCGACTCCACCGCTTCCATCACGAGCAGAAGGGTCATGATCTTGGTAATGGAGGCGGGAGGAAGGGTTTCGTGGGAATTGTTTTCGTATAAGATCTTACCGGTGTAAACATCCATCAGGATAGCGGAACGCGCCTTGACCTCCAGCGCGCCCGCCGGTTCACCGGCTGTGGGAACGCTGGTTTCGTCATAATCGGGCAGCGGGTCGAACAGGTCGTCGCTCAAATACTCCGTTGCATAACGGTGTGTCATGCCGTCGTCGGAGGCAAGCACGCAGGTGGTGAGAAGCAATGCCGCAAGGAACACGCAGATCAGTTTTTTCAACATAATTTTGGCCCCTCTTCTTTCCGGCCCAGTCCCCCTGGATCGGGGCGCGGCCGCTATAATACTCCATAAACTAATATGCACGCGCTTTCCTCAACATGCAAAAAGCCCCGCTTCCGACAGGCGAAAGCGGGGCTTTTTGCGAAAACCGATGGATTTCGCTTAAACGAGAAACGGTTCGATTTCCTGCAGGAAGGAGCTGCCGTCCGGGCAATCCGCTTTCATGCAGATGGGCTTTGATAAATTGAGGCTGAAAATGCCCATGATCGATTTGGCGTTTACCACATACTTACCGGTATATAAATCAACGTCGAAATCATACTTACCGCAAATGTCGCAAAACGCTTTGACATCTTCGATTTCTTTGAAAAGCACCTTGAGTTCCTGCATCGCTGATCCCTCCGCAGTAAAAAATATACTTTAGATTATACTATTTTGCAGAAAAACGTCAAGTCCCACTTTTGCGGGAATTGAATTTCTTTCTTTTGTCCGGTATAATGAAAAAAACGTATCGTGCGGAGGTGTTTCTTTGAAAGCGGCTTTTCTGACGCTTGGATGCAAAGTGAATCAATACGAAACGGAAGTAATGGCGGAACAGCTCCGGGCAAACGGTTACGAAATCGTTCCGGCGGAAGATGCGCCGGATGTTCTCGTGCTCAATTCCTGCACGGTAACGGAGGAAAGTAGCCGCAAGGCTCGCCAGCTTCTGCGGCGGTACCGCAGGCTTCTTCCAGACGCTGTGCTCGTGCTGACCGGGTGTATGCCGCAGGCGTTCCCGGAACAAGCCGGGGCCCTTTCCGAAGCAGACATCGTGCTCGGCAATACCCGCCGGGCAGAGCTGCTCCCGGCGGTGGTGGAATTCCTCAGCCGGCGCGAGCGCATCCTCCGTATTGCCCCGCACGAAGCAGGCGAAGCGTTTGAGCGCAGCGTGATCTCCGGTTTTTCCGGCCACACCCGCGCATTTCTGAAAATTGAGGACGGCTGCAACCGCTTCTGCTCTTACTGTATCATTCCCTACGCGCGGGGACGCGTGCGCTCCAAGCCCATGGAAGATATCCGCCGGGAAGCCTCTCTTCTCGCCGGAATGGGGTTTCGGGAAATCGTGCTGGTGGGAATCAACCTCTCGGCCTTTGGGAGTGAACGCAGCGAAACGCTTGTGGACGCGGTGGAGGAAGTGGGCCGTGTGGAAGGGATTTCCCGCATCCGTCTCGGCTCTTTGGAGCCCGACCTACTCACCGGAGAAGTGATCGCACGCCTCTCGCGCATTCCCGCCTTCTGCCCCCAGTTCCACCTTTCCCTGCAAAGCGGGTGCGACGAGACCCTTCGCCGCATGAATCGCCGGTATGACGCGGCGTTTTACCGCGGCATTGTGGAAAGCATCCGGGCAAGCTTTGAAAATCCTGCTGTTACCACCGATATCATGGTCGGTTTTCCCGGGGAAACCGAGGAAGAATTCCGCGCTTCCCTCCGGTTTGCAGAAGAAATCTCCTTTGCAAGGGCGCATGTTTTTTCCTATTCCGTGCGTCCGGGCACCCGCGCCGCCGATTTGGAAGGCCAGGTTCCGGGACATGTGAAAGCCGAACGCAGCCGCCGGATGATCGAGCTTACCGCCCGCACCCGGCTTACGTTTCTCCGCGCCCAGGAAGGGAGGGTATGTTCCGTTCTGTTTGAGCAGCCCGCGGTAGACGGAACCCTCGAAGGATACACGGAAAACTACACGCCCGTCCGCGTTCCGGCGCCGGAAACGCTCTGCGGGCAAACGGCGGATGTGAGGATCACCTCCGCGGAAGACGATTTCTGCCGCGGCGAGCTGGTTTGATAAAAGAAATTCTGAAAGGATTATGATAGGGCCGTTTGCAGGTGCACACTGCAAACGGCCCTGTTCTTTTTTGCGCGTTTTACCGCTGTTCTTCGGAATACGGCCCGTAAAAGCAATTGGAACAGCCGCCCCGTGTGCGGTCGCATTCATGGGCGTGCAGGCAGGAGGTTACCCGCTCCCCGCCTTCCGCTCGTTCCAGCTCCACAAATACGTTTTTCTTCACGATGTGGCAATAGCGCTCCTGGGTTTCCCAAGAATTCATAGCTTCTTCTCCCTTGTAATCGATTTTATTCCGGCTCAGGCTCTGCTTATAACGCGTCCATTTTCCTATCCTATTCGTTTCCCCCTGAAAATGTTTCCGTTTTCATGCATAAGACAAGTCATATTTGCCCAAAACTATAACATAGACTTTTCTAGAAAGGCGGTTATCATGATGGAAGGCGTTTTAAAGACAGCTTTACAACTGGTCGGATTCAATACACAGGCTCAAAAGAAGGAAAACAGCAGGCTCCTGCGCGAAATCAAGGAAACCAGCGGATGGATCCGCACACTGGAGCAGTCCTTCGAGCTGCAGAGCGATCCCGATCTGATCGAGGCCTGCATTTATGAAATCAATGCAAACAAAGCCCGTTATCGCCATCTTCTGAAGCAAGCGAAGCGCGAAGGAATAAGCTGCACGGCAGAACCGGAATACCGCCTGCGAAGGAGTGTGGGATAAGTTGGGATAGACATCGCAATCTATATTGTGCTCGGTATCTGCGCGATTATTCTTCTGGTTGGATTGTTCAAAACGCGCAGGCCGGTAGGCAGCCTGTTTGCTTCCTGCCTGCAGGGCGGTATCGCCTACACGGCGATCGCCCTTACATCGACCATGACGGGAATTTCCATCGGAATCAATCTTTACTCCCTCATCACTTCCCTGATTCTCGGAATTCCCGGTGTGATCCTCATGCTGATCGTTCCTTTTCTATAGAAAGAGAACGGCACATATCGAAAAATCCATCGAAAGGGCGGAGCTCTGCAAGGAAGCAGATGCGGCCCTAACGGTGGATTTTTTCACGCAAAAGCCCTGTGCACCGGCTGATGAAGCCTGTGCACAGGGCCTTTTATTCGTTTATCTGAGGGTGTGGAAAACGATTACTCGTTATCCTTATCGTTGCCGTCGTCCTTCGGCGTGGTATCTTCCTTCGGAGCATCCGCTTCCTCGGTGGGATCCTTTTTCTTCTTCATGACATAGTATACGATGCCTGCAATGCCGAGGAGCACTACGAGGCCTGCCAGAACGAAGAAAATGACCTTCGCAGTATCCACAGGCTCGCCCTTATTGCCGTCGTCCGCAGCGGGGGCAGAAGTAGCTTCCGGAGCGGAGGTAGCCGCTTCGTCCTTCGGCTCTGTGGTCTTCTCTACCTTAGCTTCAGTAGTCTTTTCCTCATCACCGCCGGCAGGAGCCGCAGAATCGTCCGGTACAGCGTCCGGCGTGGTGGAGAGGTAAATGTTGTTGATGTAAACGGTTCCGGGAGTATCCCCGTTAAAATTGACATGGAGCGCGAGGAAGGTCTTCTCCATTTTGCCCATCGGGGCGTTGTCTTCCGCCTGGATCAGAAGCTCGGAGGTATCCATATCGATCGCGATCTTCTTATATTCGGTGGTGATGGCCGGAGCCGCGCCGTCCGCCGTTTTGAAGTTTACGAGGTCGTTGCCGCAAACGCCGTTGTCCGCATAGACGCCGGTGCCGTCGCCAAAGCCTAAGTACATGCCTTTTTCTTCCCCGCCGGCAGCGCCTTTGATATCAAACACAAGGTACTTATACTGTGTAGCGTCCATGCTGACGCCCAAGGCAAACCAGCCATCCTTCTGGTAATCGATCTTCACCGCGCCGTCAACCATTTCGGTTTTGGCCTGGCCGTTTCCGTTATACCAAAAGATAGCGCCGCCGTTGTTGGTCATGATCGACTTATCCTTGAGCGTGTCACGGTTGAAGTCGTCGATCAGGAAGGTCTGCTCCGTCTTGGTGCCCGGAACCGCAAATACGGCAACGGACATGACGGAAAGCGCCAGCAGAAGTGCCAGAAGCACCGCCAGAACGCGTCTGGTCTGTTTCATGAAAATTTCCCCCTATAAAATAATGTAAAAAAGGTTCCGCACACAGTTATGCACTATGTGAAATCTTAATAAATTATATACAAACACGCGTTGTTTTTCAAGTGATTTTTAAAATGTGCCCGAAAAAACACGCTGTTTTTTCGATTTTCTCCAAAAAAGCGCCGCGTGCTTCCTGGCAGGGAACGGACCGGTTCATTTTCGCCCGCTTATTTCTTCTTTTTCGAAATCGCGGTTGTAATGATGATAACGGCCACCATCACGGCAACGAGGCCAAGAATCCAATAAACCGTGCCGCCGTCCACGCCGGTATCGGCGCTGCGGACAAGGGTCTCCTCCCCGGTGGTTTCTTCCACAGCTTCCGTGGTGCCCATCGGCTGCGGGCCGGCATCCTTCGCCAGCGCCGCCCAGACTGTTTCTCCCCGGGAAACATCGCACAGAGCCATAATGGCCTGATAGGTGCTCATATCATCGGGAGCCGGAAACCAATCGCTCGGTGTTTCGCGGTAAGTGATATCGTACCAGAAGCCGCCGTTATCCGGATCCTGATTGGAAAGAAGCGCATCGACCGGCGTTTTTCCGCCGCGGCTGTAAGCTTGCGACTGCACATCCTCCCCTGCCGCCACGAGGCCCATGATGGCGTATGCCTGCGAGCAGGTGTTGGCCGTATCCCACTGGCCGCGCCCCACAAAGAAGGCGTTTTCATCCATGCAGCCGCGCAGGAATTCGACCGCCTGCGCGAGCGCCTGCTCCACTCCTTCGGCGGAGCGGTTGAGGGCCAGCGCCTCCATCGCCATGCCGGTAAAATCGATTTCACCGGTGGCTCCGCCGTAGCTGTTCCAGCCGTTGTCCGCCGTGCGGGAAGCGATGAGATTCTCCAGCGCCGGGGCAAGCGAGCCCTTTTCGCCGGCAACGCTCAGCGCGACGATGGACCAGACATTGTCCGCCGGATAGGCCGGCCCTAAAGCGCTCGGGAAGGTGCCGTCCGCCTGCATGCGGGCGGCAAGCTCGGAAACGAGGTTTCGCCCTTCAAAGCTTCTCGGGTCTTTTTTAAGCAGATATTGCCCCAAAACCGCCTTGGCAAGCTCCGCGCTCGAGGTTTCCGCCGTCAGCCGGCTGCTTTCATAAACCGGCTGTAAAAAGGAAAACGCTTCGTCTGCCAGCTTTCCCGTGCCCGAAAGGCAGGCGAGGTGCCAGAGGTCGGCAGAGAGGGAGCCGTCTTCAAAATCCCCTTTGAGGGAGGCTGCATAATATTCCATGGCGCAGTCCGCAGGGGACGCGGCGGCAGACACCGCCGCCGGCAGGCTGAAAAACAGCACTGCCGTGAGAAACGCCGCCAAAACTCTTTTTTTCAACTTCATTCCTGTATGATTCCTTTCATCAGCTTCGCTTAAAAGCCCATCAGCGCGGTCACGTCGCGCTCGATCGCTTCCGCCTGCTCCCGGCAGGCTTCGTTCGTATTGCTTTTGGCGTTGATATATACCTTGATCTTCGGCTCCGTGCCCGACGGCCGGATGATGAAGCTCGCGCCGCCCTCCAGCTTGAAGCCGAGAACATTCGATTTCGGGAGCGTGATGGGACGTTTGCTTCCGGAGGCCATGTCGGTCAAAACAGAGCCGAGGTAATCGGACGCTTCGGTAACGCTGAGCCCCGCCACCTGCTTCGGCGGGTTCTGCCGGAGGGAAGCCATGATTTCATCCATCCGCTGCATGCCGGTAACCCCTTCGCAGGTGAAGGACACCTGTTTATGCAGGTAAAGCCCGAATTCGCTATAGATATCCTGCATCAGGCCAATAAGGGTTTTGCCCTTTTCCTTATAAAAAGCGGCCATTTCACAGATGAGCATGGAAGCGACTACGGCGTCTTTATCGCGCGCATGGGTACCGGCTAGGTAGCCGTAGCTTTCCTCGAAGCCGAACACATAGCGGTCTCCCTCCCCTTTTTCTGCAAGGAGGGTCATCTGCTCGCCGATGAATTTGAAGCCGGTGAGCACTTCGATTACCTCGCAGCCGTATTTCCTGGCAATGGCCGCGGCGATATCGGTGGAAACGATGGTCTTGATCAGAATGGGGTTCTTCGGCAGAAGACCCTTTGCCGATTTTTCCGAAAGGATATAATACGCCAGCATCGCGCCGACCTCATTGCCGGACATGAGCTTATACTCTCCCTCATCCAGCACGGCGATGCCCACGCGGTCGCAGTCCGGGTCGGTGGCGAGGAGAATATCCGGCTTCACTTGCTCCGCAAGCTTCAGCGCACAGCCGAACGCCTCGCGGATTTCCGGGTTGGGGAAGGGCGCGGTGGGGAAATTGCCGTCCGGCTTTTCCTGCTCCGGCACGACCGAAACATCCCGGAGGCCCACGCGGCGCAGGATTTCACGCACCGGGCGGTTTCCTGTACCATTGAGGGGGGTGTAAACCACCTTAAAGGGCACGCGCCCGAACACCTCCGGATTCAGCTGCTGCTCCTGCACGCTGGTCAGAAAAGCGTTTAGCAGCTCATCGCCGATATATTCGATGAGCCCCTTCCCGATTCCCTCTTCGAGGGAGATGCTCCGCACGCCTTCGAAAATATCCACCTTGCCGACGCACTCAATGACCCGTTCGGACATCTCGAGATTCAGCTGGGAGCCGTCCGGCCCGTAGGCCTTATAGCCGTTGTATTTTGCCGGGTTATGGCTGGCCGTTACCATGATGCCGCCCTGACAGTTATAATACCGCACTGCAAAAGACAAAACCGGCGTCGGCATGAGCTCCGGGAAAAGGTGCACCTTGATCCCGTTTGCCGCCATCACGCAGGCCGCAGCAATGGCAAAACGGTCGGATTTGATGCGGCTGTCGAAGCTGATGGCCACCGACGGATGCTCGAACGCCTCGTTCAGGTAATCGGCAAAGCCCTGCGTGGCGCGGCGCACGGTGTAAATATTCATCCGGTTGGTCCCCGCGCCGATCACGCCGCGAAGGCCGCCGGTGCCGAACTCCAGATCGCGGTAAAAGCGGTCGATGATGCCATCCTCATCCTCCGCCACGGCGCGCAGCTCCTGCTGCAGGTCTTCGTCTTCTGTTGCCTTCTGCAGCCAAAGGTCGTATAACTGCTTTTCTTTCATCTTTGCAACCACTTTCTCCGGCGTTTTTTGTATTTCTACGCCCGCCCCGCCGGTAGGGCCCGCGCGTTTTTTCTCTGAAAAAGAGGGCTCTGCTCATAATCATACTCAGTTTAAAGCATGCCCGGCGGCCCTGTCAATAGTCCGCCCTGCTTTTTTGCCTTTCTTTTTCCAAGGAACGATGCTTTCCCATTATAGCCTAGCCGATCCAAAAAACATGGCGAAAGATTGCGGTCTGCCCGCCGTCTTATCATTGCGTTTTCCGCCTTCGTCATGTATTATTATTTTTGTATCTTTATTTTTCATTGGGAGGCTAAAAATCGTGATTTGGCACAGCGCAGGCATCCCGGAGGTTCTGGATGAACTGAAAACAAACGTGCAGACGGGCCTTTCTTCGGAGGAAGCCGGGCTCCGCCTCGTGCAAAACGGAGAAAACAGGATGGAAAGGCTGGAAAAAACGTCTTTCTGCCGCATCTATATCAGCCAGCTGAAGCAGCCGTTTTTCCTTCTTTTGGCGGCGGTTTCCGTGATTTCCGCCGTAACGGCTCTCGCCTCGGGCGCGGCCCGGTGGGCGCAGCCTCTTATCGTGCTCGCCGTCGCCCTGCTCAGCGCTCTTGCGGGTGCGCTGCGAGACGCAAAAATGCAAGAGGCACTCGCTTCCCTGAACGGCGACGCCGCTCCCTCCGCACGCGTGCTGCGGGATGGCGCGGAATCGGTGATTCCCGCCTCCGGGCTGGTGGAGGGGGATATTATTCTGCTCGAAGCCGGGGACTATATCCCGGCGGACGCCCGCCTCTTCTTTACCAGCGGCTTCCGATGCGAGGAATCCCTTCTCACCGGAGACGCCATTCCCGTGCAGAAGGACGCGCATGCCCTTCTGGACGATATTGCCCCGCTCGCCGCGCGGGCGAACATGGCCTACTCCGGCTGCACGGCCGCGGCTGGCAGTGCGCGGGCCGTGGTGGTGGAAACCGGCATGGATTCCGAGCTCGGCAAAGTCTCTGCCCTTCTCGAAAGCCGGAAGGCGGCGCCGCCCATCCAAAAACGGCTCCGCAGGCTCGGCGGGACGCTCTGCCTGCTGGTCCTCGTTTTCTGTATTGTGATCTTCATTCTCGGTCTGTGCACCGGGCAGGGATTTTTTGCTTCCCTTCTGTTAGCCCTTTCCCTCGGGTCGGCCGCTTCTCCCTATCTTCTCCCCGCCGCTGCCGGCTTTGCCCTCGCCATGGGAGCCTGGCGGATGAAGCAGAAAAACATTGTGATCCGCCGGCTTTCCGCCGTGGAAAAGCTCCGGCGGGTTTCCGTGATCTGCACCAATAAAACAGGGCTACTCACACAAAACAAAATGGAGCCGGTGGCCCTCTATTCGGGCGGAAAAATCGCCGGAGACCTCCATTCCCTTTCCGAGCAGGATACCCTTCTGCTCCATTTCGCCGCCCTGTGCTCAGATGCCGGAGGCGACCCCACGGAAGCCGCCCTCATCCGCGCGGCGGAAACCTATACGGGAATCGAAACAGAGCTGCTCAACACCATGCGCCCGCGTATGGCCGAGGTTCCCTTTGATTCGGCGAGGAAGCTGAAAACAACGGTCAATATGATCTCCGGCCAGCCCGTGGCCATTGTGAAAGGCGCGCCCGATATCATCTTCGGCCGCTGCACCGCCATCGCGCCCGAGGCCGCAGAAAAAGCAAACGAGGCGCTTGCCTCCCGCTCCCTGCGGGTGCTGGCGGTCGCCTATAAGCCGCTCACCACCATCCCCTCCGACCCTTCTCCCGAAGAGCTGGAATATAACCTCACCTTTGCGGGGCTCATCGGTATGCGGGACCCGCTGCTCGAGGATGCGAAAGAATCGGTTGCCATGTGTGAAGGGGCCGGAATCAAAACCGTGCTGGTCACGGGGGATCACGTTTCCACCGCCGTTTCCGTGGCGCGGGAGCTCGGTATACTGGCAAACGGTCAAAAAGCCGTTACGAGCGAAGAGCTGGCCGCTATGGACGATGCGGAGCTCGACCGAATCCTTCCCGTGCTGCGCGTATGCGCGCGTGCCCTTCCGGAAGACAAGCTGCGCTTGACAGAGGCCTTCCGCCGCGCCGGAGAAACCGTTGCGGTAACAGGCGGCAGTATTCGGGACGTGCCCGCCCTCAAGGCGGCGGACGTGGGCTGCGCCGTCGGCCCCGGCGGGACGGACGTTGCCCGCGGTTCTGCCGACCTGATCCTTCTGGACGGCCATTTTTCCACTGCCGCCGAAGCGATCCGTACCGGGCGCGGAATTTTCGACAACATCCGAAAAATCGCCGTTTTCCTCGCCAGCTGCGCGTTTGGGGAAATTCTCTTCCTTCTTCTTACCTGTATTTTTGGATTCGGGCTTCCGCTTTCTGCAGCATCGTTCCTTTGGATCAACCTGCTTTCGGGCGGGATGTGCGCCGCTTTTCTCGGCCTCGCGCCTGCGGGGCGGGAAACAATGGAGCTCCCGCCGATGCCCCGGCGCCGCCGGGTCTTTACGAAGCGGATGCTGGCGGACGCCGCCGCAAACAGTCTGATGCTTTCCCTCCTCCCCCTCGCGGCCCTGTTTGCCGGCCGGGCGCTGCAGCTTTCCTCGGCCGGAACGCTCGCCTTTGCCGTGTTCGTCTTCTCCCAGCTTTTAAACGCCATAACCTTCGGCACAGGCCGCTCGCTTCTTCGCGCAGGGGCCTTTCCAAAGCAACTGTCTGCTGCGGCAGCCGCCGGTATCCTTCTCACGGTGCTTTTGCTGACGACTCCGGCGAACGCGCTCTTCGGCCTCTCCCCGCTCAGCGGAAACGGTTGGCTGTGGGCCGCTCTGCTTTCCCTTCTTACGATCCCCCTTTCGGAGCTTATAAAGCTCCTCCTATCCGCACTGCAGACATGGAATACGCGCCGCCATGCGCGCGCCCAAGAGGTGATATAAAATGGTATCCCGTGTTTCTTCCCTGGGGCTCTTCGGGCTGGACGCTTACGGCGTGGAGCTGGAAGCGGATATTTCCTCCGGCCTGCCGTCCTTTGATATCGTCGGCCTGCCGGATGCTTCGGTGCGCGAAGCGCGCGACCGTGTGCGGGCCGCCATCAAAAACTGTGGGTATACCTTTCCCGTTTCGCGCATCACAGTAAACCTCGCTCCTGCGGATATCCGCAAGGAAGGCACGCTATACGACCTTCCCATTTTTCTTGCCATCCTTGCCGCTTCCGGGCAGATCGAATTTGATTTTTCCGGCTGCGCCTTTCTCGGCGAGCTTTCCCTTTCGGGCCAGACCCGGCCGATCCGCGGGGTGCTGCCCATGGCTATCCGCGCGCTGGAGCTCGGGCGCACGAAGCTCTTTCTGCCTGCCGCCTGTGCGAAGGAAGCCGCCGTGGTGGAGGGGCTGACCGTTTATCCCGTGGAAAACGTGCAGGAGCTACTGGCGCACTGGAACGGGCGAGCGGAGATAACGCCCGCCGTATACGAGCCGGAAACCTGCGGTCCTTCGCCGCTTTCTTTGCCCGACTTTTCGGAAGTAAAGGGGCAGTTCGCCGCCAAACGGGCGCTGGAGGTTGCCGCCGCGGGCGGGCATAACGTGCTGCTCATCGGCCCGCCCGGCTCGGGCAAAAGCATGCTCGCCAAACGCCTGCCCTCCATTCTCCCGGATATGAGCTTTCAGGAATCCATTGAAACCACCAAGCTGCATTCGGTGGCGGGTATCCTTCCCACAAGCTCCCCGCTCGTGACCGCCCGGCCCTTCCGCTCCCCGCATCACACGGTTTCACCCGCTGGGCTTTCGGGCGGCGGGGCGATCCCGCGGCCGGGAGAAATTTCCCTCGCCCATAACGGCGTGCTTTTTCTGGACGAGCTTCCCGAATTCAGCCGCGCGGCAATGGAGATCCTCCGCCAGCCGCTGGAAGACGGCAAAGTGACCATCTCCCGCGCCTGGGGCTCCCTTTCTTACCCGTGCTCCGCCATGGTGGTATGCGCCATGAACCCCTGCCCCTGCGGCTTTTTTGGGCATCCCACCCGGGAATGCACCTGCACCCGCCAGATGGTATCCCGTTACCTCAACCGGATATCCGGCCCGCTGCTCGATCGGATGGATATCCACATCGAGGTACCGCCGGTGGAGTTTTCCCAGCTTTCCGCCGGTCTCCCCGCGGAGCGCTCGGCCGATATCAAAAAGCGGGTGGACGCCGCCCGGAAGCTCCAGCAGGCTCGTTACCGGGGCAAAGGCTTTTCCTGCAACGCCAAGGCGTCTGTTTCAGACGCGCGCGTGTTCGCCCTCAGCGACGACAGCCGCCGCATGTTCCAGCAGGCCTTCGATAAGCTGGGGCTTTCGGCCCGCGCATACGACCGGATTCTGAAGGTTTCGCGCACCATTGCCGACCTGGACGGCTCCGAGGTCATCGAATCGCGGCATGTGGGCGAAGCGATTCAATACAGAAGCTTAGACCGCAAATATTGGTCGAAGGAGGAAATGTTTTCATGATAAAGCACATTGTTTTCTGGAAGCTGCGGTGCGTCCCCGAAAAGGAGCAGAACGCACAAAAAATGAAGGAACTTCTGGAGGGACTCGTGGGCGTGGTGCCGGGGCTGATAAGTGCATCGGTTGGCACGAACATCACCCCGGGAGATTATGACATCGCCCTCATTTCCGAGCTGAAGGACGAAGAAGCGCTGGCGGTTTACCAGAACCACCCGGCCCATGTAAAGGTGAAGGAATTCGTGCATTCCGCCGTATGCGCCCGCGCCTGCGTGGATTTTACCACTGCATAAATAATGCAATCCTGCTTTCCCGGCAGGCTCACGTTTGAAAGCCCCCCGGATGCAGCAGCATCCGGGGGGATGAATATTTAAGCTAAGCTGCAAATAACGCCCGGAACGGTTCTAACCGTTCCGGGCGTTTATTATACCGATAAAAAAGCCTCCTGCAGCAACGCCGCAGAAGGCTTTTAACAAGAAAAATTACTGCTCGACCGGATAGACACAGACGCGCTTACGGTCACGCCCGAGGCGCTCGAACTTGACTTTTCCGTCCACGAGGGCAAAGAGGGTATCGTCGGAGCCGCGGCCCACGTTTTCGCCCGGATGGATGTGGGTACCGCGCTGGCGGACGAGAATGTTGCCGGCCAGAACCAACTGGCCGTCGGCACGCTTGAGGCCGAGGCGCTTGGACTCGGAATCACGGCCGTTTTTCGTAGAACCAACGCCCTTTTTATGAGCGAATAATTGAATGTTTATCTTCAGCATGATTTACACCTCTGTTATAATTATTTGGCCGGGATACTGCTCGCAAAGGCCTTCCAGATGAAGCCGGAGCCCTTTGAGAACATCCTGGCAGCGGATGAGGTCCCTTTCGGGAACCAACAGCCGGAACTCTGCGTTTTCCCCTTCGGCAACGCTCGCCTCAGCGGGAACCTGCATCACCTCGGTGACGGTGTTCGCCGTGAGGTAGGCCGCAGAAGAAATCGCTGCGCACAGGATATCTTCCCCTTCGGGTGCAAATCCCGTGTGCCCCGCAATTGAGACGCCTGCAAGCAGGCCGCCGCTGCGGTAAAAGGTAACTGCCGTCATCTTTTATGCCTTGATGGACTCGATCTTGACCTGGGTATACGGCTGGCGATGGCCCATTTTGCGTTTTTCGTTCTTCTTGGGCTTATAGGTGAATACTGTGATCTTCTTGGCCTTGCCGTTCTTTACTGCGGTAGCGGTAACGGAAGCGCCTTCCACAAACGGAGCGCCGGCCTTGAAGCCGTCATCCCCGCCGACTGCCACGACCTCGTCAAACGTGACGGTCTGGCCGGCTTCTACATCGAGCTTTTCGATAAACAATACATCGTTTTCCTGAACCTTGTACTGCTTACCGCCGGTTTTGATTACTGCGTACATACATTCACAATCCTTTTTTCAGACTCGCTACTATAGGGCGGGGCACACAGCCCGCTTCAAAAAGCCCGTAATATGCGGCTTAAAGATTTTACCATGGCTCCGGGGAAAAGTCAACCATTTTCTGAAAGCCGTAAAAAGGCCCGCGCCGTATCCGGTGCGGGCCGATTCTGTACAGCTTACCGTTTGAAAAGCTCCATAATATCTTTAAAGCCGTCTTCGTTATCATCGAACACATCGGTCGTGGTTTCCTGCGGCTCCTGCGGTTCGGAAACCGCGGGGGCGGAAGAAGACGCCTTCTTTGAAACGCGCTTCGTGTTTTTATCGTCGATTGCGCCGGTGGCGATAACGGTGATCTGGATTTCGTCTTCCAGATCCTCGTTGATGGCAGCGCCCCAGATGATGTTTGCATCCGGATGGGCTTCCTTATAAATAATATCGCAGGCGTTCTGCACGTCTTCCAGGCCGAGATCCGGGCCGCCGGTCACGTTCATGATCACGCCCCTCGCGCCTTTGATGGAGGTTTCGAGCAGCGGGCTGGTGATCGCCTTTTTCGCGGCGTCCTCCGCCTTTTCCCTGCCTTCCGCCTTGCCGACGCCCATATGGGCTGCGCCCGCATCCTTCATTACGGCGGTAACGTCTGCAAAGTCGAGATTGATGAGGCTCGGGAGCTTGATCAGCTCGGAAATGGACTGGATACCCTGGCGGAGGATATCGTCCGCCATTTCAAAGGCATTCAAAAGGGTGATTTTCTGTTCCGATACCAAATGCAGGCGGTCGTTCGGAACGACCACGATGCTGTCTACCTGAGCGGTGAGATTTTCAATTCCCTCTTCCGCCTGGGCCATGCGGCGCTTGCCTTCAAAGGAGAAGGGCTTCGTAACGATGCCGATGGTGAGGATACCGAGCTCCTTGGCGATCTGCGCCACCACGGGAGCCGCGCCTGTGCCGGTGCCGCCGCCCATGCCTGCGGTGATAAATACCATATCGGAGCCCTTTAATGCGTTCTGGATTTCTTCCTTGCTTTCCTCCGCCGCCTGGCGGCCCTTATCGGGGCTGGCACCCGCGCCCTTGCCGGCGGTTACCTTTTCGCCGATCTGGATTTTATGGGAGGCCTTGGAGTTATAAAGCGCCTGCCGGTCGGTGTTGACCGAAATAAATTCCACGCCCTGCACACCGGAAGAAACCATGCGGTTGACCGCATTTCCGCCGCCGCCGCCGACGCCTACCACTTTTATCTGAACCACATTCTCGAAATCGTTATCGAGTGTAAAACCCATTTTTTACTTCCTCCCGAACAGTCATTTATCGTAAAACAGATGAGATTTCGCCTATTGTTTTTTAGTGTAGCATGAAACCATTCAAAATTCAACAAGAAAACTATTGTTTAAAACGAAAATACGGAACTTTTTTTAGCTCTCAGCCATTCGTCTTTCCCGTGATGCGCAGGTAAGCATTTCCGCTTACGGAAAGATCAATCTCCCCCGTCACGCCCGCAGGAACGTCTTCTCCGGAAAGAATGAGCTTGGCGGTTCGGAGCTTGTCCTCCAGGCGGGCGGCGGTGCCGATGATCAGCTTGATCCGGCCTTCGTACATCGCAGCAACGCTTCCAAGCTCGTCCACCCCGATTTCCGTGATAGGGCCGAGCTCCAGGCGTTCCGCCTCCTTTTTGACCTCGAGCGTCATTGCGCTGCGGCTTTCGCTGTCCATTGCCGCCCGCTTGTGGAGAGCGGGGTTCTGCACCGAAACGCCCGTGATGACCGTGACGCCGGAAAGCGGCTCCGGCAGAATGCGGATGATCTCACCATCTCCGTTCACCACGACATGCTGCCCCCCCGACCGGTACTGCACAAGGCCGCCGTAGCCGTTGTTCTGAATCGACACCGTGCCGGGAAGCTTTCTCTTCACGACGATTTCTCCGATATCCGGGTAGGCTTTTTCAACCCGATCCCGGATATCGGCCATATTGCTCAAAAAAAGGTTTTTCCCCACCGGCACCGCGGCAGCCTCCAGGATTTCTTCCTCCGTTCGGCCCTCGGGCCCTATGTATTCCGCCGTATCTATCTTGAAAAACACGGTGAGCGAGAGCGTGAGGAACACGCCCGCCAAAAGAAAAAAGAAGAAAAGGCTCAGCAGAAACCCGCGGAGGCGGCGGCGCTTGCGCCTGCGTTTTTTCGGTGGAATTCTCTTATTTTGCGTATGATTATCGGCCATACATCTTTTCACCATCCTGCCGGAAACCGGCTGTTGTTTTTATCCTTGAAACCATCTTTCCGAGGTGCGCAAATCGTTCGTTTTCACGGCTGGCAGCGGCGTCGGCTCGGGAAGCACCGCCGGGATTTCCTGCGGCGGTTCATCCGGAATGCGCCGGATATCCGCCCCAACCGCCGCGAAGCCTTCTTCGATGCGTTCGTAGCCCCGATCGATGTACTGCGTTCCTCCCACGGTCGTTTCCCCTTCCGCCGCGAGGCCCGCCACCACGAGCGCCGCGCCGCCGCGGAGATCGGCGGCCTCCACCGCCGCGCCGTACAGCTTTCGAACGCCCTCCACCACGGCCACGCGCTCCTCCACCTTGATCTTCGCGCCCATGCGTATCAGCTCGCCAACATATTTATACCGGTTGGTAAAAATATTTTCCACGAACATGCTGGTTCCTTCTCCCAGCACCGCGGCGCTCATCAGAGGGGCAACGGCATCGGTTGGGAAACCGGGATAGGGCATGGTGCGCACCGTGTGCACGCGGGAAAGCTTGGGCGGGGCTGAAATGGTGAGCTCCCGCCCGCTCGTGCTGAAATCGCATCCCATTTCCCGGAACGCGGGCATTACCGAGCTCAAATGCGCAGGGATAATATTTTTGAGGGTCAGCTTCCCCTGCGTTACCGCGGCGGCTGCAAGGCAGGTGGCCGCAACGATGCGGTCGGGGATCACATGGTGCTCCGTTCCCATGAGCTTTTCCACGCCTTCGATGTGCACCGTGCCGTCTCCCGCGCCGTGAATGCGCGCGCCGCAGCCGTTGAGAAAATCGGCGAGGTCGCTGATTTCCGGCTCCCGTGCCGCATTTTCAATCACGGTTTTCCCCTCCGCCGTGGATGCGGCGATCATGATATTTTCCGTGGCGCCTACGCTTGGGAATGCAAGGCTGATATGCGAGCCGCAGAGCCTGCCGTTTACCTGGCAGTCGATATACCCGTGCTCCTCCTCGATAGACGCTCCCATCTGCCTCAGCGCGGCAAGGTGAAGGTCAATGGGTCTCGGCCCAAGCTCGCATCCTCCCGGGTGCGAACAGACAGTGGCGACAGAGCGGGAGCATCCACTACAAAAACGAGCCCGCCGCAGGTGCGGAGCACGCGGCGCTGTTCCTCCTTTAAATTCCAGCCGTCCTGCCCGGTATACTCGCCCGGCAGGAAGAAAACCGCCTCCCGGAACAGCACCGAGCATTCCCCCCTCGTCAAAGGCTCCTCCGGCAGCGAGGCGATAAGCTCCTCCGGCGTGCGCGGCAAAGGCGCCTCCGGGCGCTCCGCAAGAAGCAAAAGCTCCCCTTCCGCCTGCCTTTGCTTTTCCCGATACTCCGCTGCTTTCTGCTCGAAAAGCTCCGGCGGAATCCGGCCCTGGAGCCGATCTTCATAAATCCGGGCGAGAATCTTCGCCGCAGACCTTTGTTTTTCTTCCCACTCCCGCCTCTCGGCCGCAAGCGGCGAAAGGCCGCAGAGCCGTTCCAGCGTTTCGCGCACGGCCTTTTCATGGCGGCTGAACAGGAGCCGCAGATATTCCCGCAGCGCCCGGTTCACGAGCTCTTCCTTCAGGCGGTGGGAACAGCAGCCCGCGCCGCCTGTATGGGGGGCGCCCTCCCGGTGGTTTTTACCGCAGATATAGGCGGGGCTTCTGCCGGGGCGCGCCCGGAACACCAAACGCGAGCCGCACCTTCCGCACCGGAGCAGGCCGGAAAACAAATGCTGCCGGGCGGCGGGCCTTGCATCCGGCTGCGTCTTCCAGAGTTGCTGCACCGCGCGGAAATCGCCCTCCGAAACGATGGCTTCGTGATGGCCGGGCCGCACGATCCAATCCTCCGGGCTTCTCGATACGAGGCGCTTGTTTTTAAAGCTCAGATGCGTCCGTTTACCGTAGGTCATCACGCCGCAATAAACGTTATTCTGCAATATCCGCCGGATATGCTGGCTGTTCCATGCGGCGGCCTGCTTTTTTAAGCCGGCCGCCTGCGAGGGGGTGGGCACGCTTCGTCCGTTCAAAAGTGACGCAATTTCCCCGCACAGCCTCCCTTCCAGAAACAGGCGGTAAATTTCCTTTACCACCCGGCTTTCTTCCGGTTCCGGAAGCATACCGCCGGAAGGGGACTTGCGGTATCCATACGGGCAGCGCACCAGGAGCTCTCCCGTTTCCATCTTGTGGCGGAATACGCGGCGGATTTTCCGGCTGTCTTCTTTGGCGCGCTGCTCGTTGAACCAGGCGAGCAGCGGAAAAAAGTCCTCGTTATACTCCTCGCTCTCAAACAGGATCTCCACGCCGTATTTCTCCAGCATGGCGATAAAATTCAGGCTTTCCCGGAGGTTGCGCCCGAGGCGGGAGGAATCCTTGAAAACGATCACTTCGATTTCCCCCTGCTCGATCTTCCGGATGATCCCCTCGAAGCGGCGGAAGGAAGTGCCGGAAACGTCGTCATCCATCACGATGTCGACAATATTGGTCATATTCCGGTTTTGGCAGAAGCGGAGCAGCATATCGCGCTGAGTTTCGATCCGCTCGTAATTTTCATTTCCTTCATCCCGGCTTTCCCTGCAGTAAATCAGAACTTTTCTTTCATCCTTCATCGCGGAGACGCCTGCCGGAAGGCGAAATTCCAAAACCTATGTGAACTTATTATAACACACCTCCGCTCGAATTCCCAACCTTCTCTGAAGATTCTTCCACAGGTCCTTCTGCTTTCTTCGCACCCGCAACGCGCCGGAACAAGGATTCCGCAAGCCGCACCGCCGTTTCTTCTTCGGAACAAAGCGCCCCGGCAGGGCGGACAAACCAGCACAGCAGTTCCTTCTGCTCTGCCGCAGGCACAGGATCGCCTTTCATAAGCACCCTTCCTTTCCCTTTACTATATGAGGAAGAAAAGGCGCGCTATTCCCCCGAAAGCAAGCGAAAAGGCTCCGCGGCGTTTTGGCTGCGCGGAGCCTCCTCCAAGATGAAACGTTTTTTTTAATGCCGGTCCATGCGTCCAAAAAGCGCGCGGAATGCGCTTCCGCCTATCGTTCCCTTCGTGCGCAAATGCTGTGTTCCCTTTTGCAGCGGCGGTAGCTCTCGAGCATCTCCCAAAGCATCTGCTGTTCCGGCGCGCTCATCCGCTCCAGCTCCCGCGTCAATTTTTCCTTCAGCTTTCTTTTCTCCGAAGAGCGCGCCGGTATTTCGAGCGCTTCATCGAGCAGCTCCGAGGCGCTCAAATGAAAACCGCCCGCTAGCTTGTCCACGATTTGAGTTCCCGGATCGACCGCCATTCGTTCCACCTTGCTGATTTCCCGTTCGCTTACTCCCGTTTTGTCACAGAGGGACTCCTGCGTGTAGCCATACGCGCTGCGGAGCCGTTTTACGTTACGGCTGAGAATTTCCAAAGACGTCAATTCTGCTCTTACCTTTCTATACCCTCGGTGTAAAAGGGCAATAAAATAGAAAGCGAAAAAAGCATCCTCCGCAGCTGCAGAACGTTTTAAATGAGCTCCGCTTCGTGTACGCCTTTGGAGAATCGTCTTTTCCGCTATTCTATTTTTAAATAAACGGTCCTAACAGAATTTGCAATCTTTTCTTGCCGCGCCCTCCGTTCCCTCCGCTTGAGCCGGCTTCCGGCACCACATGGCTTCGCAGCCCCCGGGGTACGACAGGCGCGCCCGTCCCACCTTGCCGATGATGGCTCCCAGGAAAATAATGGAGGACCGCATCTCCCGCATGAGGATATCGGAAATTTCAAATCCTTCCGCCCGGGATGCGTCTACCATGACCGAGCCTTCCTCCGCCTGAACGGCGCAGCCCAGCTCCCGGAGAATGCTGAAGCTCGTTTCCACATCCGAAAGCCGGGGGCAATTATGTATGATGCACGGCGCATTTGTCAAAAAGGACGCGGCAAGGATCGGCAGAGCGCTGTTTTTCGCCCCCTGCAGGGAAACGGCGCCGGATAGTCTCCTCCCGCCCTCTATTCTTATTTTTGGCATTCTCTCACCCTTTCTAAAATATAAGCCCTCTCGGCAGGCTCCTGCAAGCCATACTATGCATACCGGCTGGGATGAGTGAAAACGCAGAAAAAGCCGCAGGCGAGGCCCGCGGCTTCCGTTTTCTAAAAAATGGGGCTTTATAAAAGCCCCATAAGCACCTGATAAATTCTTTCATTTGCATCGAGCACCGCTTCGCTTTTCGCATTTTGCCCCATTTCCCGAAGGGTTCCGGGGTGCTCGAGCAAGCGGCTCAGCTCCGCGATCATTCGCTCGGCGGTCAGCTCCTTTTCCTCGATCACCACCGCGGCGCCCCGGCGCGCCAAAGACATGGCATTGTGGTACTGGTGGTTTTCCGCCACATTGGGGGAAGGGATCAAAATGGACGCCTTGCCCTGCGCTTCCAGCTCGCTCAGCGCAATGGCACCCGAACGGCAGATGACGAGATCGGCCGCCGCCATGCATTCATCCATATTGTCGATATATTCCGTGATCCGTACCTGCGGCGCTTTTTCAAGCTCTACGCCTTTTTCCCGCAGCAGCCTTGGCATGAGCTCCACGCCGTACCTTCCCGTTGCATGCAGGTGCTGGTATTTTGCATCTTTCCAGTGCCATGCGATGATATCCGCCGCCATTTCGTTGATGGTTCTCGCACCGAGGCTTCCGCCGAACGAAAGGATGACCGGCCGTTCATCCAGCCCGAGCGCGCGACGGGATTTTTGCTGATCCGCCCGGATAACCTCTTGCCGCACGGGGTTGCCTGTAACCACATATTCCCGGTTAGAGGGCAGGTGCTTTTTTGCATCTTCCATCGCCAGCATAACAGCATCCATATGCGGGGCGAGCATTTTGGTGGTAACCCCGGGGAATGCGTTCTGCTCATGAATGGCGGTCTTGATCCCCATCTTCGCCGCCTTGCGGAGCACCGGGCCGCTCACATACCCGCCGGTTCCGATCACGAGGTCGGGAGCCGTCTTTTTGAGGATACCGCCCGCCTGGATGGAAGAAGTGAACACCTTGACGGCGGCTTCGATGTTCCGCCCGATGTTTTTGAGGGAAAGCTTCCGCTGGAAGCCCTTGACGTCTACCGGATAAAATTCATAGCCGGCCTTCGGGACCAGGTTTGCCTCCATTCCCTTCGGCGTTCCCGCGAAGCATATCTTCGCCTCCGGATGCCGTTCCTTTATATAATTGGCGATCGAAATGGCCGGATTAATGTGCCCCGCCGTTCCGCCGCCCGCAAGCAGGATCGTCATAAAGCAAGCTCCTTCTATTTATTGTGCATCATGGACGAACGGGATACCGAGAGCACGACCCCCATTTCGCCCAGCAGCATCATCAGCGACGTGCCCCCATAGCTGAAGAAAGGCAGGCTGATGCCGGTGTTTGGTATCGTATTGGTAACGACCATCATGTTCAGCACGACCTGGAGCCCCACCTGCAGCGTGATGCCGAGCACCAGAAGGGCGCCGAACTTGGTTTTTGCACGGGAGGCAATCACAAAGCCGCGATAAACGAAAAACGCAAAGAGCAGCACGATGATCGTGGCTCCCACAAAGCCGAGCTCCTCGCAGACAATGGCAAAAATGAAGTCGTTCTGCGGCTCGGATACATACAGAAACTTCTGCCTCGACTGCCCAAAGCCCTGCCCCATAAAGCCGCCGGAGCCAATGGCGTAAAGCGACTGGATCGTCTGCCAGCCCTTGCCCTGCGGATCGGACCACGGGTCGAGCCAGTACTGAAAGCGGGAGGTTGCGTAATCGATGGCGTTTGCCGCGAGAATCGCCACGGCGGCCGCTACGGCGATGCACACCACGCCGATGGAGATCCATTTGAGGTTTGCACCGCCGATAATCAGCATGAGCGCGGCAATGAGGCAGATAATGATGGTGGCGGACAGGTGCGGTTCAAAAAAAGTGAGCAGCGCAACCGGCACTACAAAAAGGAAAAATGCCGCGAACACATACCGCATCTTGTTCATATTCCGGTAATTGAGCGAGATAAAATGCGCCATCACGATAATAACGGCAAACTTTGCAATTTCCGAAGGCTGGAAGTTGACCGGCCCAAAGTAAATCCACCGGCGGAAGCCCTCGAGATAAGGCGGAATCAACAGAACGATAATCAGCAAAACGAGCGCGAGCCCAAACACGAGCCAGACCTTTTTCTGCCAGAATTCAAAATTCAGCCGGGAAATCACCAGCATGGCGACCACGCCCGCCACGGCGAACAAAACCTGGCGGCTGATGAAATGCGTGCTGTTGCCCTTATTATAAAAAGCGTAAGCATGGCTGGCGGAAAAGAGCATGACCAGTCCAACCGAAACGAGTATGATGACCACCGCAAAAAATGGCAGGTCGAACTGCCCCTCCTGTTTCCGCAGGACGGACAGCAGCCCTCTTTTCTGCTTGGACTTGGACATATCGGCTCACCTCAAAAATCAAGTTTAACGAAAAAAAGCTATGAGGGCCCCTCCGCTCAAAGCATATCGGCAACATTGACCAAAATGGCGGCGGCGCAGCCGATAGCCGTGATAATGGAAAACACGCCAACGATTTTTATTTCGCTCCAGCCGCTGAGTTCAAAATGGTGATGGATGGGGCTCATCTTGAAAAGCCGCTTTTTCGTCTTTTTATAATATCCCACCTGGATCACCACCGACATGGCCTCCACAATATAGATAATCCCGGCGGGAAGCAACAGGATCGGCCGGTTGATGCCGAAGGCCAGAGCGCATACCATACCGCCGAGGAAAAGCGATCCGGTATCCCCCATGAACACCTTCGCCGGGTGAAAGTTCCACACGAGGAAGCCCGCGCAGCTTCCCACGAGGGCGGCCGCCATCAGGTTCATCTTATAAAAGCCGAGCACGCCGGCGCAGAGCATGAAGCAGATGCCGACGATCATGGTAACGGAGCCTGCAAGGCCGTCGATACCGTCTGTTAAATTTACGGCGTTCACAAAGCCGTAAATGGCGATGAGCGCGATGGGCCAATAGAAAATCCCGAGGTCCACTTCCCCGATGAACGGGATATAAGTAAGCCGGTCTCCGGCCAGGGAAAGCGCCAGCAGGTAAGCCGCAGCAACCAGGAGCTGGAGCATGGTTTTCTGGGAGGCGGTAAGGCCGAGGTTCTGCTTTTTTACCACCTTGATGTAATCATCGATAAAGCCGATGAGCGCAAACCCGAGCGCCATGGCGAGGCCGCCGAACACCCTTGTGTTGATGAGGCCGGCGCCGATTTCCGACGTTTTCTGCCCGCTGAACGCCAGAACGGCAAGCGCCGCCGCGAGGGCCGCCACCGTGCCGATGATGAAAATAATACCGCCCATGGTGGGCGTTCCCTGTTTCGATTTGTGCCAGCGAGGCCCGATATCCAGAATCGTCTGCCCGAATTTGAGCTTTCTCAGATAGGGAATAAAAACGAGCCCCATCAGCGCCGTTACGCCAAAGGCCACCAGTACCGTCAGTGCTGTGATAAGACCGCTCATTTCTTTTCCCACCTCCTGTAAAGCGAATAAATCACTTCTTCCATTTTCATGCCGCGGCTGGCCTTGAAAAGGATGGCATCGCCCGGCTTTGTTCCCATGGCGAGGGTTGCCGCAATTTCTTCCTTTTCATCGAAGTCCCAGGCGCCCCAGAGCTTTGCGGCGCGGGCCCCCGCCACATAGAACCGCGCGTAATCTCCGTAAGCCAAGAGCAGGTCGATGCCCGATTCCGCCGCAAGCTTGCCCACGGCAAAATGCTCCTGTTCGGAAATTTCGCCCAGTTCCAGCATATCGGCCAGCACGGCGATGCGCCGGCCCGTTACATGCAGGGAACAAAGCGCGGAAAGAGCGGCCTTCATGGAATCGGTGCTGGCGTTATAGCAATCCTCGATCACCGTGATGCCGTTTTTCTCCACGATCCGCTGGCGCATGCCGGAGGGAACGTAATTCTTCAGCCCTTCCGCCGCCTCCGTCGGCGAAACACCCGCTTCCATGCCGACGGCGAACGCTGCCAGGGCGTTATATACATTATGGATTCCAATGGCTGGGATTATAACCTTCTGCCGCTGCTTGCCGTATTTAATTTCAAAGCTCGTTCTGCCGTCCAGCGTGCGGATGTTCAGAGCGGTATAATCGTTTTTCCGGTTTTCGATCCCATAAAAAATGATTTTATAATCGCTCGACTGGATGGTGCTCAGAAGGTCGTTGTCTCCACAGACGATCAGGGGCGAACCCGGCTTCATGCCATCGATCAGCTCGAGCTTCGCATGGAAGATGCCCTCCCGGGAACCGAGGCTCTCGATATGTGAAACGCCGATGGAGGTGATGACGCCGATATCGGGCCCGGCCGTCTCCGAAAGGGCGGAAATCTCCCCCTTGTTGCTCATGCCCATTTCGATCACCGCGGCCCTGTCGTCGGCCTCCAGCTCCATGAGCGTGCGGGGCAAGCCGATGAGGTTGTTGAGATTTCCTTCGGTTTTCAGCGTTTTATATTTTCGGGAGAGGACCGCCGCCGTCATTTCCTTCGTGGTCGTTTTGCCCACGCTTCCGGTAATGCCGACGGTGAGCGGATGAAGCAGTTCTTTATAATACTTCGCAAGCTTTAAAAACGCTTCGCCTGTGTCTTCCACCACTACGTGGGGGATATTCTCCGCGCATCCCTCTTCCGAAACAAGGGCCGCAGACGCGCCCTGCTCCACGGCCGAGGGAACGAAGCGGTGCCCATCGAGCCGCTCGCCTATGATGGCAATGAACAGGCAGCCCGGGCGGATGCTCCGGCTGTCGATACACACGGAATGGACCTCCGCCTCTCCCACACAGCGGCCGCCCACTGCTTCGGCAATCTGCGATAATGTTAATGTTACCATCCTTGCCTCTCCTAACTTAGAGATTTTTTAAACACGTCCCGATGATTTGCCTCTCATCGAAGGGAATGGTCTTTCCATTCAGAATCTGGTAGGTTTCATGGCCTTTCCCCGCCAGTAAAATTATATCATCTGCGCGGGCATTTTCAATCACCCATTTAATTGCCTCCGCGCGATTTTCCACTACCTTTACGTTTTCCCGGCCGGGAAGGCCCTTTAAAATGTCTTCGATAATGGCGCCGGGCGGTTCGGTGCGCGGATTATCCGAGGTGACCACCACGAAATCCGCGAGACGCCCGGCAATCTCCCCCATGAGGGGGCGCTTGGTGCGGTCCCGGTCCCCCCCGCAGCCAAACAGCAGCACGAGCCTTCCTTTCACGCTTCCCCGCACGCTTTTCAGCACGTTTTCGAGGCCGTCCGGCGTGTGAGCGTAATCAATCATAATATGGAAATCCCGGCCGGTGGGTACCATTTCCATGCGCCCCCGCACGCCTTTTGCCGTGCAGATGGCCTCGGCGGCCTTGAGGCGGGATATTCCCTCCCCCGCCGCGCAGGTGATGGCCGCAAGCGAATTATAAACGGAAGGACTCCCGGGGGAAGCAAACTCGACCCGGCAAAGGACGCCCTCGCTCAGCAGAAGGTAATTTACCCGGTCTCCCGAATAGCGGATGTTTTTCGCAGTGAAGTCTGCGCCGTCGCTTTCCATGGAAAAAGACGTAAGCGGGGCAGAAACCCGCTCCATCAGGCGGCGGCCGTAAGGATCGTCGGCATTGACCACCGCTCTGCCGCACATCCCGAACAGCCTTGCCTTGGCTTCGAAATAGCGTTCCATAGTCTTATGGTAATCGAGATGATCCTGCGTGAGGTTCGTGAACACCGCGCTGGAAAAATGGAGGCCGTGCACCCTTTCCTGGTCGAGAGCATGAGAAGAAACCTCCATGACCGCGTATCCGCAGCCTGCGTCTGCCATGCGCTTCAGCAGGCTGTTCAGCTCATTAGGCCCCGGGGTGGTGAGGTGGGAAGCAAAGGTTTCTCCCGGCACCTCGTATTCAATGGTGCCGATGAGGCCGCAGGTCTCCCCGTTTTCCTCCAGGATATGCTTGATGAGGTTCGCGGTGGTGGTTTTTCCGTTGGTGCCGGTCACGCCGATGAGGCGCAGGCGGCGGGCAGGATGCCCAAAGTAAGCCGCGCACATGGCGGCATAGGCCTTTCGTGCATCTTCCACCAAAACCTGCTCCGGGAGCCTCAGATCCCGTTCGGTGACGACCGCAGCGGCTCCCGCCGCCAGCGCGCCGTTCACATAGCGGCTGCCATCGTCCTTCTCCCCGCGGATACAAACGTAAGCCGCTCCTGGTTCTACCTTTCTGGAATCGTCCGTGATGTTCGCGATCTCCCTGTCTTCATAAGGCGAGAGGATTTTTACGTCTTGCAGCAACTGAGAAAGCCTCATAATCCCTCCTGCGAGACGGTGATGGATTTTTTTATTCCACGTTGTCGGAATACCGGAAGTATACCGTGACGAGTGTGCCTTTGTCTACCTTGGTGTCTTTGTCGATGCTCTGGCGGTAGGATACCGCGCCGCTCTGCTCGAGGCCGGAGCCCGAAAGCTTGATATTGAGCCCGGCGTTGATGGCGCGCCGGTTGGCCTCCGTGACGGAGACGCCGGTGAGATCGGGAACCGTTACCTGCGTGTTCTCTGTGTTCTCCTCGGTATAGAGAACCACTGTGCCGCCCTTCGGCATGGTGAGCCCTCCGGCCGGCACTTGCTTCAGAACCGTGTCGCCCGAACCGATGACCGTAACCTCGAGGCCGGCGTTCTTGATTTCGGTTTTCGCCCCTTCCGTCGTTTTGCCGTCTACCGGGGGAACGCTGACGTCGAGCTGCGCCAGCTCCTCCTCGGTATACTGCGGGTCGATGCCGAGATACGGAAGGATCTCCTCAAACATTTCGCCGACAACCGGCGCCGCGAGCGTACCGCCATAATAGCTGGTGGTGTTCGGCTCGTCGAGCAGCAGGAGGATGGCAATCTGCGGGTCGTCCGCCGGGGCGAAGCCGCAGAAGGAGGCGATGTATTTTTTCTTGCCGGTTGCAAGGTTCTGGCTGATTTTTTCGGAGGTACCCGTTTTGCCGGCGATCTTATAGCCCGTGACCTTGGCGTTTTTGCCCGAGCCCACGCTTACCACCTGCTCGAGCATGTTGCAGATGGCGGTGGCGGTGGACTGGGAAATCACCTGGCGCTTTACGGTGGGCTCGTAATTTTTTACGATATTGCCGTTTTCATCCACGATCTGCTTCACGAGGCGGGGCTGCATGAGCTGTCCGCCGTTTGCAACGCACGATACGGCAGTAACGAGCTGGATGGGAGAAATATTGAAGGTCTGGCCGAACGATTCACTGGCCAGCTCTACCACGCCCATTTTATCGGCGGTATAATAAATGGAATCCGCTTCGCCAGGCAGGTCGATGCCCGTGCGCTCGGTCAGGCCAAAGGCCTTGAAGTAATTATAAAACTGCTCCGCGCCGAGATTCTGGCCCATCTGGATAAAAGAGGGGTTGCAGGAATTGATGAAGGCTTCGGGCAGGTTCAGCGTGCCGTGGCCCTGGGTTTTATGGCACTTGATCTTCCGCCCGCCGATAACGATATAGCCCGGGCAATGAAAGGTGCTGCTCTCCGTTACCACATGCTGCTCATAGGCGGCCGATCCGGTCACGATCTTAAACACAGACCCCGGCTCATAGGTATCGGAAACGACCTTGTTCCGCCACTGGGCCTGCTGCTCTTTCTGAACGGCGGCTTTGCGCTCGTCCCCCTCGAGCTGCTCGATGGCGGCCTTGGCCTTTTCATCGTAAATTTCAAAGGGGGAATTGGGATCGAAATCCGGCTTCGTGGCCATGGCGAGGATATCGCCGGTTTTCACATCCATTACCACACAGGCTGCGCGGGACTCTACGTTGTCTTCCTTGACCGCGATATCCAGATGCTTTTCCACAAAATACTGGATCACTTCGTCGATAGTGAGCACGAGGCTGTTGCCGTTTTTCGCATCCACCATTTTTTCATAGGTAAAGGGCATATCCGCGCCGCGCGCGTTCTTTGCCGCAATCACGCGGCCTTCTTCCCCGGCGAGGTCCTTATCGTAATATGCTTCGATGCCGCTGAGGCCGTTGTTGTCTGTCCCGACGAAGCCGAGCACGGTGGAGGCAAAATTGTTGTTGGGGTAATAGCGCTTTGTGGAAACGTCCAGCCCGATGGCGCTGGTCAGCTTCTTCTCCACGGCGAACGTGCGGACCTTGTCGGCCACGTCGTTTTCCACCTGACGCTTAATGATCTCGTAATAGGTCTTTTTGCAGACGGCGTCGTATATTTTCTGGCGGTCCACTCCGAGGATCTCCGAAAGGCCGTCCGCCACGATATCCCGTTCCTCTTCCTTCAAATCGGCAGGGGAAACGTAGACCGTCCAAACCGTGGCGCTCTGGGCGAGCGGCTTCATATTGCGGTCGTAGATCGTTCCGCGCTGGGGCTCGATCACCGTATCGCGCAGCTGCTGGCTCAGCGCCTTGGACTGGTAAAAATCACTGTCTGCCAGCATGATGATGCCGAGGCGCACGATCACGATCAAAAAAGCAACGATAAGAAACAGCAGCATGAACACGAGCGACCGCCGAAGCATTTTTTTGGTCATGCCGTTTCTTTGCGCTGGCTGATTGCTGTTCCCCATTCTGCACCTTCTCTCTTCTTCATCCGGATTTGTTTGCCGCCTTTATTTGCACAAAACGAGAGCCGGGGAAGTTCCCGGGCTCTCGTACCCTGACTATTACATTTCTATTTTCGTTTCACCGCAGGTATTCCATAATCTTCTGAAGGCCGTCGTCCAGTTTGGACATGAGACTCTCCGCTCCGGAAGACGGCTCTTCTTTCACGAGCAGCTCTCCCTCATTGAGCTTTAGGTAGTTGGTCTGGTAATTCTCCACCTTTTTCATGCCGAGCGTTTCCGTGGCATAGGTCTCCACATTTTTGAGAGACATCATGCCCTCGAGCTTCATATCGAGGCTCATCTTCTCGCTCTCCGCTTTTTCAATGCTCTCGTGGAGGCCGGTGATTTCGCTGTCCAGCTCCATGATCTGGGTCATGGTATTCAAATAGGCAAACAGAACCGCCATCGCCGTGACGGCCATAAACAGGATCTTGACCATCGAGCCGATGTTGCTGCGCGGCTTCCGGCGCTTCTGCGGGCGGGGCGGCATCTCGTAGATTTCCGCACGCTTCGGTGCAGTATTCACATTGCTGTATGCCACGTTTCCTCTGTAGCCCTGCATGAGATTTCACTTCTTTTCCTTATATTTTTTGAACGGCCCGCAGCTTCGCGCTGCGGCACCTTGGATTTTCACTCAATTCCTCGGGCGAGCTCTCCACCGCTCTGCGGGTAACGAGCTTTCCCCGCGGCGTTCTGCCGCAGATGCACACCGGAAAATCCGGCGGGCATACGCACCCTTTGCAAAATCCCGCGAACCGCTGTTTCACGATCCGGTCTTCCAGCGAATGGAAGGTGATCACGGCAAGCACGCCGCCCGGGGCCAAAACGTCGAACGCGGCTTCGAGGCCGTCGGAAAGCCTGTCCAGCTCGTGGTTGACCGCGATGCGAAGCGCCTGGAACACCCGCCGTGCGGGGTGGCCGTCTCTCCGGGATGCGGCCGGAACCGCGGCGCTGATGATTTCCGCCAGGCGAAGGGTTGTGAGAATGGGCTCTTCCTCCCGTTCGCGGACGATGCGTTCCGCAATCCGGCGGGAAAACTTTTCTTCTCCGTATTCAAAAAAAATCTTTGCAAGCTCCTCCGCGCTTCTCTGGTTTACGAGTTCGGCAGCCGTTTCCCCTTCCCGGCTCATACGCATATCGAGGGGCGCGTCTGCATGATAGGAAAAGCCGCGTTCGGCGGTATCCAGCTGATGGGACGATACGCCGATATCGAGGAGCACGCCGTTCACCGCAGAAATGCCTGCCGCTGCGAGGATGCTTTTGATTTCCGAATAATTCGCACGGACAATTTTTACGTTCGGCCTGCCGCCCAGCCGCTGCGTGACTGCCTCGATGGCGTCCGGATCCTGGTCGATGCACACGAGCCTGCCGCTCGTCAGGCGGTTTGCTATCTGCTCCGAATGCCCGCCTCCGCCGGCGGTGCCGTCTACATAAACGCCGCAGGGGTCGATACGGAGCGCTTCGATCGTTTCCCGCAGCAAAACCGGTTTATGGGAAAATTCCATGGTGTTTTCTCGCCTTTACTTCAGTTTTAGAACCCCAGTTTTTCCATTTCCAGCGCGATTTCTTCATCGCTGATGGAATCGCAGGCATTTTCCCAACGCTCGGTGTTCCAGATTTCAGCGCGGTTGGATACGCCGATGATGGTGGCGGATTTGGCCTCGGTCAGGCCCGCATGCTCGCGGAGCTTCGGGGAGATGACCACCCGCCCCTGCTTATCGAGCTCCACCTCGGTAGCGCCGCTGAACAGGAACCTCTGCACCTGCCGCGTGCTGGACATGGGGAGCGCCTTGATCTTTTCGGCAAGCTCTTTCCATTCCTCCATCGCGTAAACGAAAATACAGCCGTCTAAGCCCCGGGCCAGCATGAAGCGTTCCTTCAGGTCATCCCGGAATTTGGAGGGAATGAAGATGCGCCCCTTGGCGTCGATATTATGTTGATATTCACCAGTCAACATAAACGTTAAGCTCCCCTGCTTCCGGCCGGTTGTGGGAAGCCGGCCATAAAAGGTGCGGTTTCTACAGCAATTTCACCACTTTGCACCACTT